>CALFAM010000148.1 GCA_937948815.1 uncultured bacterium
TCCTCGACTCCATCGCCCTCGGCGGCCGCTTCCGGATGTTCTTTCCAGTCGAGATGGTGCTGATGGTGAAGGCGCTCATCACCTTCGAAGGTGTCGGCCACCAACTCGACCCGGACTTCGATTTCGCCGCGGCCTCGAGACGGCACGTCGCCATGGTGCTTCTCGACCACGTGAGCCCGTTGCGCGTCGCCCGCGAAGGCTTGCGCCTGGCGCCCGAGCTGATCGATGCCCTGTCCCGCGCACCGCTCCTGGTCACGGAAGGCCTGCGCTTCCTCGAACGCGGCGGGCCGGCGGTGCCGGAGGCTCGCCGTACGTCGCTCGCGGGCGCGGTTTTCGGCGGCCTTTGCATCGTCGCGGGCGCGGTGACGGCGGCCGGCGACGGTCCCTGGCCAGTCACCGCGGCCCTCTTTGCCGTCGGTCTCGGAACCGCCTGGACAACCCGCCCGTGAACGCTGGCGAGAACAGCGGACTTTCTGCCCGAAGGCCCGCGAGCGCTGTGGTAATCTCACGGGGCTTGAACGTCCGCGAAGAACTCCACTGTGCGACTCCATGGCCGTTCGCTACGCGCCGGTTGACCGACTGGCTCTGCAGGGATTGTCGCGCATGAAAGTACTGGCCATCACCTCGGATGCCCGCATCCGGACCGTGCTCTCTGCCTTCTTCGCGTCTCACAGCCACGATCTCACCCTTCGCTCGATCGGCCGCCGAGCTTTCGACGGCAAGACCTTCGACTGCGTCATCATCGATCTCGGCCTGGGTGCCGACGCGCTCGGACTCTGTCGGCAAGCCCGCACCCGCGACGAACAAGCCGCTGTCATCGTCCTCGCCCACAGCGACGATGCCGAGCGTCTCGGCGGCGCGCTCAAAGCCGGTGCCGACGACTTCGTCACGCTGCCCCTCGAGCCCCAAGCGTTGGGAGCCCGGCTGCGCGTAATCGAACGGCTGCTCCGGGCGCGCACGGAACGACGGACGATCGAACAGCATCTCGATACCAGCCGCAGCCGCAGCCGCACACTGATCGAGTCGATCTATGACGGCCTCGTGCTCCTCGACGACCAGGGTTCCATCGCCTTCGCCAACAGCCGGCTCAGCGAGCTGACGGGCTTCGCCGGCATCGAGCTGATCGGCGAACGCGCCGAAGACGTCTTGCTGCACGCCAATGGCCAGCCCTTGATCGATCTGGCAACGACTTCCGAAGGTGCGCCGATTCTGCGCGCGATGGCGACCGAGCTGCGAACCAAGGAAGGTGATAGCCAGCGCGTAGAGCTGACCGTGGCGCCGATCGCTGGTGAAGACAGCCGTAGCGAGCAGGTCGCCATTCTGCGTGCGATGGGAGATGACACCACTGCCAAGACCCAGGCCGCGCTCGAGCGCGAACGGGCTTTCTTCCGGCAGCTCTTCCAGAATTCGCCGAGCGGCATCGTGATCCTCGATACCGATGACCGGGTCGTCGAAGCCAACGAGCCCTTCTATCGCTTGTTCAAGCTGCGCCCGGAAGACACGGTCGGTCGATCCCTGACGGATCTGATCGTGCCGGACGACTTGCGTCCAGAGGCCACGGAGCTCTCCCAGGCCGTGTTCGACCGCCGCACGGTCGAACGGGAAACCCTGCGCCTCCGCTCCGATGGCACCCCGATCGAGGTGGCGATCCTGGGCTATCCCATCGTGCTCGCGGACCAGCGCATCGGCGGCTATGGGATGTACACCGACATCACCAACCGCAAGCGGGCGGAGCGACGGCTGTTCCACGGCGCGTTCCACGACTCGCTCACAGGCCTGCCCAACCGCAGCCTGCTCGCGGACCGCCTGAAACGCGCGATGGCGCAAGCCCAGCGCGGCGATACGGCGTTTGCCGTGCTCTTTCTCGATCTCGACGGCTTCAAGCGGATCAATGACAAATACGGCCATGCCGTTGGTGACGCGCTGCTGGTCGAGGTCGCGCAGCGGCTCGAGACGTGCCTGCGCCCGGGCGACACCACAGCACGCTTCGGTGGCGACGAATTCGTGATCTTGCTGGAGAATCTCGTGCGTACCGAAGACGCCAAGCGGGTCGCGGAGCGTGCGCTCGAAGCATTGCGTGCTCCTTTCGAGACCGGCGACCAGACCGTCTCCACCAGCGTCAGCATCGGCATTGCGGTGTCGTCCTTCGGATTCGCCAACGAGGATCTCCTCCGGCGGGCTGCGGACCGCGCCATGTACCGCGCCAAGGCGGCAGGCAAGGATCGCTACGAGCTCGCACGCTCTCCGGAGGCAGTGGGAGGCCGCACCGCACTCGCCGACGCCTTGAGCAAGAGCATGGCCCACGATCAGCTCGAGATTGCCTTCGAGCCGATTGCCTCGTTGGCCAGCGATCGTGTGGTCGGCTTGTCGACCCAGGTCACCTGGCAAGAAGCCGAGCGCGGCAATATCGCGGCGCCAGCCCTGCGCGCGATTGCCGAGCAGACGGGCCTCGCGGCCAAAGTCGCCGACTGGACCCTCGAACGCGTGTGCAAGCTTCTTGGCGCGTGGCAGCAGCGCTTCCCCGACCGCGATGGCCTTTTGGTCTATGTGGCGATTCCGGGCACTGCCGTGCTCAAGACAGACTTCGGCAAGCGCATCGAGGAGCTTCTCCAAAAACACCGGGTCAGCCCGGCTGCCCTGGTGCTGTGCCTGCCCCACCAGGCGCTCGACGAGAGTGGCTCACTCCGCGACGCGCTCTGGCAGGTCCGCAATCTCGGCGTACGCCTGGCGGTCGACGGCTTGGGCAAGGGCGAGATCTCGGTGCGGCTGCTCCATGAGCTTCCACTCGATATCGCACGCTTGCACCCCGAGCTGGCGCGCGACCCGCGGCCCGGCGGTCGCGACGCCGAGACCCTGCGCGCCCTCCTCGCCTTGGCTGACGGCCTCTCCCTCCAAACGGTTGCGATGGGCGTCGACAGCATCGTCCAGCTCGAAGGAGTGACCCGTGCCGGCGCGCGCATGGCGCTCGGAGGTGGCGTTGCCACAGTGCTCGACACCGAAGCCATCGAGCTGTGGCTGATCAGCGGTGCCGAAGGCGTACCGGGACGCGTCGAGGCCGAGTCACTCGAGGACGATTCAGACGCCGAGACCGAGACGATGTCGACCCGGGCACTCCGACGCGAGTCGGCCGAAGAATCCGAGGAGCCTGGCACCGAGGAGGCCTCCGCGCAGCCCCAAGAATCAGACCCTGCGACCGTGGACGAATCGGCTCCGGCAGCGGAAGACGCGGCTCCCGAGTCACCTTCGCGCCCTGCGGCCCAAGAAGCCAGTGACGGCAAGCAAGCCAATGACGGCGAAGCCAATGACGGCGAAGCCAGTGACGGCGAGGAAGTCGCTACGGAGGCGTGAACCGGATCGTCAGCACCGTCCAGCTGGCGCGCGCGCCCGCGCCTTCTCGGGCTGCGAATCGCGCGGCGCGGGCCGCTTGGAGCGCCGCGCGGTCGAAGTCAACTCCGGCTCCGCCTCCCGGCGCCAACTCCGCCGATTGAACGGAACCGTCCGGCGCCACGAGCACCCGCACCTTGGCCTCGGCCCGCTGGACGGATGCACTGGCCGACGCCGGATAGACCGGTCTCGGGACCGACAACAGGGTCAGTGACGTGCCGTCTTCGGCCACGGCCGATCGTGCCTTGTCGATCTGGGATTCCAACGCGTCGATCTGCCCGTCGTACTCCTCCGCCAGGCGCTTTCCGAGGTCTGAAGTGCGTTCCTCGACCAGGCGCTCGAGCTCAGCCTGTGCAGCGACCATGTCGACGGCCGGCGGCGCTTCGACCGGCTCGGCCACGACCGGCGGCGGCGCCACCGGAGCCGGCTCCTCAGCCCGATTGCCGAACGCCCACCAACCACCGCCCCCCACGGCCACGGCCGCCAACGCCGCGAGCGCGAGCCACGGTCCTTTCGAGGTCCGCGCTTGCTCGGCCGTGGCAGAATCGGCGACCGCCGCCCACGAACCCGTGTCATGGGTCGCGGGCTCGAAGGTTGCCGTCGAAACACCCGAAGGGCTCTCGCTGGCGTCGGGCGACGACAGCGGCAGGGCCAGCTCGGTCGCACTGTACGAATCATTCGCTGGCGCGGCCGCCACGGCTACGGCAGGCACGGTGGCAGTCTCAGCGTCGGGCTCGGACGCAGACTCGGGCTCGTCCTCGCCTTCGTCCACCTCCTCCCGGAACAGCTCGTAAATCAGGAAGGCGAGGTCGAAATTGCTGAGAATCGTGGCCGTTTCGTGCAGCCAGGCGCTGATGTCGCGATGCCAGGTCGCGATGTCCGCAATGCGGTTCTCGCGGGCCGTTAGGCTCTGCGCCAAGAGGTCGGCGAGGCGTCCTGAGAGCGGTGCCTCCGTCGCCACCTCACGCGCCGACGAGAGCTGCAGCTCGACGGACTGATCCAGGCGCAGCGGCGCGCCGGTCAGCAGCTCGAAAAGCACGGCGCCCAGGGAGTAGAGATCGTCGCTCGGCTGCGGTTCGCCCCCCGCCAAGACCTCGGGAGCCACATAGACCGTCAACGACGGGTCGAGCTTGCGGGCGGCGAGTTGCGCTGCGAGGACCTGAGCATGCTCGCAACCCATGGTCAACGCCTCCCCCTCGGAGGAGATCATGATCAGCTGCGGAACCAGGAAGCCATGGGCGAAGCCCACCCGGTGCAGCGGCTCGACCGACTTGGCCAGACGCTCGCCGATCAGCGCGGCATGCTCGGTCGCCAAGGCCGAGAAGCCGTTGTTGGCACGCTCGAGGAAAGCTGGAAGGCCAAACGCCTTGCGGAAGGGGTACGCGGCGAACGGAAGGCCGTCCACCTCGCCCACGCGTTGGGCGACCGAGGCTGCCGCCATCGGATCGAGGTCGGCAGGCAAGGCTCGCGCACCGCGCACCATTGCCGGGCCATCGATGCCCCGACCGGTGAACAGCTGGAGCAACGCCACGTCGTGCACAGCATCCGCCGCCGCCACGCCCGCACGATAACGCTCACCGAGCACGTCGCTGCCGAGCTCACTGAGCAGTACGAACTCACCGAAACGACCAGGGGCTGTCATCGAGTCTCCATGAGTCCACGACCCTCCTCTCTGTGTCTCTCTACGCCAATGGTCGCGCGGTCCTCGTGCTGTGTCAAATGACCGCCTATTTGACGCAGCACGCCCTCTTCCCGAAAGCGCCTCATCCTGCGACCATGCACGACTACGATGCTAGGGTCGCAAGCGTGCGGATCGTCCATCTCGACTGGCAAACCCATGCCGGCAATATGCCGAGCGCCGGCAACGCGCGACAGCAGTGGCAGACACGGCAGGGCGTGCTCGTTCGTGCCCACACTGTCACGAACACGATCGGACGGGGCGAAGCGTCGCCTCTTCCTGGCTATTCGCCGGACACCCTGGCTGCAGCAACCACGGATCTCCAGGGATGGACGTCCCGTACCTTGCCTGCCGATCTCGATCTCGCTGGACCGCTCGGCCGGCAAATCGAGGCACTCCTCACGCCGCTGGTCACACCCTCCGCACGCTGTGCGATCGAGACCGCGCTGCTCGACCTCGCTGGCCAGGCCCTCGAGCGGCCCCTCTGGTGGCTGCTGCGCCAAGACGGTTGCCAGGACACGACACAGCCCCGTGTCAACGAGGGCGACGTGCCCGACCCGGTCCCGCTCTGTGGCCTGATCACGAGCGAGGAACCTCGCGCAGCCATCGAGGCTGCCGACCGCCTCCGCGATCGTGGTCTGGAGGTCGCCAAGCTCAAGATCGGCCGCCCCGGAAACCTCGAGAACGAGATCGCGCTCGTCCGCACGCTACGCGATCGTGGTCTGCAGCTTCGCCTCGACGCCAACGGCTGCTTGCCGCCGGCATCCTTGGCCACGATCCTCGAACGCCTTCGCCCGCTCACGCCTGCACTGATCGAAGAACCTGTCGCCGCCCGCGATCTGCTGTCGCACGGGCCGCATCATCTGCGCGGATTACCGCTCGGCCTCGACGAGAGCTTGCACGACGCCGAGCCCACCCGGTGGATCGATCAGCTCGCGGCATGTGAAGCGCTCGAAGCGGTCGTGCTCAAGCCGATGGCATTGGGCGGCCTCCTCCCCTGCATGGCACTCGCGCGCCGGGCGGCACGGCACGGCGCCGGAGCGATCGCCAGCCACCTCTTCGACGGACCGATCGCCCATGTCGCTGCGGCCCACCTGGCCCTCGCCCTGCCCACGCCGGCCGGGCGTCCGCCCTGGGCCTGTGGCCTGGATCGTCACGCCGGGCTCGATGCCTGGCCGCCCTTGCCCGCCGACTCGTTCCCCACACCGCTTTTCGGCGCGCGAGCCGTTCAGGCCAGTGATCAGCCCGGGCTCGGTTTCGGGGCCGGAGCCTGGCCATGAACACGCCCCACCCCCTTTCGCTCTGCGACGCGGCCGCCGAGGCGGCCACCCGTGTGGCCGTGCTCGATCACGGGCACACCATCACCTACGATCAGCTGGCGCGCGATGCCGCTGCGATCAGCGCCGAGCTGGCGCGAACCGGCGTCGACGCGACCACGCCGACCGCATTCACCGCGGCGTCGCGCTACGACGTGATCGCCACGTTGCACGCGCGAATCGCTGTCGGCGCACCTGTCGTGCCGCTTCACACGCGCTGGAGCCAGGCCGAGGCAACGAGCTTGCTGGCCGCTGCGCCGGCGGCTCACCTCTTGCCACCCGAGCGCATCGCGAGCATCGCGCAACACAGCGTTGCCGATGGCTCCGTGTCCCCCCACGTCGAGCAGCACCTTCCTGCTACCTTGCCCGACGACGACCGAGCACTGGCCTGGCTGGCCACCTCCGGTACGACGACCGGCCGACCACGATGGGTGGTGCTGTCGCGCGCGGCCTTCGCCGCAGCTACCACCGCGAGCGCCAGCAACCTCGGATGGCAAACGAACGATCGTTGGCTTCTCTCTCTTCCGCTGGCGCATGTTGGCGGCTTGTCGATCCTGTTGCGCTGCCTGAGCGGACGGGCAACCGTCGTCCTCGAGGACCTGGACTGGAATGATCCGACAGCGATTCGAGATCGGCTCGAGGCCCGTGCCATCACCCTGCTCTCGCTGGTGCCGACCCAGCTCGCCCGGCTCCTCACCGTTCCGGGCCCGGCCCCGGCCCCCCTGCGGGCCGTTCTGGTCGGCGGTGCCGCGGCCGCGCCCGAGCTCCTCGACGAGGCTGCGACGCGCGGCTGGCCCGTGCTTGCCACCTACGGGTCCACGGAAACCTGCTCGCAGATCGCCACCTGGCCGCTTCGCGGGAGGCCTGATTCGCCCAGATGCGCGGCCGACCTTGGCTGCGGGCCGCCCCTTCCCGGCACGCACCTGCGCATCGCTTCCGACGGTCGGATCGAAGTTGCGGGAACCGCGATCATGAGCGGCTACCTCCCGCTCAACGGTCCGCAACCCTTCACCCAGGATGGCTGGCTGCGCACCAGTGACCGCGGGCGCATCGATCCCCACGGTCGGCTTCACGTGCTCGGCAGGGCCGATGACGTCATCGTCAGCGGTGGCGAGAACGTCGATCCGCTGGAAGTCGAGCGCGCGCTCGAATCACACCCGGACATCGCGGGCGCGCTGGTCTTCGGTGTTCGCGATGCCGAGTGGGGCGAACAAGTGTGTGCCTGGCTGGTGGCGGCTGACCAACCGATCGACGGATCCGCGTTGGCCGCCCACTTGGTGGAGCGCCTCGCCCGCTTCAAGCACCCACGCGAGATCGTCTGGGTCGACGCCTTGCCCATGACCGAAGCCGGAAAGCCCGACCGTGC
>CALFAM010000149.1 GCA_937948815.1 uncultured bacterium
AGGTCGCTCGTCCCGGCGGTGATGCGTAGGGGAGCCGGCGCGGCCTGGCCATCGGTTCGCTGGAGCCGCGCTTCGACCTCGATCCGTCCGTCGGCTTCGGGTGCTGCCGCGTAGAAGCCGGTGAGCAGCCAGCGCGCGCCCGAACGTCGGCCGAGCCGTGTGAGCGCTTCGCCGGTGGCGCCCTGCTCGGCATCCAGGCCGATTTCCGCACGGATGCGCTCGGCTTCTTCGCCATTGATCAGCAGCAGGTCGCCACCGGCGGCCAGCGCGGACGAGAAACGCTCCTCGAGGGCGGTGGCCAGCCATGCCAGCTCGGCGCGTTGCGTCCGGTTGGCGAAACCCAACACGACCAGCGCGGGCCGGGCGAGCGGACTCGTGCGGTCGGTCATGACTTGCGAGGCGCCGTCAGGCACCTTTGCGCTCGGTGGCGTGTGCGCGGGCGCCCCCCGCCCGAGCCAGAGGACGGCACCCAAGGCGACAGCCGCTGCCGCGGAGATGGCGAGCCCGATCGCTGGAAAGCGCCGCTGGCGAGCGGCATCGCGTTTGGGGGAGGGCTCGGTCGTCTCGGAGGCTGGCGGGCGGTCTGCTGTTGCGGGCGCTGGGGTGAGGCCGTTGCGCAGGGCCGCGAGCTGGTCGCCGATCGCGTCGAACGAAGGCCAGCGGTCCGCGGGTTGGCGTTCGAGGCAGCGGAGAATCAGTTGTTCGAGCTTTGGGTCGAGAGCGTCGACCAGCTGGCTCGGCGGCTTCGGTGTGCGCTCCATCCGCGCCAAGGCGGTCGACACCGCTGTGTCGCCGGTGAACGGCCACTGGCCCGTGAGCATGTTGTAGAGCAGGATGCCGAATGCGTAGATGTCCGTGGCCGTGGTCACCGGCCCACCCGTTACCTGCTCGGGGGCCATGAAGAGCGGCGTTCCTTCGAGCCGCGAGCGCGGCGACGGGGCCGCCTCGTGATGCAGCCCCGCGGTGCCGAGCGCCAAGCCGAAGTCCGTGACCACGGCGCGCTCCCGGTCCCGATGATCATCCTTGGCATCGTCCGGAACCAACAGCACATTGCTGCCCTTGATGTCGCGGTGGATGACTCCCTTGCGATGCGCGGTGGCCAGGGCGCGGGCCACGTCCCGTGCGATCGCCACGGCGTCGGCTGCGGCCAGCCGGCCTTCGCGCCGAACCCGATCGCTCAACGTTTCGCCCGCGAGCAGCTCCATGGTGACGAAGTAGACCGGCTTGCCCGCTGCTTCTGTGTCGGCAGGGTGGCGGCCGAAGTCGAAGAGTCGACAGACGTTCTCATGGGTGACGCTTCGGGCCAGCAGCACCTCTTGCTTGAATTGCTCGATCGCTTCCGGGGACGACGCGTAGCGCGGGTGGAGGGTCTTGAACGCAACCCGCTGGCCCAGCTCCTGGTCCTCGACCTCGAAGACCTGGCCAACGCCGCCGCGTGCCAGCAACCGCACGATCCGGTAGCGGCCGGCGACCTGCTCACCATCGGCGAAAACCCGCGGCCGATCGGTTTCCGGGCTGCCGCTGCCGGAGCGGTTCCGTCGGATGCGGTCGAGAATGCGCGTCGCCACGGCCCGGGCGCGCGTCAGTGTGGCGCCCGCAAGTGTGAGGTCTTCGTCGACGGCTTGGACACCCGACGCTTCATCACCGGCAGCTTCCGCGCCGCTGTTCACCGGCCCGACCGTGGAATCTCGCGTTGCCCGGCGTGCGGCCGCGGCTGGCGAGGATGCGCTGGACGCAGGGTTCGGAGGTTCGTTTCGGCTCACGGGATCGACCGGTCGACAGGGCGCGGACAGGTAGACGGCTCGCGCGAGCCGCGGCCGGCTTCCCAGTCCGTCTTCCCAGGCCGTCTTGGGGTTGGATACGTGTCGGACGATCATACCGAAACCACGAGCACGCGTAACGCTTTCGCGCGTTGGTGCATACCAAGGTGAATGCCCTGACGCTCCGGCCCGACCGTGCTGGTCGGATCTCGATCGCTCGATTGCGAGATCTAGAGCTCGATGTCTGGATCGGGCAGGGCCCAAGACGTTCATTGGCACCAAGCCTGTACAGCTACGAAGGAGGAAGCGATGGCTCGATCGAATCAGGGACTCGAGAAAACAGGGGCGCGTCGGCACGGACAGATCGTCGCGGCGGTCATCGTGTGCGCCTGCCTGGCGCTGCTCGGACAACCGCTGACGGCAGGGGTGGTCTACGAAATCGAAGTGAAGGACCATGAGCAATCGCCGCCCAGGAGCGAGAGCATTCAAGCTGCGGTCGAGGGGCGAAGCCTCAAGATGGGGATCGCGTCCGGGGGACGGGGAGCTCAGGGCGACATGATCTTTCGAGGGGGCCGGCGAGAGATGGTGGTCATCGACCACGATCGCCGCAGCTACCACCAGATCGACGAAGAGGCGATCGCGCAGATCGCCGGGCAAGTCAGCGGCATGATGGCCCAGGTCCAAGAGGCCCTGAAGAACGTGCCCGAGGATCAGCGCGCGATGGTCGAGCAGCTCATGAAGAAAAAGATGCCGGATGCTGCCCAGGCCGCACCGCCACGGACGCGCCGTGAGATCCGAAAAACCGGCGAGCGCGCCACCCACAATGGTTATCCGTGCGTGCGCTACGACGTCTTGTTGGGTGACCGCAGGACCCATGAGGTTTGGGTGACCGATTGGAAGAACGTCGAAGGCGGCAGCGATGTGGTTGGTGTGTTCGAGGATATGGCGGACTTCTTTGGCGAGATGATGGACAGTCTTCCGGACATGGGGCAGGGCGGTGGAGACTCCTTCGGCGATCCGGTCTTCGAGCACATGCGTGAGCTCGGTGGCTTCCCGGTGGTCACCAGGGAGTTCGGCGAGGACGGCTCCCTGGAAGGTGAGACCGCCCTGCGCTCGACCCGCCGTGCAACGCTCGATCCCGATGCCTTCGAGCCGCCGAGCGGCTACCGGCGACAGGAGATGTTCAATTGATCCAACTCGAGGTAAACCGGACCTTTCCGGTCTGGGCCGTGCTCCTCCGTGCTGGGTGGATCGGGGTGGTGCTGATCAGCAGTCTGTTGGCAGGCGTTGTCGTGGCGGACGATGCAACGCAGGCGCCCGGCGTCTACGTCATTCTCGACGGCTCGGGCTCGATGTGGGGTCAGCTCCCCGATGGGACGCACAAGATTTCGGCCGCCCGGGAAGTCGTCGAACGGTTTGATGCTGCCGACTACCGTGGGCGCGAGCTGGCCTTCCGGGTCTATGGGCACCGGCGCAAGGGAGACTGCGCGGACAGCGAGCTCGTCGTACCGTTTGCCGAGCCAAGAGAGGCGGTTTCGACGATGGCGGCCTTCGCTGAACAGGTGAACCCGCGGGGCAAGACGCCGATTTCGCGCAGCCTGCGCGCCGCATTGGAAGACTTCGGCGATCGACCTGGGGAAATCATCCTGATTTCGGATGGCATCGAAACCTGCGACGAAGATCCGTGTGCCTTGGTTCGGGCGTGGCGAGAGCGCAACGTCGACATTCGCGTGCATGTGGTCGGGCTCGGCCTGGGTGAGAAAGAACGGGAGGCCATGACCTGCATTGCCGAGGCCGCGGGCACGGAGTACCGCGACGCCCAGTCGGCCGACGAGCTCGCCGCGGGCCTCGAAAACATCCAGACGGCAACTGCCAAACCAGCCGAGCCGGATGCACCGCCCGAGCCGGCCTGGTACGGCCTGAAAATCGTGGCGATCAACGAGGCTGGCGAACCGATGCGGGTCTTTGGCACGGCGCGTCAGGGTGACGGCGTGCCGCACGCGGTGAGCAGCCGCAGCAAGTTTCAGGTAGCCGTCGGCGAGAACGAGGTGACCGTGGGTGTTCGTACCCGCAACGGCAACCTCTACAAGCCTGTCACCCACACCGTCGACGTCGCGGCTCGCGGGGAGACCGTTCTCGAAGTCGTGGTGCCAGAACCACCCTCGGTCCGCGCGCGCTTCGTCGAGACAGGCCAGGAGGTCGACGGTGCTTTCGTCGATGGCTACCAGGGCGACGAGAAAGTGCTCGGATTCCGCTCCTTCGATCGCGCCTACGTCGATCCGGGAACCTACGAGTTCCGCAGCGCCCCCAACGACGACAACGAGCTTGCGGTAACCGAGACCTTGGCCGATGGCGATCACAAAGAGATCGTCTTCGAGCTCGTGCAGACCGTGCGCGCAGTCATCAAGATGGTCGCTTCGGGTTCCGGCCAGCTCCTACGTCACACCTACGAGCTGTGGCAAGACGGGGAGAAGAAGTACGACGTGCACCCCTTCAACGGTGCCCAGGTTCTTCCCGGTACCTACGAAGCGCGATTGTCAGACGAGATGACGCCGTACACCCACGCGGGTCTCGTGATCACCACCCAGGCGCGCCAGGAGTTCGAGCTCGAGGTGCCTGTCGGTTACATCACGTTCCGGTACCAGAAGGCCGATGGCAGCGCCGACTCGGACGATCGCGTCTTTCTCACCCGCGTCGCGGCCGGCTCGGGCGGCAAGGGCAAGTACACCCGGGGCGGCGAAGCAATTCCGCTCACACCTGGCGAGTACTACGTCGACGGATGGAAGAACAAGGGCGGCAGCCGCCAAGGCAACTACGACCGCGTGACCTTCGTCGTCGAAGCCGGCGTCGATCGAGAAGTCGTTTTGCGCCACCAAGGCAAGTGAGCGGGGAGCGCTCTCCTAAGCCTTGGGAGCGAGGCCGAGTTGGTTGATACGGCGCCGCAGGGCGCGTAGCGAGACTTGGAGGGCTTCGGCGGCGGCTCGATCGTCCCCTTCGGCTTCCGCGAGGGCGGTGGTGATGGCTTCGGCCCTGAGGTCGGCGGCCGTGCGTAAGGTCTTGCTCTGCTTGATGCGGTGGTAGAGGGCGGGGCGCGAGACGCCGAGGTGTTCGGCGGTGGCCTGAAGGTCCCAGCCGTGTCGCGATAGCGCGTGGCGCAGCTCATCGTCGGACAGCTCACCGGCCCGCCTCGGCTTGGAGGCGCGGGGTCTTGTTGCCGGTAGCGAGCGTTCTCGGGGCACTTCACGATCATCTCGCGGGGTCCGGTCCGTGGCTTTCTGGTCGAGCAGGGCTTCGAGCGCGGTGGGCAGGCTCATCCGATCGACCCCGCGATGGGCGATCACGAGCTGTCGCACGGTGTTGCGAAGCTGACGAACGTTGCCGGGCCAATGCCAGCGCGCCAGACGGGCGACCAGTGGCGCCGGGAGCCACGGCTGGCGCGCACGAAGCCGAGCAGCTTCGCCGACGGCATCGGCCTGCTCACGCAGGAAATACACCAGGAGTCGGCCGAAGTCTTCTCGGCGGTCACGCAGGGCTGGAAGCTGGATGACGAAGCCGCTCAGGCGGTGCAGCACGGGCGCGCGAAAGCGACCGTCTTCGATGGCGCTGGTGAGGTCGGCATCGGTGGCAGACACCAGGCGTACGGATGGCCGGATTGATGTTTCCGAGCCGACGGGTACCACCTCACCGGTCTCGAGGGTGCGCAGCAGCATGGGCTGGACGTCGGACGGCGTATCGCCAATTTCGTCGAGAAAGAGGGTGCCGCCATCGGCTCGTTCGAAGTAGCCCTGACGACTGCGAACAGCACCCGTGTAGGCCCCCTTGCGCGTGCCGAAGAGCTCGGAGGCGGCCAGCGAGCTGGGAATCGATGCCATGTTGACCGCGACGAATGGCGCCCGCGCCCGTGGGCTGGCGCGATGAACGGCTCGTGACACCAGCTCCTTGCCCGTGCCGGTCTCGCCGAGCAGCAGCACCGGGACCGCTAGATCGGCAACCCGCTCGATGTCGCGTCGCAACCGATGGACGTCCGGGCTCTCGCCGATCAAGCCGTGGTCGTCCGGCGTCGCGCCAACGGCCGGATCCAGGAGATGGAGCAGCAGCACGATCTGGCTGCCGAGCAGGATCACCCGGCCGCCCGCCAGGCTCGCACGGTCGATCTCGATTCGATCTGTGACCGCGCTGCCATCGACCTCGACGTGCGAGGGCGTCTTCGACGCATCGCAGACGATCGAGCCGTTCGGGCCGTCGAGGCTGAGGCGAACCGGTCGTCGGCTCAGGCGCGTGTCGTCCAGCGGGCGTCGGTCGAAGCCGCCGGGAGAGACGAAAGCGGGGCTGGTGCGTGACAGCTCGACCGGGCCGGCCTCCAGGTCGGTGAGCAGTACGCGTTCACCGATCCGCGTCAGATCCGGGTGGTAGAGCACCGTCAGGCCCGGTAGCCGAACGTCCAAGCCGGCCAGCGGGCTGATGCCATGCGCCTCGGTTGTGGTGAAGGCGAGACGTCCCCGCTGCCCGGGTTCTTGTTTACCTGTTGGCTCCATGCCGCGATTCTACCGAGACGACGTCCAACGACGTCAGCGCAACGTCGTAACGCGGCTGGTTTGACGTCGAACGGACGTAGGGGACGTCTGACGATGCGACTTGTCTGCGTTTCTCCTTGCATTCGCTCTGGCACGCCCCTTGCGATAGTGAGAGGTCACCCGGGTGATTCGAAAACCACAACACATAAACGATAGGAAAGGTGACTGATCATGGCTGAGAATCTGACGACCGTTCGTGGCAACGTCTATAAGACGGGTGACATCGAAGATGGCACAGGCTTTCAAGTAGTCAAGGACAAGACGGGTGTGTACAACGTCATCTTCGATACCGGCACGTTCGCGGGCACGCCAACCGTGGTCGGCACCGTGATCTCGGACTCGGCAGAAGACGACAACACCCGATACAACTGTGTAGTCAAACGCACCGACTTGAAGCCGGCGAGCTTCGTGATGATCACCGGGGACAATGACGGTGACCTCAGCGATCGCGACTTCGGCTTCATTGCCATGGGACCGCCGGGAGCCTAGTGCATTGGTTGATTGGAAGCTTCCCACTGGGCCGAGAACTTGGCGGTCCTGGCCAGGTGCAACGCCGGCAGCGCCGCAGAGTTTCGGCTGAAATGGGAAGAGACTAAGGGAACCGTACACGAGTCCGCGGTACGGTATCGAGCCGAGCGTGTCTACCTTGAATGAGTCGCCCGATACGGACGCTCAGGGACACGCTCGGCCGCGCTGCCCGTGTTGGCATCTCCGTGCCAGCACCAAGGGCAGAACCGTAACGAAGCAACCGTAAGGAAGCCTGCACGATGACTGCGTACCGCTACGAGCTCGGATTTGATCGCCATGCCGCACCCTTGCACCACACCAAGCCATCCGAGCGTCTGTTCCCGCTGCAAGCCAGCCTGATCGATGTGACCAAGGGGCAGGTAAAGCCGGCCTGGGTGACCAAGCTGACCCCCGGAGACTCGGTGGCCTTTCGGCTCGTTGATATCACTGATCTCGTGGATGGGACTGGCAACGATCCGGGGCGCTTCCCCGTTCCCGATCCGCAATCGTTCGCACTGCACAGCACCGACCCGAAAGATCGCTCTCGCGCGGTTCAGGTGCTCGAGCCGACCGTGCACGAATGGGCTTGGACGCCTTTCCGTGGGCCGAGTCCAGTTTTCGGGACCGCGAGCCAAGCCTTCGTGGGCCTTGATCTGGTGACGCCAGAAGGCCTGCCATTGATCGTTCGCTCACTCGCTGATGGGCCGCTCATGGTCGTCGAGCTGAGCTTTCGAGTCGTCTTTTGGGATGGCGATGTGGTGCGAAACTTCGTTCACGATCCCGAAATGATCGTCAGCGGCTCGGGGAGCATCGGTTCGGAACGGAAACGCACGCCTTAGTTCGAGAGCAGCTGACGAAAGGCCCTGCGTTCGCGCAATGCAGCGAGGTCGATCTCGACCTCGATCTCGCTCATGTCGAGCCCGGCGTCGAGCGCCATGGCGAGGGTCTGGACGGCTCGGTCCGGCAGACCGGTCAACTCTTGAGAGATGGCGATCCGAAGCAGGGAGTAGCCATCTCGGATCTCCTCGTCGGCCAGGTGGGAAAGATCACGACGGGCGGCCTCCAGATTTCCGGCGCGGGCTTCAAAGACGGCACGACGGCTGAACAGGCCGGCGTCGTCCGGACGTTTCTCGAGCGCCTCGGAAATCAGACGGACAGCTTCCGCATAGTGCTCCGTGGCGCGGTCCGCTTGGCCAGGCAGCTGGCGGTAGGCGTCGGCTAGGTTGGCCCAGTAGATGAAGACATCGGCCGATCCGGGGAGCGCCAAGGCAGCCTCGAACGCTTCTGCAGCACGAAGATAAGAACCCTGTGCAAAGAGGATGGTGCCGAGGTTGGAATAGAGCGAGGCGTCCGGCCGAAGTGTCAAGGCTTCTTGCGTCCAGTACGCGGCCTGCTCCAGATCGCCGCGTGCGAAGGCAACCCCCGCGAGGTTGCGAATGCCGTAGAGGTTGTCCGGAGCGATCGCGATGCTGCTCCGAAAGGCCGCTTCTGCTTCCTCGTAGCGCCCCAATCGATAGAGAAGCGTTCCGAGATGATCGTATGGCACACGCCAGTCCGGCGCCAGGCGGATGGCCTCGCGGTACGCTGCTTCTTCGGATTCTGGCTGTGCGCGGCGCGAAGCCAGGCGCCCGAGCGCGTAGGCCGTATCTCCGTTGTCGGGCTCGAGCTCGCGAGCAATCGCGAGATCGCTTTCGGCACGTGACTGCTGATCCTTTGCGAGACTGACCAGCGCACGGCTGATGCGAGCGTCGACGAGATAGGGGTCGAGGCGAACCGCTTCCTGGGCCATTCTCTCGGCGCGTTCGAGCAAGGATGGATCGTTGCTGTGCGCCGGATCATCCACGTTTTCCCACAGGGCTCGGGCGAGGCCGGCATGGGCCGCTGCCGACGCCGGAACGCTGGCGATCATTGCTTCGAAAAGCCTGATTGCGTGATCGATGTTGCCAGGGAGATCCGGCCTACGAAGGTAGGTCATGCCGGTCGCGTAGGTGGTTCGCGGATCTTCGGTCATGCCTTGGGGCGTCTCGGAACGCTGCGCCGAGGTGGAGATGCGCCAGCCAATTGTGGTGACGAGCACGATGGTAACGAGCGCCATGGCAACGGACATCCAGGAGGCGTTGCGCAGGCGCGCTCGTGTCGCAGAAGGAGGGGGCGCCCCCTGCGGAGCGGGCCGCATGGCTGCTGTGGGCTCGGCCGGTGGCGGTACGACATGATCGATCATGAGGGCGTCATCTGCGACCGTGTCGTCACGCGTCGACGATCCGCTGCTCGTCCGCGAAAGATCGGCCGCGCCTTCGCGCCGTGAGGCTGTGGGGCCGGATGAGTCCGGCGTGTTCGCCAGCATCGTTTGGAGAAGCTGAGCGGTTTCGTCCGCGGTGGCGGGACGCATGTCCGGTGCCTTTTCGAGCAGCCGATCGATGAGACGAGAAAGCTCGATCGGAACCCGGGGGTTCTTGGCGTGCACCGGCGCCTGGCGATGTTTGCAGATCTGCAGCAAGGTGGCGACAGGCTCTGCGGCCGCGAACGGACGCTCGCCCGTGGTCATCTCATAGAGCAGCGTACCGAGCGAGAAGAGATCGGAGCGTGCGTCGAGAGGCAAGCCGCGCGCCTGTTCCGGCGACATGGCATGTACGGTTCCGATCAGCTGGCCGGAGAGTGAAAGTGGAGAGTCGCCCCGTGGCAAGAGGCTCGACGGGTGAGAATGTGGATGGTCTTTGCCGGGCTGGGCAGCCTTGGCCAGGCCGAAGTCGAGCAGGCGTACACGATCGGATGCCGTGATCATGACATTCGCGCTCTTGAGATCGCGATGCAGGATCCCACTGGCATGCGCAGCCCGCAGGGCGTCGGCAATTTGGGCGGCAAAGCTCAACGCCCGCTTCTCGCTGAGTGGACCGGATTCCAAGAGCTGATCGAGCCCGTTGCCGTCGACCAATTCCATGACCATCCAATCGCCTTCGTCGGTCGACACGATGTCGAAGACCGGGACGATGCTCGGGTGAGCCAGGCGGGCCAGGGAACGTGCTTCGTGACGCAACCGTTGTTGGCTGCTGGGACGCGCCCGATCCGATCGGACCTGCTTGAGCGCGACGTGCCGATCGAGCCTTGCATCATAGCCACGGTAGACCTCGCCCATGCCGCCGCGGCCCAAACATTCCTCGAGCACGTAGGCTCCGACGCGACGCCCCTTCATGACGCTACGAAGAATAGCGCCCTACGCGTCGCCCGTGGGATGCGGCGCTATGGCAAAATGAGCAAGTGGGAGTGCGTACAACGTTGTAATCTGTGCACGGACAGTGGCGGCGTGCGCAAGGGTACGGAGCTTTGCCTGGCGAGCACCTTCTGCAATCTTTCTTCGGGAGTCTTCGATGCACACTATGTCGAGTCATCGTCCAGCGATCCTCTCCATTCTTCTCGGTGTCTTGTTCTCGGCATTGCTGCCGACGTCTTCCTCCGCACTCGAAGTTTCCGGCAGTCTGATCGATTCATCAGGTTCTCCTGTGGTCGGTGGCACGGTCGAGCTCTGGCCCTATCCCACCCAGTACGAAACGCGAGAGCATTGGTGGACGGGGAAGCGAGTCGGCGCACGCGTGAGCGTCAAGAGCAACAAGGAGGGAGCGTTCTCGCTTGCCGCGCCGAAAGTAGGATTGTGGCTGCTGACGGCACGTGCGTCGGGGCGGGTCGAGATGACGGTGCTGCTGGTGCCGTTGGTTCGCGCGCGGACGCTCGATCCCATCGAGCTGCCGCCGGCCGAAGAAGTGAAGGTTCGTGTTCGCAATGCCACTGGCGATCCAGTTGCCGATGCCCTCGTCGTGGTGCGCCCCAAGCGATTGACGACCCGGAGCCTCCGCACCCATAGCAGAGCGTATGCGCGGGCGCGCTTCGCGCATACGGGTGAGGACGGGGTGGCGAAGCTCCTCCTGCCTTCGCGCCGGGACTTCGACGTGTCGGTGGCAGCGGCGGGATTCGCGTTTCACTACGTGGACGAGACGCGGGACTCGTCGCTCGATGTGACTCTGGAGGCGGCCGAGACGCGAGCTTTCGTGGTCCGTGACGCGTCCGGGAAGCCCGTCCCCGACGCCTGGATCGTGCGTGGTGAGGTGAATATTCCGATCGCACGCACCAATGCGCAGGGGTTGGCCGATGCCGTGGTCGCGGAGGCCACCAAGGTGACGGCGTGGGCCGCGGGCGGGCGGCGTGGCACGCGTGAGCTGTCCGAGGTGCCCAGCGGCACCGCGCCCAAGGACGCCACGGCCCCGGATCCGTCGAAGCCGGCGGCGGAACGGGCGGAAGGGAAGCCGATGCCCATCGTGCTGAATGAGCCGCGAACCGTGGTCGGTGCGGTGGTCGAGGCCGTCAGTGGTGATGCCGTTCCGGATGCACTGGTCTTCGCCGGATCTTCGTCCTATGAGACCACGCAGACCGACAACCGTGGTCGCTTCTCACTCCGCCTGCCACCTGATGCACGGCGCGTCCAGTCGGCCAAGTTGGGCCACCGTGCAGTGGCGGAGCGACTTGGCGAGCAGCAAGAGTTGATTCTCGTACTGGAAGCCGCTGGGCGTCTATACGGGCGGGTGGTCGATCCAGCGGGTGAGCCGATCGCCGGTGCCGAGGTGCGCTCACTCGGTGCCGCGACGTTCGGAAGCTATGGGCGCGACAATCGGGGTGTCGATCGCACCGATGCCGACGGTCGCTTCGAGCTGACGCCCCTCAGTGCCGGTCAGCTCATGATGCTCGAGGCGCGCCGTGAGGGCTTTGCGCCGACCGAGCTCGAAGCCAAGGCTTCGATCGATCCATCGGCCGAGCCACTCGAGATCGTGCTGGAACCCGGGCGAGCTGCCGTCGGGCTGGTTACCGATGCTGCGGACCAACCGCTCGTGGGCGCGACGGTCTCGATCGTCCCTGCGCCACCCAGTGGCCAGTTCGACCAAGGCTTCTTTCTCCGCATGATGGGGCGCGAGGCCACGGAAGCGATCACCGATGCCGACGGGCGTTTTCGCATTGCGGATCTTCCCGGCGGTCGTTTCGACCTCTCGGCCGAGCGAAGTGGCTTCGCCAAGGCGCGGGTACCTGGGGTGATCATTTCGGAAGACGAGCCGGTGACCGATCTGGGAACCCTGATCATGCTCGAGGGCGTCAGCCTGGCCGGACGAGTGGTCGACTCGGATGACCTGCCGCTGGCCGGCGCGAAGGTCGTGGTGAAAGAAGCGGCTGGCGGCATGGCAGCCATGCTCGAGTCCGCCATGGCCGGCGGCCAGGAACCGGATGTCATCACGGGTGCCGATGGTCGATTCGAAGTCGCCGATCTCCAACCAAAAGGAACCGTTTCGGTGGCGGTGGAGCGCAAGGGCTATCGCCAAACGACGGAGCTGGCCGTCAAGGTGCCGGTGGAGGAGCCGGTACGCATTGTGATGACGCTGGGCGTCGATCTAGGCGGTGTGGTGACGGACGAGTCGGGGGCGCCGGTGCGCCGTGCGTCGGTCCAGGCGCGGCCCGATGGTGAGGCATTCAGCGCCCAGCAGCAGTTCAAGACGAGCGATGAGGAGGGTGCGTTCCTGCTCGAGGCCCTGACGCCCGGGCGGTGGAACCTGACGGTCACGGCGGACGGATTCCAGAAGGTGGAGCATCCGGGTGTCGAGTTGGTTGCGGGTCTGGACCCCGAGCAGGTGCGGATCACCCTGGCACGTGGGGCCACGGTCACAGGACTGATCACGGACGGCGACGGCAAGGCGGTCAGCGGCGTGCGCGTGGCGCGTGCTGCGCAAGGGGGCCGCAGAGCGTTTGCCTTTCGCCAGTCGAACATCACCAGCAGTGCGGATGGCCGTTACCGGCTCGAAGGATTGCCGCCCGGCCAGCACGTTCTGTCGTACCGCCACGAGCGCTATCGGGAAGCCGTTCGAGATGTCGAGATCGGCCAAGGCGAGGTGCGCCTGGACGTCGTGATGGAGCCGGGTCTGGAGATCGCGGGGCGGGTGGTCGATGCCGATGGTGCGCCCGTCGCGGAGGCCAAGGTCGAGGCCATGGCGGCGGTTCCTGACATCACGCAGCGTCTCTTGGGGGGTGGTCGCGGTGGCGAGGCGAGCGCGGAGGACGGCACGTTTCGGCTGCAGGGGCTGGCGCCGGGAACCTACACGGTCACCGCCAGCAAGGCCGGCTATGCGTCCGCACAGAGTGATGGCACGGTCGAGCTGGTCGCCTCGCCGGTGGCCGGCGTCGAGCTCCGCCTGGGGGCTGGTGGCACCATCGTCGGCACGGTGCTCGGCGTTGGATTCGACGACCTGGCGAGCATTCATCTCGTTGCCAGCCGCGCGCAAGGCGCGAGTGTGGCGCAGGCCCTGATGGGACGGGTCGATCACGATGGCAAGTTTCGGTTCGAGAACGCGAGCGCGGGATCGTGGACGGTCTTTGCCAGCGTCGGTGGTCAGAATTCGCGCACCGCTACCGCTGTCGTGCCCGAAGGCGGTGGCGAGGTCGAGATCGAGATCGATTTCGGTGGCGGCCACTTGCTCGAGGGTTCGCTGTTCCGCGGCTCTGGGGTGGCGGTTGGATACCAGGTGATGGCGGTCGGCCTTGGGGGCGGGGAGTTCGCGCAGGCGATCAGCGATGCCCAAGGGCGCTATCGATTCGACAATCTCGCGCCGGGGCATTACAAGCTCTCGGTACGAAGTACGACTTCGCTTGGCCGTGTGCTCGTCGAGCGCGAGCTGGACCTGCGTGCGGACGAGGTCTTGGATATCGAGCTCGAGGAGACTCGCTTGAGCGGTCGCGTTGTCGATACCGATGGCCAACCGGTCGCGGGTGCCGCTCTTGCGTTGACGGCCACGGGAAGCGCCACGGGAGGTGCCCTCGCCAGCGCGCTGGGCAGCGGTATTCGAACCCGAGAGGACGGCAGTTTCGAGATCGCTCAGGTCAGCCCGGGAACCTATCGACTGCAGGTCAGCCACGATGGTTTTGCTTCGACCTCGCTACCTGTCGAAGTCGACGAGCTGGGGGTTCCTGGCGGGATCGAGGTCGTGTTGGAGCGCGCTGCGGGCCTCCAGCTCGTCGCGATCCTGCCGAGCGGCCAGACAGCGTCTTCGGTTGTCGTTGCGGTACTGGACGGCGCGGGCGCGCTGGTCGACAGTGGAAACTACGTCGCAAGCGAAGCAGGCGTGGTGCGGTTGGAGCGAGTTGGTACGGGATCCTTCACGCTGCTGGTGCGCGGCGGGGGCGCGGCGACGTCCGAGCTTCAGGTGACCGTGCCCGGGCCGCCGGCCCAGGTCAGCCTTCGGCGTGCCGGCACCTTGAACGTGCGGATCCCATCCGCGCGCGAGGGTGAGAAGCACGTGGTGACTTTGTTGCGCAATGGTCGCCCCGAGCGCATCCTCGGCGGCTTTGGCCAGCTTCAAGCGCATTGGGACGTCTACACCGAAGAAGCCTCCATTTCGCTGCTGGCAGAAGGTCCCGTCACGATCCAGGTCGTGTTCCCCGACGGCACCGAGCGTACGGTCCAAGCCGCCGTCGTCGCCGGCCAACAGACCTCGGTCGAGGTTCGCTGAGCGAGGTCTGTCTCCGCGTGTCCGGCGCTGCTCGACCGGCGTTGCTTGGAGGGCGAGCGCTACTGGCCGAGCAGCTCGAGGACCGCGACGGTCATGGCGTGAACACCGGATGTAACCGCGGGCTCGGGCTCGATCTTGAAGAAAGGTGAATGGTGGCCGGCCACCGGCGGGCCACCGTTCGCTTCGGCATCGAGATCGGCCTGGGCTGTGCCACCGACCTGGAAGTACGCGCCGGGGACCCTGTCCTCCGTTTGCACGAAGTAGGCGAAATCTTCGGCTCCCATGCCTTTGCGTGGCGACTCGTAGAGCATGTCCTCGCCCAGCTCGCGTACGAAGACCTGTCGCACCCGTTCGGCGAGTGCGTCGTCGTTGACGGTGGTCGGCGTGGCTTCGATCGACAGGTCGACGATCGGCAGCAGGTCTTCGGGCAGGCCCGCGGTCCGGGCCACGCCTGCGGCGATGCGTTCGATCCCGGCGAGCAGCTTGGCGCGGGTGTCCTCACTGTCGGACCGCACGGTGAGCTGGAGCTTCACCTGGTCGGGAATGATGTTGTGCTTGAATCCGCCGTGGATCGAGCCCACGGTGACCACACCCGGCTCGAGGGGTGACAGCTCACGGCTGACCAGGCTCTGCAGCGCCACCACGATCTGCGAAGCGACAAGTACGGGATCCTTGCCCATGTGCGGCGCCGCGCCGTGGGCACCGATGCCGCGCACCGTGATGTCGACGCTGTCCGACGACGAAGCGATCAGCCCGCCGGTGACGGTCACCTTGCCGGCCGGTTGGCCAGCTTGGACGTGCAAGGCGAGTGCATAGTCGGGGACGCCGAAGCGCTCGTAGAGACCATCCTCGAGCATCGCCTTGGCGCCGCCGATGCGCTCCTCGGCGGGCTGGCCGACCAGCATGACCGTACCCGACCAACGATCTTTCAACGCCATGAGGCGCCGGGCCGTGCCGACCAGGGAGGTGATGTGCACGTCGTGGCCACAAGCGTGCATCACCGGAACCTCTTCACCGCTGATGTCGACCTGGCGGGCCTGCGAGGCATTGGGCAAGCCGGACTGCTCCTCGACCGGCAACCCGTCCATGTCGGCGCGCACCAGCACCAGCGGGCCGTCGCCGTTTCGCATCATGCCGACGATGCCCGTGCCGCCAACCGCCTCGGTGACGTCGACTCCGACCGCGCGCAGCTCCTCGGCAAGGCGCTTGGCGGTCTCGAACTCGCGGAAGGACAGCTCCGGATGGCGGTGGAAGTGGTCGAAGAGGTCGCCGAGGTGGGCGGCATAGTCGGCCTCGACCGCGCCGCGGAGACCGGGCTCAGCATGAGTGATCGGGGCGAGCTGGAAACCGAGCAGCAAGATGAGCAAGGCAATCGGCGCGCGTCGGGCCATGGTGCGTTCTCCGTGGAAGCCGGTTGGTCGTAGCATCGGTCCTGCCGCTACTCGCCGTCGGCCTGGCCGCTCAGGTAGTCCCAGGCCAGCCCGGCCATGGCGCGAACGCCGACGATCAGGGTGTCTTCATTGGCGAAGAAGTAGGGCGAGTGGTTCGAGGCGGCTTCGTAGGGGCCGACGCCCTCTTTGTTGACGCCGAGGAAGAAGTAGAAGCCGGGAATCTCCTCTTGGAAATAGGAGAAGTCTTCGGCGCCGGTGATCGGCTTGACCTCGTTGACCTTGTTGGCCGAGCCGGCCGCCCATGTCAACGTGGGAACCATGGCACGGGTAAGGTCGGGGTCGTTGTAGGTCACCGGGGCGTACGGGTCGATGGTGACCGTCGCTTTGGCACCGGAAGCTTCGGCCACGGTCTCCGCGGTCTTGACGATCCGCTTCAGAAAATCCTCACGCATCACGGGGTCGAGGGTGCGGATGGTGCCGACCATCTCGACCTGCTGGGGAATGATGTTGCCGCGCACGCCACCATGGATCGAGCCGATGGTGACCACGGCTGGCGCCTGGGTGATGTCGAGCTGGCGGCTCGGGATGGTCTGTAGCGCGGCGATGATCTGTGCAGCCGCCGTGATCGGGTCGACACCGAGCCAGGGCGTGGAACCGTGGCTCTGCTCGCCTTCGACCACGATCTTGAGCCCGTCCGCGGCCGCCATTGCGCCCTCGGCGCGGTAGTTGAGGGTGCCCGGAGGCAGCGGCCCGACATGCAGGCCGAAAATGGCCTCGGGCTTCGGCTCCTTCGAGAGCACGCCCTCCGCGACCATCATCTTGGCACCGCCCTCTTCGCCTTCGGGGGGGCCTTCCTCGGCGGGTTGGAAGATGAACTTGACCGTGCCGGGAAGCTCGTCTCGGTGGTCGGCGAGAATCTTGGCGACGCCCATCAAGATGGCGACGTGATTGTCATGGCCGCACGCGTGCATGACTGGCACTTCCTGGCCGTTGTACTCGCCCATGGCCTTGGAGGCGAAGGGCACGTCGACCAGCTCCTTGACCGGTAGCGCGTCCATGTCGGCGCGAAGCGCCACCACCGGTCCAGGCTTGGCACCACGCAGCACGCCGACCACGCCCGTATGCGCAACGCCGGTTTCGACCTCGAGCCCCAGGCCCTCGAGATGCGCTGCGACCAGCTTGGCGGTCCGAAACTCGCGATTGCCGAGCTCTGGGTTCTGATGGATGTCGCGTCGCCAGGTGATCACATCGGCTTCCACCGCTTCGGCGGCAGCAGCGATGGTGGCGCGGTGATCAGCGGTGGCCGCCCCAGGCAGGGTGACGATTGCTGCGCACAGCAAGGCAGGAAGTTTGACTCGATACATGAACAGGCTCCTTACGAACCGACCATGGTCGCGCGCGGCCACAGAGCGGAGAAGAGGGTCGAAGGGCGGCATTGTAGCGGTATTGGTTCTGAGGCGCGGCACTGCGGTCTCCGCTGCGTACTGCCGGTCGGCTCATCGATTCATCGCATGGCGCGCGGCCGTCGCGGGGTACACTCCCGAGAATGAAAATCCGACCCGTTCGATCCGACGACCGCGACGCGTGGCTGCGCATGCGCCATCAGCTCTGGCCCGAAGATGCGGCCGAACATCGCGAGGAAGTGGCCGCCTATTTTGCCGATCAGTCGAAAACACTTCAAACCTTCGTCGCCGAGCAGCCTGATGCCGCTCTGGTCGGCCTGCTCGAGGCGAGTGTTCGCGAGTACGCCGAAGGCTGTGCGTCCTCGCCGGTAGCCTATGCCGAAGGTTGGTGGGTGGACCCCGCATTCCGCAGGCAAGGTATCGGCCGCGCGTTGATGGTTGCAATGGAGCGTTGGGCGCGCGGGCTCGGTTTGGTCGAGGTTGCCAGTGACACCGAGCTGGTCAATCAGGATGGGCAGGCAGCCCACGCGGCGCTCGGGTTCGAAGAAGTCGAGCGCGTCATTCTGTTGCGCAAGTCCCTCTAGTCCCCACAATCTCCACGTCCTGAGGCGTCACCCGCAGGGCGACGCTGCGCGACGACGGAGCGAAGTGCCGCTTTCAACCATCCGAAGGCACGTGTTCGTGCTGCCGGTGTCGGATCGCCGCGCAGTATTCCGACGAGCTCCCAGAACCGCTCGGCCCGCGGGTCGCGCTGCGCGTCGATCTCGCCGAGCAGGCGTTCGCCCAGGCTGTCGGCCGAATCGGGCAGGGCGCGGGCATGCATGTTGACAAGCTCGTCGGCAAGCGCGTGGGCTCGGGCATCGCCTGGTGTCGTCCCGCAGGCGACCTGCCGCGCCGCGCGGTCGAGGAGCGCC
>CALFAM010000150.1 GCA_937948815.1 uncultured bacterium
GTCCCGCGACACCTCTTCACCCGGCGACGCCAGCAACAGAGCCAGCGCGCGGGCCGACTGCGGACGCAGCCGTATCCGGCGACCCGTCCGGCGCAGATCCAGCGCCACCGGGTCGAATACGAAGGGCTCGAAATGAAGATACGTACGCGGCATGCAGGCAATACTCGTTTCCGTTCCGCGTCGCAGGGCGGTCCCGTCTCGGTGACTTTTTCCCGAAGCAGTGAACACCCGGGACGGGCCCAGAGCCTCTTTCCGGCATGGCCTCGTCCAACGCTGATTGACATCCCCATCAACATTCTATCGCGCCTGCTGGTGGACGTTCTGGGCCGAGATGCCAGGCGCGGGGGACGGGCGCGAGCAGTGCTTACAGTAGGATGACAATCGCCACGCAACCCGTAACGGAGCGTGGCGTAGGCTTCAGGAACGATGGCAGCCGCCCCCACACGCAGACGCATTCCCAAGGCCATTTACAAGATGGGGAGATGGGCTCGCCGAGTTGTCGGCTGGCTCCCCTTGACGGCCCGCGGTATCGCCGTGCTGGCGCTGTCTGCATTGGCACTCTGGCCGTTTGGCTTTGGCAGTCTCGATCTGGTGCTCTTCGTCGTCGGATGGGTCGGTGTGCTGTTGGTGGGCCTGACCCTGACGCTGGTCGTGACATCCGGATTGTGGCTGCGGCGCCGGTTCCGTCACGTCCTGGCGGCGACAGCCGATGCCACGCGCGCCGATGGGGCTGGAAGCAGCCACACTGGCGGTCTGCGCGCGGAAGCCGGCACGCGGGTACCGACCGCCCTCTTGGTCCCACGGCTGACGAAAGTTCCGCTGGTCGAGGTCGACTGGCAATGGCTGTCTCCGAAGCAGGTTCACGTGCTGCCGCGGGCACGGGGCAAGCATCTTCGCGAGGAAGTCGTCGTCCATCGCCGTTGCGCGGTGGAGTCGGTGCTGCGGCGATTCGAGGTCGCGGATGTATTGGGCTTGGCCAGAATCCGCTGGCAGGCCGAGCAACGGATGCCGGCGGTCGTGCTGCCTGCTCTCGGGCGGTTGCGCGCCAACCCGGTGGTGCGCGCTTTGGCATCGGCCGACGGTATCGCCCACCCTTCCGGCATGCCCGAAGGCGATCGCATGGAGATCCGGCGCTACGTGCCGGGAGACTCGGTCCGTCACATTCTCTGGAAAACGTTCGCACGCACCCGCGAGCTGACCGTGCGCGTACCCGAGCGGAGCGTTGAGCGGGCGCGCAAGACCGTCGCCTACTTGGTGACCGCGCCGGGAGACGAGCCGGCCGCCGCGGCAGCGCGCCTGGCGCTCGAAGCGGGCGCGCTGGGTGACGATTGGTTGTTCGGGACCGATGGCATGACGCAACCCACGGCGGACCTCGCCACCGCACGCATGGCCATTGCGCGTTCGGGCGGGCAGCGCGGCGAAGGTGCGGGCCTGGCCGACTTCCTCGACCACGTCGCGCCACTTGGTGGTGATGTCCACTGTGTGGTGTTCGCGCCGGCGCGCGAGGGAACCTGGACCCAGAACGTGCTCACCGAAGCCGGCCGCCGGCGAGGTATGCTTTCGTTCGTGCTTGCAACCGACGGCGTCGCGCGCCCGGCACAACGCGGCTGGTGGCAGCGCTTGCTGCTCCGTGTGGAGGTCGATCGCGGCACGCCGGCTGCAGCGCTCGGTAGCCTGGTGCGCGCGCTATCGGGTACGGGGGCGGCCGTGAAGGCGGTCGATCGCGACACCGGGAACGTCTTCGGAGACCGCCATCACGAGCGCTTGCCAGGCGGCGCGGCGGCGCCCACAGGGGTGGCAGCATGAACGCGGCGCGGCGACACGGCAGCCCGCTGGCCCGGATTCGCGTGCTTCTCGGTGGCGACCCGCACGAGGCGCGTCCTGCCAAGCGGGCGACGGTTCTTCGCGCGACCGTGATGGCGGTGGCATTCCTGCTCCTCGCCTGGCCATACACCGTGATTTCGGGACTGCTGGCCGCCATGGCCGGCGCGGTGCTCGGTGTCGTGCTCGGTGAAGCAGCGGCCCGGAGCGCTTTGCGCACGGGCAGTGGTTTGCTCCTGGCCGCCATCGTCGGCACGGTGGGGCTGACGTTGGCACGCAGCCTGCTCATTGCATCGTCCCCGTCCAGGTGGCTGGGGCCAGTCAGCACGTTGTGGGTCGCCGAAGCCGTCGGCTGGGCGACCGCCGTGCTCGCAGTCGTCTTCGGCTTGCGCCTGGTCGGTCGCAGGTCTGCCTTCATGGCCGTGCTCGAGGTCGCCACGGTTGCCCTGGCGGTCACCGCGAGCGTGGCTGCCCATCGCGACGGCATGGTGCACCGGCCCTACGCCATCGGCGATTGGGCCTGGTCGCGGGGCATCGATCCCGGCGTCGTGCTCTTGGTCCTCGGCGGCATCGCTGCCTTTGGCCTCGCCCTGCTGCTATTCGATCGACGCGTGGTGACCCCCGCTGCCGGCCGTGGCGAAAGCAGAAGCGGCAGAGTGCCCGGCATGCGCGCGGGCTCTCAGGACCGGGTAGCCGGTCGCGGTCGCTGGCGGCACGTGCTGGTGCTGGCGCTGCTGGCGCTCTTTCTCGTCTTCCTGGTCCGCACGACCGGGGGACCATCCCCCAAGGTGGCGGGCGATCTCGGCCTGACCGGCGATCCTGCGGACGGTGAGGAGCAGCCCGGAGGCGGTGGCCAGGGCGACGGGGAGACGCGCCCCAAGGAGCAAGACGGCGATAGCGATCAGCTCGGCGATTTACAGTTCAAGAACGAGTACGCGTCCGGGGGCAACGAGGCGCCGGTCGCGGTCGTGGTGTTGCACGACGACTATGCGCCACCTTCGGGGGTCTACTACTTCCGCCAGTCCGCCTTCTCGCAATACAACGGTCGGCGGCTCGTTCAGGCGGCGCGTGACGATGTCGACCAGGACCTCGTCGACCGTTTCCCAGACCGGCCGCTGCAGATTCCCGAGGCGCCCGAGGTCGGCCCCGAGCGCAAGTCGCTGGCGACCAGCATCGGTTTGTTGGCGGACCATGTACGGCCGTTTGCCCTCGACTCGCCTGCCGAGCTGCGGCCGATCCAGAATCCCAATCCAGCGCGCTTCCGGCGTGCCTTCGCGGTCGAGTCGCGGGTGCAAACCGTTCCCTACGACATGATGATCGGCGCCGAACCTGGCCACATCGACTGGGACGAGGAGCAGTGGCGCTACTACACCGAAGCACCCTCCGACCCGCGCTATCGCGAGCTGGCGGAGGAGCTGCTTGCCGGCCTCAAGCCTGACTACCGAGGCGATCCGTTGGCCGAAGCCCTGATCATCAAGGACTACCTCGATACCAGCGGCATCTACAGCCGCAAGAGCACCCACGCCGACTCGGACGATCCCACCGCATCGTTCCTCTTCGGTGACAAGACGGGCTATTGCGTGCACTTTGCCCACGCCGCGACCTACCTCTTCCGCAGCCTGGGTCTTCCAGCGCGGGTGGCGGCGGGCTACGCGGTGCCAGAGGCCAGTCGCGGCAGCGGCTCGTCGCTGATGATCCGCGGCATGAACGCGCATGCGTGGCCCGAGGTCTACCTCGACGACATCGGCTGGGTGGTGGTCGATCCCGCGCCGCAGCAGTCCCTGGACGAGGCGTTCACGCCACCAGACCAGGCGCTCCAGCGCATGCTGGGCGAAATGATGCGGGAGTCCGACCAGGACGAGCTGTTCGAAGAGACCCTCGCCGACCGTTTCGATGTGGCGACCATCGCGCGTTACTTGCTACTCCTGGCCATGGCTGCTGTGCTCGCGGCCTATGGGGTGAAGGTGTATCGCCAGCTGGTGCCGCACCTGATCCGGGGGGCGGCCATCCATCGGGTGGGCTACCGCGCGGCGCTCGATCAGCGGGTCGAGGTCGGCCTGCGCCGCGAGCATGGCGAAACGCGCGAAGCTTTTGCGCGCCGGGTCGCCGGCCAGGCACCGGCCTTTCGCGCGCTCTCCGACCGGCACATTGCCTGGGCCTTCGGGTCGCGGCGGCGGGCCGAGCCGGGTGAGCTCCGCCACCTCGCGAACCGTGTTCGATCCGAGCTGGGCACGGCCGTGCCGATCTGGCGGCGGCTGCTCGGTATCCTTGATCCCTTTTCTTGGCTTCGTGCCCGCTGATTGGAGAACGTGATGGCTGTGACAACCCCGGATGCGCGTCCCGAGACCGGATCGGAGACCCAGCGTGAGCCCGCAGAGGGCACGAACCAGCATCCCGCCGTGGTCGAAGGCGGCGGCATCGAGCATCCTGCCCAACAGCCTGTCGAACCATCCGTACCGACGGCTCCGGAGGCCGAGGCCTTCGCGGTGACGGCGGATACGGTGGACCCGGAGCCGCCGAACCCCGACTGTGAGGCCGAGACGCTGGATGCGCTGACCCCGGTTTCGTCTCCCTCGGTCGTGACCCCGGTCATCGAGCGGCCGGCAGCGGCACCGGCCGAAGTGCCGTCAGCCCATCCGCCGGTACGCGAGGTGGCAGGTGTGGCGCCGCCCGTGCTCGCCACAGGTTCTGCCGCGCCGAACGATGCGACCGCGGCCGATCTCGATGCCGCGCTGGGCGAAGCCCTCGACGTCATCCGGCGGCTCCAGGCGCGGCTTCGCGCCCAGGTTCTCGGTCGTGACGAGGTGATCGACCTCGTGCTAGTCGCCCTGCTGTCCGACGGGCACGTCTTGCTCGAGGATTATCCCGGGTCGGGCAAGACGACCTTGGCCAAGACCCTCGGACTGTCGATCGTCGATGACCGGGAAGACCGAGCCAACGCGGCCGAAACCGAGATCGTGCCGTTTCGCCGCATTCAGTTCACCCCGGATCTCCTGCCGTCAGACGTCACCGGTGTATCCGTATTCGACGCCAACACCAGCCTTTTCCATTTCCGGCACGGACCACTCTTTGCCCACGTCGTGCTGGCAGACGAGATCAATCGCACGTCGCCCAAGGTCCAAGCCGCCATGCTGGAGGCGATGGCCGAGAAGCAGGTGACCGTCGACAACGTGACCCACGAGCTCGACCATCTCTTCTTTGTGATCGCGACCCAGAATCCGCTCGATCTCGCGGGTACCTATCCGCTACCGGCGCCCCAGCTCGATCGCTTCTTGTTCAAGCTTCGCATGGACCACATCGATCGGGACGCCGAGCTTCGCGTGCTCGACACCTATCGCGAGCGCCGCGACGTGGTGCGGGCGGACCTGCCGCGTGTCGGCCGTGGGGAGGTGCTCGCGGCTCGGCGGGCGGTGGAAGACGGTGTGGCGATCGATCCGAGCATCAAGTCGTGTTTGGTCGACCTGTCGCGCAACCTGCGCGAAGACGATCGGGTGCTGCAGGGAAACTCGACCCGCAGTCTGGTGCTCATTCTGCCGGCGCTGCAGGCGATGGCCGCGGTGCGCGGCCGCGACTATGTGTCCGCGGACGATGTGCGTGTGCTCGCACCGCGCGTGCTCGGCCACCGCGTCGAGTTGGCGCCGGGCGTTTCCGATTTCGAGGAGGTTCTGCGCGATGCCATGGCCGAGCCGCTCGAGAGTCTGGCTCGTCGAACCTTGTCTCGTCGGACCTCGGAGCGGCGCTCCAGGAGTTGAAGAGGCGATGTTGAGCATTCGCCGCGCGGCGATCGTCCTGGCCCTCTCGAGCTGTTGGCTGCCCCTGGCGGGCGGCTCACCGGTCGCTGCGCAAACCGGATTCGAAGGCCTGGAGGCCGTCGCAATTCCCGATGGATTCGGCTTCGACGCCCGGGCCTACGAAGGCTACGAGGCGCTTCGTCGTGGGCGCCTGGTCAAGCTACGGGAGATCGCCGAGGCGATCTTGCAAGACAATCCGAACAGCTTCGAGGGCCAGTTCCTGCTCGGAACCGTGCTGCATCGCGCAGAGGGAAATCTGCCGCGGGCGCTCTTCCATCTCAAGCTCTGCCGTGAACGATTCGAGGCGCTCTACGGTGAAGCGCCGTCGCCGAGCGCGCCATGGCGTTGGCATGCGCTGGCGATCGAAGAGCTCTCGTTCGTCGCCGGCAGCCTCGGTCAGCACGAGGAGAAGATCCGCTATCTGCTGGATCGCGACGCGCTCTACGATCCACCGCTTCCCGCCGAGCGTGGCTGGCCGCTGATGCGCTTGCGCCGCTACGACGAGGCGCGGCGGGCGGTGGCCGAAGGGTTGGCGACCGGCGATCCGCGTCAGGCCTCGGTGGCGTATACCGCGCTTTGCGCGATCGAGGCCGAGGAACACCTGCGCGAGGCGGCCCACAAGGCGTGCCTCAAGGCGGCTTCCCATGCGCGCGAGATCGGAGCGGGCGGCCCCACGGTGTTCACCAACGCGTCCGAAGCAGCCCTCGGCATGTTGCGACTGGACGAAGCCGAGAGGCTGATTCTCGAAGCCAGTGAATACGAGGTTCCCGGCACGGTTTCGAACCCCTGGATGGACCTCACCCTGCTCTACCTCGGCCAGGGCCGGGTGGCCCCCGGGCTCGATGCCCTACGCCGGATGTTCGGGTGGCGCAACCGCCAGCCAGCGTTCGTCGACGTCCAAAACCGCAGCGAGCTCGACATGACGGCCGCGGCCTTCCTGCTCGTCGCGGGCGAGGCCGAACGGGCGACGGAGATCACTGCCCGGGTGCTCGATCGGCCCGATCGCACCGGCTTTACCTCGTCGGAGGAGGAGCAGCTGGAAGCCGCCGCGGCCATTCTCGACGCAGCGGCGAACCGGATGCGTGCGGCGCAGCTCGACGAAAAGGCCTCCTGGCAGCCATTCTGGCGTGGTCTGGGTACGCGCTTCGAAGCCTCTCGGCATCGCTGGCGTGCGTCCCTCTCGAACCGTCGGGCAGCGTCTGCGATGGCCCAGGAACGGATGCTCGAAGCGACGATTCGTCCCTATCTGGCCGGCTCGGTGGAGATGCCGGAGTGGCTGGAGCCCGAGCTGATCGACGCGCTGGGGGCGGGCTTGGTCGGCTCGGTCGTCGACCGCAGCCGCGAGCGCGAGACGTTGGCCGACGCTGCCGGCTACTTCGATGTCTTCGCTGCCGAAATTGCCCTGGCGCAGGGTCGCGACCGCGCGGCCATGGACTTGGCTGCATTGGCCGGGCAGGGCTTGCCCCAGGCCGAGATTCTGCTGCGTGCACGGGTTGCGGCGGTAGGCGCGCGCGCCGCGTTCGAAGCTGGCGACGGCCAGCGTGCCCTGACCTTTCTCGATCGGGCATTGCAGCTCGACCCAGGGATCCTTCGCCGCTTCGACCTCGCCTTGCCGGCAACGGTAGCTGCCAGTGGCGGTGCCATGGCGGAGCGGGCCGCATCGCTCTTGCGCCGTTCGCCGCGGCTCACCGACCGTCGCGGGCCGGGCTTTCGGGTGGAAGTCGCGACCACCGACGGTGGCGGTCGGGTCGCCTTGCTCGATCGCAATGGCTCGGTGCTGGCGCGTGGCGACGTGCGTCGGCATGCGGGCGAAGACGACGACGACCTGGCGCGGCGCCTCGCCGCCACGTTCCACGAGCAGGCTTTCGCGCCACGTGTCGACCTCACCGAAGCCGATCTCCGCACCCTCGACGGCGCACCGACCGCTGCGGGGGGACGCAGCGCCGAACGGATTCGAACCGTTCTGCAGGATCTGACGAACGACAACTGAGCCGATGTCGTGTAGGTTCACGGCATGAAAGCAGTGGGCCCCGCCCTGAAGACAGTCGTTCCTGCCCTGCGCATTCGCGCGGTCAACGAGGCGCCCGTTCGCGAGACGGGAACGTACGTTCTCTACTGGATGATCGCCGCGCGCCGGACGCGCTGGAATTTTGCACTCGATCAGGCGATCGCGTGGTCGCGTTCGCTCGGTAAGCCGCTGGTGATTTTCGAGCCGCTGCGCTGCGGCTACCGCTGGGCGAGCGATCGCCTGCACCGCTTCGTGATCGAAGGCATGGCGGCCAACGCTGCCGACCTCGCCGACGTGTCGGTCACCTACTACCCCTACGTCGAGCCGGCAGCTGGCGTGGGTTCGGGCTTGCTGGAGGCGCTCGCGAAGAAGGCGAGCGTGGTGGTGACGGACGAGTTTCCGAGCTTCTTTTTGCCCCGCATGGTGTCGGCGGCTGGCGAACGCCTCGGCGTACGCCTGGAAGCGGTCGACGGCAATGGTCTCTTGCCGCTGCGTGCGGCAGACCGGGTGTTCAAGCGTGCCGTGGATTTTCGCCGGTTCCTGCAGCGGACGCTGGCACCCCACCTCCTGGAGCGGCCCGAGGCGAATCCGCTCCGCGGTGCCACCTTGCCCGCGCCATCGACGCTTCCGGCGACCGTTCGCCGGCGCTGGCCGGCAGCCGATCTCGAAGCGTTGTTGGCCGCGGGCGGTCTCGCCGAGCTTCCGATTGACCACGCTGTTGCGCCGGTCACCGAAGCCGGGGGACGCCCCGCTGCAGAAGGGCGCCTCGATCGCTGGGTGGCCGAGCGTCGGCAGCGCTACGCCGAAGGGCGCAACGACGTCCGCCGGCGGGTGACCAGCGAGCTATCGCCCTACTTGCACTTCGGCCACGTGTCGGCGCACCAGATTTTCGCCCACGTGGTCGACGAAGAGGGGTGGAACCCCGGCCAGTTGGGCGACGAGATGCGCGGTGCGCGCAGCGGTTGGTGGGGGCTGTCCGCGCCCGCGGAGCAATTTCTCGATCAGCTCGTCACCTGGCGCGAGCTCGGCTACAACATGAGCGCCCAGGTTCCGGATTACGATCGCTACGAGTCGTTGCCTCCATGGGCGCGCGCAACCCTCGCCGAGCACCAGCGCGACCCGCGATCCCATGTCTATTCGCTGGAACAGTTTGCCCGCGGCGAGACCCACGACGAGCTGTGGAACGCGGCCCAGAACGAGCTGCGCCGCGACGGGATCATGCACAACTACCTGCGCATGCTCTGGGGCAAGAAGATTCTCGAATGGACGGCCCGGCCGGAGGATGCGCTCGATGTGATGATCGAGCTCAACAACCGCTTCGCCCTCGACGGCCGCAACCCGAACTCTTACAGCGGGATCTTCTGGTGCCTCGGACGATACGACCGGGCCTGGGGGCCGGAAAGGCCGATCTTTGGCAAGATCCGCTACATGAGCTCAGACAGCACCCGCCGCAAGCTCGACGCCAAGGCCTACATCGCCGAATTCGGCACCGCCCAATCAACCCTCCGTTTCTGATTCGCGCTGCGGCCGGAAGAGCGGCCTGCGAAGGCAGGATCAGAAGGGCCAGAGGATCGGGATGAGGAGGGTTGCGAGGCCCCAGACGGTGAGGCTGACGGGCCAGCCGACCCGGAAGTAGTCGGTGAATTTGTAGCCACCCGGGCCATAGACCAGGGTATTCGTCTGGTAGCCGATCGGGGAGAGGAAGCTGGCGGATGCCGCGAAGGCGACGGCGAAGGCGAACGGGCGCACGTCGACCCCCATGCCGATCGCGACGGAGAGGGCGATCGGGGTCATCAGGGCGGCGGTGGCATTGTTCGACATCAGCTCGGTCATGATCATGGTCAGCAGGTAGAGCGCGGCGAGCACCGCCTGCGGGCCATAGGGGCCGACCAGGTTGATCAGGTGCTCGGCGATGAGCTGTGCGCCCCCCGTCGTCTCGAGCGCCTTGCCCAGGGAGAGGGTTCCCGCAATGAGCATGATGATGCGCCAATCGATGGAGTCGTAGCCTTCCTGGATGGTCAGGCAACGCGTCAAGACCATGGCCAGGGCACCGAGCAGCGCTGCAACCATGATCGTCATGCTGGTGAACGAAGCGAGGCCGATCACGGTGAGGAAGATGACCACCGCGACGGTCATCTTGCGCTTGCGGTAGCGCGGCATCGAGGTGTCTTCCATCAAGAGCATGAAGTCCGTGCCCTGACGCAGACTCTCGAGGCGATCGCGGCGGCCCTGGATCAGCAAGGTGTCACCGAATTGCAGACGAACGTGCGCGAGCTTGTCGCGAATGTCGCCACCATGCCGACGAATGGCCAGCACCGTCGCCTGATAGCGCTTACGGAACTCAGCGTCGATCAGCGTCTTGTCGATCAGCCGCGAACCTGTGGCAATCACACCTTCTGCGAGCACGACGTCGGAAGACTCCAGGTCCTGATCGCCGAGCTTGACCTCCGGGTGGATCTCGAGCCCTTCCACCTGGCGCACGTTCATGATGTTGTCGATGTTGCCCTTGACGATCAGCAGATCGCCGGCCTCGAGCTCGATCTCGAACAGCAGCGCGCCGACGCGCTCACCACCGCGCCGGATCTCGAGCACCTCGATGCCCTGCGAGTTGGCGAGCTTGCTGCGCCGTAGAGTCTTGCCGATCAGCCGCGAGTCGGAGCGGATCACCAACTCGGTCAGATACTCGCGCAGGTGGTAGTTCTCGGTCCGATTCTCGTGGCTACCGCGCCGGATCGGAAGCAGATGGCTGCCGATGAAGAGGAGATACACGAGGCCGAGGACCAGGAAGAGCCCACCGATCGTGGAGAACTCGAACATGCCGAATGGCGCATGGCCGGCGTCTTCGAGAATCGAGCCGACGATGATGTTGGTCGACGTGCCGATGTAGGTGCAGGTGCCGCCGAGAATGCCGGCGAACGAGACCGGGATCAGCAGCTTGGACGGGCTGATTCCCTTGTCACGGGCAACGCCGAGGACGATCGGGATCGACATCGCGACCGCGGCCGTGTTGTTGATGAAGGCCGACATCACGCCGACAGCCACCAGGATGACCGCCATCTGGGAGACTTCGCTCTGGCCGCCGAGGGCGGTCAGGCGACCGCCCAGGGTGGCGACGGCACCGGTTCGCGCCAGACCTGCCGACAGGACCAGTACCGCGGCAATGGTGATCGGCGCAGGATTGGCGAACCCTGCGACACCTGCCTCCGGGCTCAGGATGCCGGTCGCGATCAGCATGCCCAGGATCAGCAGGGCGGTGAGGTCGATCGGGATCAGCTCAGTGGTGAAGAGCACCACCGCGCCGCCGAGGATGAGAAAAACGATGATCAATTCCATGGCATTCGTGTGCGACGTGTCGCGGCGCCAGTGTACCTCTTGACTGCGCGATAGGGGAGGTTCCTCGCGATCAGGTTAGGCGTGTCAGCTCACGTGATCGAGGCATTGGCGTATGATTCCTGGGCATGGCAGAAAGTCCGATCAAGCGTGCGAGCCCATCGCCTGGCCACGGGAAGCACGGCCGCAAGCCGGGGCGCACCATCGCGGCGGAACGCGAAATCGTCGGCTGGCGAGAGTTCGTGGATCTGCCTGACTGGGGAATCGAGCGCCTCCGGGCGAAGGCCGATACAGGTGCGCGCTCGAGCGCTGTCGACGTGACGCACCTGATCGAGTTGCCGGGTGACCGGGTCCGCTTTTGCGTCGTCACGGATCGTCGGAATCCCGAGGCGTGCACGCCCATCGAGGCAGACATCGTTCGACGCACCCGGGTTCGTTCGAGCCTGGGAGAGGTCCAGGATCGGCTATTCGTCCGTACGCTCCTGCGGCTCGCGGGTCACGAGCTGTCGATCGAGCTCGGGTTGGTGAGCCGCGAGTCCATGTTGTGTCGCATGCTGCTGGGGCGTGAGACCCTGGCCGTTCAATTCACCGTCGATCCGGGGCGTGCCTATCTGCACGGCTATCGACGTCGGCGCCGCCGCCAGGGGTAGCGCGGTGGCCCAACAGGCTAACCATGAAATTTGCCATTCTGTCGCGCAATCCCAAGCTCTACAGCACCCGCCGACTGGTCGAGGCCTGTACTCGGCGAAACATCGATTCCGAGGTTGTCGATCTTCTCAACTTCTCGATTTCGCTCGAATCGTCCTACCCTGACATCTACTTAGAAGGCGCCCCCCTGGGCGACTTCGACGCGGTGATCCCGCGCATCGGCTCCTCGGTCACGTTCTTCGGCACGGCGGCGGTCCGGCAGTTCGAGCAGATGGACGTCTTTTGCGCCAACTCGGCGCTCGGCATCGCCAACTCGCGGGACAAGCTGCGATGCCTGCAGATTCTCTCTCGTCACGACGTCGGCATTCCGCCGACCGAGTTCGTCCGCCGCAAGGGCGACGTGCTGCCGGCGATCGAACGGGTTGGCGGCGCGCCCGTGGTGATCAAGCTGCTCGAGGGCACCCAGGGTGTTGGCGTCATCTTGGCGGACACGTCGCGGGTCGCGGAGGCGATCATCGAGACACTGCAGAGCACCAAGCAGAACGTACTGATTCAGAAGTTCGTCGCCGAGTCCAAAGGGCGCGACATCCGCGCGCTGGTAATCGGCGATCGGGTCGTGGCGGCGATGCGCCGGGTAGCCCAGGGGCAGGAGTTTCGATCTAACGTGCATCGCGGCGGGCGGGCGGAGAAGGTCGAGCTCGACGAGCAATACGAGGCGTGCGCGGTGCGCGCGACCCAGATCCTCGGGCTGCGAATCGCCGGTGTCGACATGCTCGAGGGGGCCGACGGCCCCCAGATCATGGAGGTCAACTCATCGCCCGGCTTCGAGGGGATCGAAGGCGCGACGGGTGTCGATGTCGCGGGAGCCGTGGTGGATTTCGTGCGCGAGAACGTGCGTTTCGTCGACCTCGACCTGCGTCAGCGACTGAGCGTCAGCCGCGGCTACGGCGTTGCCGAGATTCCGATCGGCGAGTCCTCGGAGCTGGCCGAGAAGACGATCGAGGAGTGCGGCCTGCGCGAGCGTGACATCTTGATTCTGACGCTGTTCCGCGACGGCCGCGTGCTGCCCAAACCCAAAGCCCAGCGTGAGATTCGAGTCGGGGACCGGCTGCTCTGCTACGGCAAGCTCGAAGAGATGCGCGGCTTCCTGCCCGATCGCCGGTTGCCACGGGTGCGGAAGCTCAAGCCGTCGTCGACATCTCCCCGGCCTCAATCACCCGGTGATTCCCGGGTCGAGCAAGGTGAGTAGGCTCGGGTCCGCCGGCAAGAGGCCGACCGAGCCGCTGATGGTGGGCGGTGTCACCGTTGCCGCCGGCGAGACGCGCGATCTTTCCATTCGCGCGAGCCAGAGCTTCAGCGGTGCCGACGTCTCGATTCCGGCACGGGTGATTCGCGCCGCGAAGGCTGGGCCGGTGGTCCTGCTGACCGGCGCGGTCCACGGCGATGAGCTGAACGGCACGGGCATCATTCGAGATCTCCTGCTCCACCCCCCATTCGAGCTGACCGCTGGCACACTCGTCATGGCGCCGGTCGTCAACCTACTCGGTTTCGATCGTCAGAGTCGCTACCTGCCGGATCGGCGCGATCTGAATCGCAGCTTCCCCGGTTCCGCCGAGGGCAGCTTGACGCGCCGCTACGCCCATGCCGTGTTCCATCAGCTCGTCGCGCCTTGCGACCTGATCATCGATCTCCACACGGGCGGTGGGCGTCGAACCAACTTCCCCAATGTTCGGGCGAATATGGCGGATCCGGAGATCGCCGAGCTGGCCCGTGCGTTCGGCAGCGAGATCATTTTCGATCACGCGGGCGGCTCGGGCACACTCCGCAGGACGGCCAGCGAGCGGGGAATCCCCACCATCTTGCTCGAAGGCGGAGAAGTCCTGAAGGTCGAGCCGAGCATCGTGGAGGTTGGCGTTCGCGGTGTGACCAACGTCCTCGCGAGCCTGGACATGATCGCGGCCGATCCTGCGGAACCGCTGTTTCGCGCCGAGGTCGATCGTTCGATGTGGATCCGCTCGGACGCCGGCGGCATGCTCCGCTTTCACGCTGGCCCGGGCGATCTGGTGGCGGAGGGCCAGCCTCTTGCCAGTGTCAGCACCTTGTTGGGAAGCCTGTGTGGCGAGGTGCTCGCGCCGGCCGCAGGCTTGGTGATGGGCGCGACGACTCTGCCTTCGGTCAAGCCGGGCGATCCGATTCTCCACCTCGGCATGACCCGGGAGGACGATGCGTCGATCCGCTGGGCCCTCGATCACATCCCGGAAGACAGCCTCTATGCGCGCTTGCGCCGGGCGTTCGCCGAGAGCATCGTGATCGAGCCGCCCGGTAGCGCGGCCGATCCTGCCTGAAGCCGCAGCGCTAGCCGGGGTCAGCGGGTGCGATTTCGAGGGTCTCGCGGACCAAGGGGGCACCGAGGCGGGACGCGAAGCTGCCGACATGGGCGAGCACGAGATCGATCTCGAGCTCCCAAGTGCCTGCTGTCTTGCCCGTGGGATGAGGCCAGGTGATGGGAATCTCGAGCTCGGCGAGGGCGCCGCTCTCGACCGCCGCGGCGAGGGGGATCCGCGCGCGGGTGATGGTTTCCAGGGGCGAAGACGACTCCGGTGCAGCGGACTGCGTACCGTCTGCGCGGGTCGTCACTGGTACCAAGCTCAGCCGGGCGAATACCGGTGTCACGGCTTCCGGCCGCCACGGACGCGGGCCGGTGTTGCGCACGGCCAGTCGAATCACGCCCTCCGTGCCGGCCGCCGGACGATCCGGGATCACCACGGATTCGAGCGAATGGGCGAAGGTCGACTCGAGCACGGCCGGATCGCCGAGGAGCCGAACGTTCGCGCGCACCGGCGCACCCTCGGCGGATCGGAGCCCGAGCCGGAAGAGCCAGGCGTTGTACTCCTGGGTCCAGTGCCACCAGAAGCGATGGCGCCGCCACGGTTGGGCAAGGGCGAGGTCGACAACGGCATTGCCGTCCTGTCTCGGGAGATCGTCGAGGGAAAAGGTCTGGGAGCCTCGCCAGTCGTCGTAGGTCAGGACCGTGGCCGGCGCATCGGCCGCGACCAGGAGACGCATGGTGCTGAGCGGCTGCCATTGCGCCGCCAGCATCTCCGCGGACGGTCGCGTGCTGTCGAGCACGAAATGCCAACGCCCGACATCCGCGAACGGGTCGACGAAGCGGACGAACTGCTCGCCCCAGTAGCGATCATTGCCGGACAGATCACGGGAGGTCGACTCATAGGGCAGCGCACGGAAGATGCCGGCGCGGGCGTGACTCTGACTCGAGGCATCGAGGCCGTGGAAGCGACTCACCGACCACAGGGCCGATCCATAGCCAACGAAAGCGAGACTCCAGGCCAGCGCCAGCAAGCGGGGCGACGGCAGGCGCCGGGGCGCGAGCAGCAGGGCCGGATAGGCGGCGAGCAGGTAACGGTTGCCGAGAAACGTGTTACCGCCGAAGTAGTTCCACGGCATCCAGATCAAGAAGAACGCGGTGGCGCCGGCAAAGCCGATCAAGGCCGCGACGCCGGCGGCGTCCGGGCGCCGCAGGATGGCAATGATCAGGACCAAAGCGGCCGGGAAGTAGAACATCAGGCTGGAGTGTCGGCCGAACAGGAAGTACCCGGTGGCGTAGGCGCTCCGCACGGCGCCGGCCGCGGGAACCACCGGTGTCTTGTGGGTCGCGGGGCGTACGGCGAAGGCCTCGTCCGCCACGGTGTTGGTGTCGGAGGGGTAGCCCGTGATCGGTGTGAAGCTGGCGCGCGTGGCCCAGTACGGCGTGGGCTCGCCGGTGAGCATGCTGCTCATGGCGAGCCAGCCCGCCACCGCCAGCCCGGCAGCGAGGGTCAGCCGGATCGTGCGCTTGAGGTCGCGGGCCAGCAGGGCCGCCATGGCCGGCACGGCGAGCATCGCGACGTTGTTGATGCGCATGGTGGCCGCCGCGGCGAGCATCGCGATGCCGAGATAGGGGGCGCCCGGCCACAGCATGAGCCGGTCGAGTCCGCGCGAGATGGCGTTGCCACCCATGGACACGACATCTGTGGTGGCGCCAGGGGGACGCAGCGCGAGCGCCAGGCCGGCGAGCACCAGGGAGAGCTGCAGAATGTCGCTCATGCGCCAGAACACGTAGGGCAGTACGACACTGGCGCCGAGAAAGGTGACCAGAACCAGGGCGGCTGTGCCGAGATCGCTGCGTCGGCGCAGGGACCAGAAGGCGAGGGCTGAGGCGAGGCCCAAGGCTACGATGTTGAAAACGATCGGTCCGGCGCGTCCAGCAATCGGCACGAACGGGGCGGCCAGCACGGAGAACAAGAAGGGTTTCGAATAGCTGAGCTGCCCGTCGTCGCTGGTCTGCAGGATGACCGTTGCCGCGCCCCGATCTTCAGGGTCGAGGGCTTCGAGGCGTAGGCGATCGCGGTCGTCGAAGTGAATGTCGCGGTCGAACGCCACGCTCTCTGCCATGGCCAAGAACGTACCCTCGTCGCCCCACACGGTGGCGAGGGGCGGGCGAAATGCCTGGATGGCACAGAGCAGTGCGACGGTAACGGCTGCTAGCAGAGCAGCGGTGCGGCCTGTTGTCATGGTGTGATTCGTCCCGAGAGCAGGGAGAGCAAAACCCTACCACGCATGGGATCAAGGCTCGTCGCCGGACGTTTTCGACCGGGCATGCTCGGCGCGGTGGAGCGGAATCAAGAGGGTCAGGAACGCCACGGACAGCACGGTCGCGAGCGCGAAGAGGGTGGTGTAGCCCGCCTGGTCGGCGAGCAGGCCGGAGCCCCAGCGCGCCACGATCTTGGCGGTGACCTCGATGGTGGCGAGCATGGTGAAATGCGATGCTCCGATGCGGCGGTCCACCCGCGACATCATGTAGGCGAACATGGCCGTCGTCAGCGCGCCGCCGAAGAGCTGTTCGGCAGCGGTGACCGCGATCACCCGCTCGGCGGTCGGGCCGACGATCGACAGCCACCACTCTCCGCCGACCGCCAGGGCCCGCAACACGGCCGCGATGCCGACGGCGGTCAGCAGGCGCATCCGGCTGGCCAGGATGCCGCCGAGAAACGAGCCCGCCAGCGAGAAGACCGTGCCCCAGGTGCCCACCCACAGTCCGATTTGCTCGCGGGTGATGCCGCCGTCGAAGAGAAAAGGCTTGAACATGGCATCGGCCATGGACTCGCCGAGCTTGTAGGTAGCGATGAACAGCAGCAGCCAGACCGTTCCGGGAACCCGTACGGTCTGCACCAGGGCGCGAACGACACCGGCGAGCGAGGTCGGTGTACCTTCTGCGGTTGCGGTCCGCAGGCGCTCGCGAAAGCTGAGGGTGACGATCAAGGCCGCGGCGATCACGCCCGCCATGATGAAGAAGAGGCCGCGCCAGCCGATCTGGCTGCTCGCCCACACCAGGACGCCGCCGCCGGTCAGGATGCCGAGCTTGTAGCCGACCACCTGGGCGATGTTGCCGTATCCCAACTCGTTCTCGCGGAGCAGGTCGACCGCCAGTCCATCCACCGCTACGTCCATGGTCGCGGCGAAGAGGTTCATGAGCAGCACGCCGAGAATCAGCAGCAGCAGGCCCCGCTCCGGCGGCACGAAGGCGACCAGCAGGCACGATCCCGCGAGCGCAGCCTGCAAGGGAACGATCCACGATCGTCGCCGGCCGAACTGCTCATGGCCGTAGCGGTCGACCAGCGGCCCCCAGATGATCTTCAGCGTCCACGGCAGCGAGATGGCGCTGGCCAAGCCGATGCCGGTGAGCGACACGCCCTCGGCCCGCAGATAGACGGGCAGCGCGATCAGCTGGAAGCCGTAGGGCATCCCCTGAATGAAGTAGAGAACGGAGAGTAGACCGAGCTTGCGCCGCACGTGCCGATCCTACCGCTCGGGGCGGGTTCTGATCGTCCAGTTTCGGTGGTCGGTTCTCGACCGCCGAAACTGGCTGGCAGAGGGCTGGCCCTTCAACTCCCTCGGAGCGGCGGACAACTGTCGGCCATCGTCATGGCGAAGCACGCGACGCGGCAAGGAAGTCGCTTGGATCGTTGCTACATGGTAAGTCTCGGGAGCTTCTTGGGAAGCAGTGGGACGTCAGGCCGGTTTTTTGCTCGCATGGAGTGTGAGGTTCATGGATCGTTCGCGCGTTTGAGTTAGAAGACAATTCCGACTTTGCCTGTGATGATCTAGCGAGGTTCTCCCATGACGTCGATAGCGACCATCTGTCCTCGTGTCCACCCGCGTGATGCACGTTCGCTCGCCTTCGGGACGATGCTCCTGTCGACGGTCTTGGTATCGACCCTCGGTGCATCGACCCTCAGTGCATCGACCCTCCCTGTCTCCGTGGCCCGCGAGGTCGTTTTCAGCGACGGGAGCCGAGACCATGGATGGAGTGACGACGGCCGCTTTCTCGCCTTTACAGCGGCCGGAACGGTCGTCATTCCCAATCAGACCGGCCCTGACAATCGTGAGAACGTCTTTCTCTTCGACCGGCAGCTCGCTACCGTCGCGTTGATCAGCCGGACCGACGTGGGGCCGGCGGCCGGTGGCAACTTCAGCTCCCGGCTGGCAGCGATCAGTGGCGACGGCACCGCGGTCGCCTTCGCGTCGTTCGCCTCGGACCTCGGGAGCAGCCTTACGCATCTTTTCGCTCAGATCTACCTCTGGCGAGCCGACTCCGGGGCACAGAACCTCGCGGCGGGAGATGGCCGGCTCCCGGACCCCACGGTCCAGCACCAGACGCGCGCCGGGGCGGAAGAGCACGCAGAGTTGGGACTCGACTTCGACGGCTCGACCCTGGTCTTCGTTTCAACGGGAGACTTCGGTTTCGCCGATCCGACACCGATGGGCGCGGACATCTACCGGCACGACATTGCCAGCGGCGTCACGTCCCTCGTCAGCCGCTCGGCCGCACAGCCCAATACGACCGGCAACATCGGCTCCCCGGTCGAGGAGCCGCACAGTTGGGCAATGAGCGACGCTGGCGACCTCATTGCTTTCGTCAGCCGTGCCACGGATTTGGTGGTCGACGATGTCAACGGCGTGGAGACGGACGTCTTTCTCTTTGACGCCTCGGAGGACTCCCTCGTCTCCATCAGCCGCTCGGTTGCCACGGGCGCGACCGGCAATCGCCTCTCACGCTACGTCTCGATGAGCGGCGACGGGCGGTACGTCGCTTTCGAGAGCCGCGCGACCGACCTCGTCGCCGGCATGATCGACGGCAATGGGGGCCTCAGCTCGGATGTCTTTCTCTACGACCACAATGATGGCTCTGTGACGCTCGTCAGCGCATCGAGCGTTGATCCCCTGCGCTCGGGCAACCTTGCCTCGGCCACACCCGTGGTCGACAAGCTTGGGAATTTCGTCACGTTCACCAGCCGTGCGCAAGACCTGGTACCAGGCTTTGTCGACGGCAACGCGGCGGAAGAAGGCGACATCTTTCGCTACGAGATCGCCACGGGCAGGATCTCCTTGGCCAGCCGTTCCAGCGACGATCCGCGGCGAAGCGCCGATGGTGGGTCGTCGGAACCGCAATTCGCCGACCAGCAAATCGTCTTCGAGAGTCTGGCCACGGACCTGGTCGACGGCTTCATCGACGGCAACGGCGACGCCGGAGGCGACGTCTACGGCTTCGATCCCACGACCGGAGCCATCGCCTTGCTGAGTTTCGCCTCCGTCGGCAATGTCGGCGGCAATGGCGACTCGCGCCTCGAGTCGGTCAGCGCGGCAGGCGCGGCGATCGTCTTCGAGTCGGACGCCGACGATCTCGTGGTGCTAGACGGCGTCCGGTCGAGGGCTGGCCACTACGTCACGGACACCAGCGGCACCGCGATCGAGCGGGTTGTTCGCAACAACCTGATGACCATTTTGGGGGCGTCCACAATGGCCGATGGAGACTCTCGTGGGGTATTCATCAGCGATGATGGTCGATGGGTGGCCTACTCGAGTCAGGCATCGAACCTGACGCCGACGGAAGTCGAGACCAACGACCTGTTAGGGCAGGTCTATCTCTACGATCGGACGACCGGGATCAACACGTTGCTGACACCCCGTGCGGGCACCACGACGACGGGCGCGGATGGTAGCTCGCGTGTACATGCCATGAGTCGAGATGGCTCGTTGATCGTGATCGCCTCGACCGCGACCAACCTGATCGACGGCTTCATCTCACAGGGATCCGTCTCGAACCTCTTCCTCATCGATCGAACAGCCGCTACGACATCATTGGTCAGCCGTGACGCTTCGAATCCTCTCCTTGGTGGCAATCGAAGCTCCGCGCGCAGCAGACTCTCCGCGGACGGACGTTACGTCCTCTTCGACTCCGAGGCGACCAACCTGGTGAATCCGTTCGTCGATCTGAACGGCTTCTTGCTGGACGACGTCTTTCTCTTCGACCGCGTGACGGAATCGACCACACTGGTCTCGGCGTCCGTTGCCGGCGGCGGCCAGGGTGCCAACGGCGCTGCAGGACTCTCCGCCATCTCGACGGACGGCCGGTTCGTGCTCTTCGCCAGCCGTGCGGACAACCTGGTCGAGGGCCTGACCTTCAAGTCGAGTTTTGGCGGCAATGTCTACCGCTGGGACCGAGAGAGTGGCACCTCGCGCTTGGTCAGTCATCGGATCGGGCGCCCGTTGGTCACCGCTGACCGAGGGTCCGGAGAGGCCTCGATGACTGCGGACGGCCAGGCGGTGGTGTTCGAGTCCTCCGCGACCGACCTGGTGACAGGGGACAACGCGATCCAATCCCAGATCTACCGATGGCGCGCCGGGGATGGATTGGTGGACCGCGTCAGCCATGCCCAGGGCGATCCCGATGCGGCACCGGATGGCGCCTCGACGGGCCCTACCGTGAGCGCCGACGGCACGACGGTCGTCTTCTTCAGCCGTGGGAGCGACCTCTTGGAGGGGCTCGTGAATCCTGGCAACACCAATCAGGTGTTCTTGCACGATTTCGACAGCGGTCAGACGACCTTGATCACACACCAAGCCGGCTCGCCGCTCACGGGCTCGAGCGAAAGCCTCGTCTCCTTCAACGATTTCGAGTTCCCGATGACCGACGATGGACGTGTGGTGGTCTACGGCAGCCGCGCCTCGGACCTCGTCGCGGGATTTAGCCATCCTATAGGCGAGTCGTTTCCCAATACCTATCGTTTCGACCGCGACACCGGTACGAACGAGCTCATCAGTCAGGCCTTCGAGAGCTCCACGGTCGGTGGCGGCGGCTCGTTTCTGAACGCATTGAGCTCCGATGGCTCGATCGTCGCCTGGTGCAGTCCGGAGCCGCATCTCGTACCGCGCGATCGCAATGGTGGTTTCGATGTGTTTCTCGGCGGTGCCGATTTCGATGCCGACCTTCGCATCACCAAGACCGATGCAGTGGATCCGGTTGCTGCCGGGGAGATAATCGAATATCGCTTGATCGTCGATCACCTTGCCACGGATGCTGCCACGGGCATTCTCATCTCTGATGTGCTGCCGCCCAGAATGACATTCGAGCACGCGGTCGGCGAGGGATGGGCCTGCGTCGAAACGGGTGGCGAAGTCGGTTGCCTTCGTACCGCGCCGCTCCTGGGCGGCGCCACCGCGCCACCGCTCACCATCGCAGCTCGCACATCCGCAGGCGGAAAGGTGGAGAACACGGCCTCGGTCTCGGCCGGCACCCCGGATCTCGATCCAGACTCGAACGTCGACAGCGAGACGACCACGGTTCTCCCGTTGGGGCTACTCTTCGCCGACGGTTTCGAATCGGGCGACACGTCAGCCTGGTCGACCACGATTCCCTAGTTGCCAGATGCCTCGTAGTCCATCTGTCGCGTCATTGTTCGGCCATGCCGCGCTGAGATCAGCCGGAAGGGATGGCGGTTCGGCTGCGTAAAGTACTAGTCTACGCGGCATGGAGAACAGGGGGCCGGAGGGCGATCTCGACACGCTGCATGCATTCCGCCGGGTGCCACGAACCGGCGTCATCTACGTCTCGACCGAGGCCGATGCGCGGGGCTATCGTCGCGGCGATGCCGCCTGGTCGAATCTCGGGCAAGGACAGCCAGAGAGCGATGCCCTGCCCGGTGCGCCCGAGCGTGTCGGAGATGTGGCGATCGACCCGAACGATCACGAGTATGCGCCGGTGCCGGGGCTTTGGGATCTACGCGCGGCGGTGGCCGATCTTTACAATCGTCTCTATCGTCGAGGGCTTCCTTCGCAGTACAGCGCCGAGAACGTTGCCATCTCGGGTGGTGGTCGGGCCGCATTGACGCGTGCGGTGGCCAGTCTCGGCAACGTCAACCTCGGTCACTTCTTGCCTGACTACACGGCCTACGAAGAGCTGCTCGACATCTTCCGCTTGGTGACGCCGATCCCCATCTTGCTCAGCCGTGAGCAGGGCTACCGATTCACGCCCGAGGATCTGCGTCGTGAAGTGCTCGGACGTGGCCTCGGCGCGTTGCTGCTGTCGAACCCGAGCAATCCGATGGGCAAGGTGCTGTCCGGTGACGCCCTCGCAGGCTGGGTGGCCGCGGGTCGCGAGCTCGGTTGCGCCTTGCTGATGGATGAGTTCTACGCCCAATACGTTTGGACCCTCGGAACGGGCGAGCCCGGGCCGTCGGTGAGCGCCGCGCGCTACGTCGAGGATGTGGATCGTGATCCCGTGGTGCTCTTCGACGGGTTGACCAAGAACTGGCGTTATCCGGGGTGGCGGGTGACGTGGACGGTCGGTCCCAAGCGGGTGATCGAAGCGGTGTCCAGTGCCGGATCGTTCCTTGACGGTGGTGGCTCCAAGCCACTTCAGCGCGCCGCCATACCGTTGCTGGACGCTGATTACTTCGCTGCCGAAGGGACTGCGGTGCGCCAGGCGTTTGGTCCCAAACGCGATCTGATCCTGGAACGCGCGGCGCGCATGGGTATGAAGGTGGACGGTGCGCCCGAAGGCACGTTCTACGTTTTCGTGTCGTTGCGCGAGCTACCGGACGCCCTGGCGGACGGCATGGCGTTCTTCCGGGCCGCGCTCGATCAAAAGGTGGTCTGTGTCCCGGGGGTGTTCTTCGATGTCAACCCGGGCCGGCGCCGTTCCCAGCACCTGTCACGTTTTCGCCAGCACGTTCGTCTGTCGTTTGGCCCGCCGATCGAAGAGGTCAGCCGCGGTCTCGACAGGCTGGAGCTCATGATCAAGCACGCGCGATAACGTTCGAGAGCGCCTTGCGTGCGGCCGCGAGCTCGGCCTCGACTTGGCCGACCAGACCACGGGCCGTCTCGAGCTCACCCGCTTCGACCAGATGATGCAGCCGTGCGCAGAGTGCGCTGAGCCGCATGGTGCCGGCCATCCCCGTCGAGCCGACCAAGGTATGGGTCGTGCGGGCGGCGGATTGACCATCACCGGCCGAGAGGTGGGCTGCGAGCTCTCGGATGCGTTCCGGCGTGCATCGCAGGAATTCGCTGACCACTCTCCGCAGCACGTCGTTCCCGAGCTGCTCGATCGAGTTGATCTTGGCGTGGTCGAGGATCGGTGTGTCGGACGATGGTTGATCGGCGTGCAGAGCTGGTGTTGGCGTTGTGGGAGCCGTCACGTCGGGCACCTCCTCTTCGCGAAGTGTGGGGGCGTCGGCGCGCGCGGACACGGGGGCGTGTCGGCCCGGCAGCCAGCGCTCGATCATGGCGGCCAGCTCGTTCTCGTGGAAGGGCTTGGCGAGGTAGTCGTCCATTCCGGCCGCCAGGCAACGGTCGCGGGCGCCGCGCATGGCGTGAGCGGTGACTGCGATCACCGGAAGATGGTCGAGCTTGCTGTCCCCGCGGATCTGCCGGGCGACCTCATAGCCGTCGAGACCTGGCATCTGGCAGTCGAGCAACAGCAGATCGTACGTCTGCTCCCGCACCGCGGCCAAGGCTTCGGCACCGCCGGGCACCGAGTCGACGCTGGCGCCGAGCCCTTCGAGCTGGAGCTGGACCACGAGGCGGTTCACATCATTGTCGTCGGCTACGAGAATGCGCGCGTCGACCGACGATCGACCGGGCGCCGCAGGTGTCTGGGTGGCGTGCGGATGATCCGCGCCTGGCGCGCAGACGGGCAGCGGCAGGCGGACCGTAAACGTGCTGCCCGCGCCGAGGGTGCTCTCGAGATCCAGGGTGCCGCCCATCAGCTGGACCAGGCGCTGGCTGATCGCCAAGCCGAGGCCCGTGCCGCCGAATCGCCGCGTGGCGGAGGCGTCGGCCTGGACAAAGGGCTCGAAGAGGTCTTGTTGGGTCGCCGCGTCGATGCCGATGCCAGTGTCGCGGACATGGAAGCAGAGGTCGTGGAGGAGGCCGCAGCTTACCGTGACAGTCACGGTGCCCTGTTCCGTGAACTTGATGGCGTTGCCCACCAGGTTGATCAGAACCTGTTGCACGCGTACAGCATCGCCTTCGACCCAGACCGGGAGGTCGTCTGCACGCTCCAGCTCGAAGCCGATCCCCTTGGCTTCGCTGCGTGGTCGCAGCAGCTCGGTCACGTGCTCGAGCATGGGGGCGAGCGCGAAGGGCTGTCGATCGATTTGCAGCTTGTTGGCCTCGACCCGTGACAGGTCGAGAATGTCGTCGATCAAGCGCAGCAGGTCGTCGGCTGATTCTTGGATCTTCGTCGCGAAGACCGCAGCCTCTGTTGGCAACTCGGCCTGCTGCTGGAGCCGGTTGAGGCCGATGATGGCGCTCATCGGGGTCCGGATCTCGTGGCTCATGTTGGCGAGGAATTGGCTCTTGGCCAGGTTGGCTGCCTGGGCCCGCACCTGTTCCTCTTCGAGCTGGGTCGACTTGCGTTCGAGATCGCCCACCAGCGAGCGGGTGAGTCGAACGGCCTCCGAGGTTCGGCGACGGTAGCGATCAGCGGTGCCCGCCACGCCGACCAGGTAAAGGTTGAACCCGACGATGGCGCCGAGCTTGACCATCGCCGTTTCCCAGTCGACCGCGCGTGCCGGCAGCAGCTCGAGACCGATCATCAACGCCAGGTACATCAGGGAGGAGGTCACCGCGAAGAAGGCTGTCCGCCGTGAGCTGATCGCAGACTGATCGGCCGCATGCAGGGTCATAAAGAAGAACAGGAGGCTCTGCTCGCCGCCAGTGGCGTAGATGGTGGCCAGCGCCACCAGCCCATCCGTGGTCAGGAATAGGTCGCCGAGGTCGACCCAGCGAACGCGCTCGTAGTAGGCGACGAGGAGCAGCCAGGTTACGAGTGCGTAGATCGCGGTGGCGACGGTGACGATCAGCAGCGGCGTCCGCAGGTTCGGATCGTCGAGAATGAAGTGGTTGTGGGCCCAGGCAAAGGCCAGGAAAACGAGATAGCCGACCAGGCGCAGGCGCGGCGAGCGTACGGTGTGGAACTGAATCAGACGCTTGCGTTTGGCGCGCGCGGCTGCCTCCCGGTCGAGCGGCAGGGGAGAAGCGAGCGTGGCGCCGATCGGTCCTTCCACGTTGCCTATCCTCTTTGCGTATCGCGCAAGCTTGGCGGTGCTTCCTCGAGCTCGTCGATCAGCTCGGCATAGCCTTGCCGAAACGTCGGAAACCGGAAGGAGTAGCCGGAGGCGCGGAGCAAACGGTTGCGGCACCGCTTGCCGCGCGCTCCGGAGTGGGTGTCTTCGTGGGGTGGCGCGGGTGCGCGTGGCCAGCCCGCGCGGTCGCACAGGAAGTCCACCACGTCGCCGAGCTTCGAGGGCTCGTCGTCGACCGCCACGTAATGCGCCGCGAGGCGGTCCAGGGTGAGCAGATGCTCGAGGATGCCGGCGCAGTCGTCGCGGTGTACACGGTTCGTCCACCGTGGCGGCTGGCGGGCGATCGGCTCGCCAGCCTGAGCGCGACGCAAGAGGCGGGTCCGACCGGGGCCGTAGATGCCGCCGAAGCGTACCGACGTCGAGGGCCAGGGTGCGTTGCGCAGCACGTTCTCCGCGTCGACCATGCGGCTGCCGGTAAAGCTGGTTGGATCCGTCGGGCTGGCCTCGTCGACCCAACTGCCATCGTCTTGGCCGTAGACGCCGGTCGAGGAGGTGAAGATCAGCTTCGAGATGTCCTGGCCCGTAGCGTGGAGTGCCGAGATGACGTGAGCGAGGCCGTCCGGGTAGGTGGCGCGATAGGCCGCGTCGGTGCGCGCGGGCGCGGCAGCCGCGTAGATGACCCACTCGAGGCGCGAAGGCAAGTCACGCAAGGTTGCGGGTTGGGTCAGGTCCGCGGCCAGCGGTCGGATGGCTGGTGGGAGTGCGCTGACATCTCGACGCAAACCCCACACCTCGTGACCGTGTGCAGCCAGGCGAGTGCCCAGCGCGCACCCCACGTCGCCGCAACCAGCGATCAGTGTCCGTGCCATGTCGAGAGGTTAGCAGCCAACCGCCGGGTCCGTGCACGATCGACGCTTGGAATGGGTCGAGTACAATGTGAATTTGGGGAAATTCTTCACCTTCCCAAGACAGATCGGTGTCTGGGATGGCTGCCGGAGGTGGCGCAATGGTTGGAGGCAAACAGTCTTGGGGGGACGTTTCGGTACGCTGTTCCCGCGCGACTCTGTCCCGCGCGGTCCTGTCCTGCGCGATCATGCTCAGTTCGTTTCTCGTGGGGTGCGGCGCGGGCGAGGAGACTTCGAAGGTCGAACGCTTGCCGACTCCCGCGGAGCCCAGCGACCTGGCGCGTGTTCGGGAGCGGGGAAGCCTGGTCATGCTCGCCTGGCCGCATCAGGAAAGCTCGTTCGTTCGCCGCATGGTCAAAGAGTACGGCGAAGCTGGGCTGCGCCGCTTCGGCGGCATCGATGTCGAGTTGCTCGAGCGGTTTGCAGGTGAGCTGGGGGTGCAGCTCGAGGTCAAACCGGTCCAGGAGGGATTCGCGCAGCTCATTCCGGCCCTCCTCGCTGGCGAGGGTGATCTGATCGCCAGCTCGATGACCATCACCCAGGCGCGATCTCAACAGGTGAGCTTCTCGGATCCCTACTACGCCGTTGACCTGGTCGTGTTGGTGCCGGTCGACAGCACGGCAGAGAGCTTCGACGACCTGCAGGGCAAGCGTGCGGCGACTGTGCGCGGCTCGAGCCACGAAGAGCATCTACGCGCGCTCGGCTTCGGTGACGACCAGCTCGTCTTCGTCGAGTTCACGCTCGAGAACTATCAGTCCGTGGCCTACGGCGAGGCCGATGTCACCCTGGTCGACTCGCATTCGGCGAGCAAGGTTCTGCCGGAGTACGAGCTGCTGCGCGAAAAGCTCAGGATCGGCTTCGACTCGCCGGCCCGCGATCACTACGGCATTGCCGTGCGCCCCGGCAGCGACCTGCTCGACGCGCTCAACGCGTTCCTGGCACGCGAGAAGGAAGCTGGCCGGCTGATCATGGGCGCTGAGTAGCGGCGCTACCAGCTCGCCATTTCTTCGGCAAGCTTTGCGGCGTCCCGTTTGGCGAAGTCTGGGTTGGGGGCGCCATCAATCACCGTCATCGCGTGCGTTGCGGCGACCTTGGCGGCGTCCGCCTGACCGAGGGCAGCGAGCAGCCGTGCGCGCACCGACTGGGTCCAGTAGTGATCGGCCGCCTTGGCTGCCGCGGTGGCCCAACCCAGCGCGACGTCGAGGTGAATGCCTTCCGTTTGGAAATGACGTGCCCAGTTGAAGGCGACCCGGGACGATTCACCCGCTTCGGCAACCTCTGCCTCGGCCTTCGAGAGCACCGCGGCAGACGTGTCGAACGCGACCTCGAACGCGATCGCCGTACGCTCCCAGGCCAGCTCGATCGTGGCTCGCTCGAGGTCGACGGCGGGGACGTCGAAGGTCATCGTCTCGTGCATCGGGACCCGACGTGGCTTGGTCTGAATGACCAGGGCGTCCTGCTCTGGATCGTGGCTGAAGGCGCCCCATTGCTCGGCGACCTTGTTGAAGATCACCGACCACTGCTCCGCGCCTGGAATCGTGAACAGGGCATAGGTACCCGCCGGTAGCGGCTTGCCGTCGATCGACCCGTCATGTGAGAGGGTGAAGGTCGAGGCCTCGTTCGCGCCGGTGCGCCAAATCGCATCCCAGGGCACCAGCTCACCCCAGATTGCGCGGTCTCGCGCGCTCGGGCGGCTGTAGACGATCTCGACGGTTGCCGCGCCCACGGTTTGGGTCAGCCGTGCCTGCGGGCTGACCCGAGGGGGCCCAGCCTGGGCGTCGGCGCTCGCTGCCTGCCCGAGGACCAGCGCCGTGGCGAATCCGGTAGTGAGGGCCATGGCGCGGGCCGCGCGGATGGCTCCTCGGATGGTGACGATCGGGGCCTGGGGGCTGAACATCTGGGTTCTGGACATCGGTACTCCTGCTCGAACGCTCGATACGAATTGTGGGAAACGATGTGGGGGCCACACGCGATCGTCAACTGGGGCGACGCGTGAAGCTGCTTTGATTGTAGCGGTCTCTGCTTCTTCCATGATGCTCCACGCAAGCCTCCAGAGGAGTTGGATGGCCGCAGGACGGCTATACTGCTTGCGATCACACGGCTACGCATACCCATACGGCTACCCATCACCATACAGCCTTACGTCATCACGCGGCGCGTCCGTCACGGTGGCGAATCCCGCTCGGAGATCCGCTCATGCCCCATCTCGTTTGCCGCTCGTTCCTGGCGCTTTTGGCGACGCTCGCCACCACGTTACTGCTCGCGCTTCCCGCGAGCGGAGCGGACCGCATCACCGGTCATCCTTTCGCGACCCGTTCCGAGGTCATCGCGCGCCACGGTATGGCCGCGACCAGCCAGCCCTTGGCGACTCAGGTTGCGCTCGATGTGCTCCGAAGCGGCGGCAATGCGGTCGACGCGGCCATCGCCGCGAACGCCCTGCTCGGCCTGGTCGAGCCGACCGGGAACGGTATCGGCGGTGATCTCTATGCCATCGTTTGGGACGCCGAGAGCGAGAAGCTTTATGGGCTCAACGGTAGCGGCCGGTCACCGAAGACGCTGTCGTTGGCTGAGCTGAAACGGCAGGCGGGCGACGCGATTCCGCCGCGCGGTCCGCTGCCCGTGACCGTGCCAGGGTGCGTGGATGCCTGGTTCGAGCTTCACGAGCGCTTCGGCAAGCTGCCGATGAAGGATGTGCTGGCGCCGGCCATCCGCTACGCGCGAGAAGGCTTCCCGGTCACCGAGCTGATCGCCTACTACTGGGCGCGTCACGTACCGCTGCTGTCGCCTTATCCGAACTGGAAGGAGACCTTCCTGATCGACGGCGAGCCGCCGCGCAAGGGGCAGATCTTCCGCAATCCAGATCTGGCCCGGACCCTCGAGCGCCTGGCCGCGGACGGTCGCGATGTCTTCTACCGTGGCGCCATCGCACGCACGATTGCGGACTACATGCAGGCGAACGGCGGTTTTCTGTCGTTGGACGATCTCGCCAGCCACACGTCGACCTGGGTGGAACCGGTGTCAACGTCGTTTCGGGGCTACGACGTCTGGCAGCTCCCCCCCAACGGTCAAGGCATTGCCGTGCTGCAAATCCTCAATCTGCTCGAGCCCTACGACCTCGCGGGCATGGGTTTCGGCAGCGCGGACTACATCCACCACTTCGTCGAGGCCAAGAAGCTGGCCTTCGAGGATCGTGCGCGTTGGTACGCGGACGCGACGTTTACCGACCTTCCGGTCGCCGGGCTGATCTCCAAGGCCTACGCGGACGAGCGCCGTGGCCTGATCGACCCGGAGCGGGCCGCCCGACGGGTCGCAGCGGGGCATCCGGCGCTCGAAGAAGGCGACACCATCTACCTCACGGTGGCAGACCGCGACCGCAACATGGTGTCGCTGATCCAGTCGAACTACCGCGGCATGGGCTCGGGCATGACGCCGACCGGTCTCGGTTTCATCTTGCAGGATCGCGGCGAGCTCTTCACCTTCGAGGAAGGGCATCCGAACGTCTACGCACCCGGCAAGCGTCCCTTCCACACGATCATTCCGGGCTTCGTCACCCGCGGAGGCAAGCCGTACATGGCCTTCGGCGTGATGGGGGGCGCCACCCAGCCCCAAGCCCAGGCCCAGGTGCTGATCAACCTCTTCGACTTCGGCATGAACCTACAAGAAGCCGGCGACGCGCCCCGCATCCTCCACTCGGGCTCGTCTCAGCCCACGGGTTCGTTGATGGAGGATGGCGGGAGGGTGTCGCTGGAGACGGGATTCCCCATGCAAAGCGTGCGTGAGCTGGTCGAGCGCGGGCATTCGGTGGGTTGGGCCGTCGGTCCCTACGGCGGCTACCAGGCGATCCTCTACGACGCCGAGAACGACGTCTACTTCGGCGCCTCGGAGTCGCGCAAGGACGGCCACGCCGCCGGCTACTGAGTCCGGCCACGGCGCCTCGTCACGGAGTCCGGCCATCAGGGCAGCCGACCGACCCCATTCCGTCGCTCGGCTGCATTCGATCCGGGGTAAGGTCTCCTCGTCATGGGACTCGAAGACCTACAGACCACCCTCGCCGCACTGCCTGCGTTCTTGATTCCCCTGGTGGTCTTTGCCTCGTCGTTGTTGGAGTACGTCTTTCCGCCCTATTGGGGCGACACCTTGATCCTTCTCGGCTTTTTCCTGGCAGGCCAGGGCGTGACGTCCTGGGTGGAGATCTTCGTCGCCGCTGTGGCGGGCGCGATCGTCGGTGCCGCGATCGCCTACGGCATTGGCAAGCGCTACGGCATGCGCGCGGTCCGCCGCTTCAGCCGCCGCCGACCGAGGCGGCAGTCACGGCTACGCTCTCGCGAGCGCGTGCAGCGGCTGTTCCAGCGTCATGGTGAGCCGATTCTGCTGATCAATCGTTTCCTGCCGGTCGTGCGCGGCATGATGCTCTACGCTGCCGGTGCCATGGAGCTCCGTACACGGCCCGTCATGTTCTACAGCTCGATCGGCAGCCTCGTCTGGGTTCTCCTGATGATGGGGGTCGGTTGGTGGGCAGGTGACACCGTGGAACAGCTCGAGGCGACCTTCACGCAGTCGAGCCGCGCGATCGGCGTGGTCGCGGGCGTGATCTTCCTGGCCTGGGTGGGCTGGCTCGCGTGGCGCTTCTTCCGCGGCCGCAACGGCGCGGCCAGTGGTCCGGTCGACGACGCGGACGCCACGAATGGCACACCCGCCGAGACGGCCGGCCCAACTCCGTAGCGCGGCCCGAAATCGTGTCGGGGGACGGCGCGCAGGCATCGCGAAGAACGGATGCCGCTGCTGGCGGGGCGCGGGTGCGGGCTGCGTAGCAAGCCGAGAGGAGCATCTGCGTAGCAGGTTCCACGAGCGTGAAGCGCTACGGAAGGGAGCACGTCATGGACGCGAACGAAGAACATCCCTATGAGCCCGCCCACCAACCCAAGCTCGACACCGAGCGGCTGGTGCTGCGGCCCCTGCGGGACGAGGATGCCCCGATCATCCAGAAGCTCGCCGGCGACCGTCGCATCGCGGAAACCACCCTGACCATGCCGCACCCCTACGAAGTGCACATGGCCGAGGCCTTTGTGGCGGCACAACGGGCGTCCTACGCCAAGGGAGTCGCGGAAACCTTCGCCGTGACCCTGCGGGCCGATGGGTCCTTCGTCGGCATCAACGGCATCACCGTGGACCCGGCCCACGGCCGTGCCGAGATCGGCTACTGGGTCGCCGTACCGTGCTGGGGCAAGGGCTACGGTCATGAAGCTGCGCGCGCCCTCCTCGACCACGAGTTCTCGACGCGGGATTTCCGCCGCATTCACGGTCAGGTCTACCGCGGCAACCAAGCTTCCCGGAGGATTCTCGAGAAGCTCGGTATGACCTACGAAGGCTGTCTCCGTCAGCATCTCTGCCGCCTCGGCACGATCCACGATGTCGAGCAGTTCGGCATCCTGCGGGAGGAGTGGGAGAAGCGCTAGAAGATCAGCAGCACAGCCCTACGTAGGTGGTGCCATCGTCCACGCCGTGGCATCCAGAGCCGTCGTCGTAGACCATGCACTCCTGTCCCGAGCACGAGATCATGGTGCCGTTGTGGCAATCCACGGTACAAGTCACCATGTCGTCTTCTTGGATCATCGAAGGGCCGGCGAACAGAAAATCGAGCATCTCGCTGGACGAGAGGCCCCGGATGGCCTGCTCGCGCTCCCACTCGGTTCGGCTCTGTACCTTGACGGGCGCGTCGTCTTCATCTCCGATGGGCGCCGTGGCCTGTGTGACCACGGAGGTCGCATGCGTTATGACCACCCGCTCGGTTTCTTCAGCAAGCCCGAAAGAAGGCAACAAGGCGAGCGCGGCCAAGACAGTGAAGGCACGTTTCATGATGCGAGGTCTCCGGTGTCGTCGTGATAGATCGCCCGGTCGAATCGTCGCCGCAGCTGGAGTCACCGACCTCGGCTGAGCGCTTCGCCAGACAGTCTTCGTCCCAAGAGCCGATCGCGCGAACCGACTCCCGGGATGACTACCGGAATCAACAAGCGAAGTCCCGCACGGAGTCAGTTGGTGGTGACTCGGATGTCTGTGTTGGCTGTGGCTGCCCAGGTCTCGCTCATGCGCCGAAGCGCGCAATAGAACTTTGGTGCAGGATATTGTGATCTGGCGACCGTCATCGTCGATTGTTGCTAAGGGATACCGCGCTATTCAGCGGCGCGCAGTATCTTCTCCATCTTTCTACCCTTGGCCAATTCGTCGACCAGCTTGTCTAGGTATCTGGTCTTTCGAATCAGTGGGTTTTCCAGCTCCTCGACTCTGTAGCCACAACCGACACCCTTGATGAGGTGCGCATTCGGATGGAGCGTGCATTTCTCGAAAAAGGTATCGAAGCTCACTTCTTCGTCGATCAGGGATGTCAAATCGTTCTCGTGGTAGCCAGTAAGCCACTCGATGACTTCGTGTAGCTCTGCTTGGGTTCTACCCTTCTTCTCAACTTCTGCGATGAGCGGGTAGATGGACGCGAAAGTCATCGTTGCAATGCGTTCTTCTGTTCCAGGAGGTGGCTGTTTCATGGCAACTCAGCGTCCAGTCAGGTGTTGAAACAGTTGATGGGCGGCTCGACGCCAGTCGGACAACGGTTGCGGCAACCCGGGGGCACGGTGGCCCATCCATTTGCAGACGCGCTCCGACCACTCCCCGTACATCGCTTGGTCATCCAGCGCTCGCGCGATACCCGGCGCCGTTTGGCTCAGGAGTCACGCCGAGCACCAACACAGGGACAAGCGATCCGGCTCACCATCCTCGCATGTGACCAAGCTGCGAATGAAGACGCGGTTTACGCATCTTCGCGGTTGCGGCTCAATCGTTAGCGGACCGACCTTATCCTCGCTTGACGGCTCATGCCGCACTGTGGCAATCTGCTTCTGCCGCGCTGCGGCAAGTCTTCGTAGATCCGCCGATTTCCAACCCGTCCCGCGCCGAATGGGCGGCGACGCGGGTGAACCCGGGAGCAGTGACCATGCGCTATGTGATTTTCAACCGCAAAGGTGGCGTCGGCAAGTCGACGATCGCGGTGAACCTGGCGGCGGTGGCGGCTGGGCGGGGAGAGCGAACCCTGTTGGTCGATCTCGACCCACAAGCGAACGCGACCCAGTACCTGCTCGGGCGTGACGCCGCGGCGATCACGCCGACCATCGGCACGCTGTTCGACGAGATGCTGAGCTTTCGCCTGCTGGGCAACGCGCCATCGAGCACGCCGGAGCGCTTCGCCCATCCGACCCCGGTCAACGGCCTCGATCTGATGGTTGGCGACGGCGGTCTGATGGACCTGCACGACAAGCTCTCGTCCCGCCACAAGATCTACAAGCTGCGCGACACCCTCGCGGCCCTCGACGGCTACGACACCGTGGTGCTCGACACCCCTCCGGCGCTCAACTTCTTCACCACCTCGGCGCTGATCGCGGCCGATACCTGCCTGATTCCGTTCGACTGCGACGACTTCTCGCGCCGGGCGCTCTACCAGCTCATGGGCACGGTGCGCGAGATGCGCGACGATCACAATCCACGGCTCGATGTCGGTGGCGTGATCATCAACTTCTTCCAGGAGCGGGCACGCCTGCCGCAGCAGCTCGTGGAGGAGCTGAGAGCGGAGGGGCTGCCCGTGCTCGAGCCCTTCCTGACCCAATCCGTCAAGGTCCGCGAATCCCACCAGGTCCACCAGCCCTTGGTCCAGATGGCACCGCGCCACAAGCTCGCAGAACGCTTTGTCGCGCTCTACGGTGCGATCCAAGAGGCTTGCGACCTCGAAGCAGCGTCCTAGGTATCTTCACTCCCTGCCCTCCTTGGACGCTGGGGACGACTGCATCGAGCCTGTTCTGGTGCGCCAAGCCATCGGGTCTCGCACTTTGGTTTGACCGGTAAGCAGAAGCGCGAGACTTTCGCGCGACGCAATCCTTGATTCTCCGCGATTGGCGCGGCTCGCGCTCTTGGCACGAGCTCTGCTGTGCTGACAGCGAAACGACGCCAGGCAGGCTGCGATGCGGTTCGTCCGCGAATGCTCCTGCTCGTCGCCTGGCACACCAACCAAGGAGAATAGGGATGAATAGCTCATTGCAGTCTGCCGTCCAGATCAACAAGGCCATCCGAACCATCGTCATTTCGGGAATCGGGGAGATTCCGTACGTCGGCTGGCTCGTCGGTGATTTGGTGGGCTTTCTCTGGCCGACCGGGAAGAAGGCCGTTTGGAACCAGATCGTGGAGGATGCAAAGGAGCAGCTCTCGGCGCTGCTCGAGAAAGATTTCAATGAGTACACCCTCGACAACGCCGCGACGACGCTCCAGGGCCTGAACAACGTGCTCGACAACTACCTCACGGCCCTCAACGATCCAGGCGTTTCGACCGACCAGAAGCGGGCGACGTACGACGCGGCGGTCGCGGCCTTCTCCCACGACCTCCCCGTGTTCCAGGAAAAGGGGTTCGAGGTCTTGCTCCTTCCGCTCTACGCCCAAGCCGTCAACCTGGGTATTGGCTTGTTTCGCGACGGAGCAGCCTTTGGCGACGAGCTGGGGCTAAACGAGCATGAGAGCCAGAACCAACAGGCCGCGCTCGATTCGCTCGTTTCGTCCGGGTTGACCTACGTCGAGAATTGGGTCGGGCAGGGCCATGCAACAGTGGAGGCGAATGCGAAGAGTCAGTACGGAACCAACTGGGGGCCGGGAAACTATGTCGGCAACGAAGTGTTCAACGCGGTCAATCAATACGATCGCTACATGGCTCTTTCTGTAACCGACCTGTCGTTCATGTGGAGCTCACTGCAGGATGCGACCTTCAGCGGCCCGATGCCGCCGAATACGCGTGAGATCTACTCGGACGTGTTCGGCTGTCTCTATGAGTACCCACCACAGGGGCTCGTGCCTGCTTCGGATCAGCCAATGATCGACGGACTTCGGATGTGGGGTTGGGATGCTGTCGATGCCGTTCAGCAGTCCTACGCGGGGAGCTGGGGTCCGCGTCTCGGTGATCAGGCGAGCGGCAGCATGGGCGGAAGCGACGATCCGCCCCACGGCTGGAACGGTCCGGTCACGACGGACAATCCGGTCACCATTGTCGAGGGCTTGGATTCCGGTTGGATCAATGCGATGACGCTGCATTTTGCGGACGGCACCGCGACCAACCAGATTGGCGGCAACTATCCGGGAGGAGGGCCTTTCACCTGGAGCTTCGCTTCCCAGATCGTCTCGCAGCTCTACTTCGAGGGGAAGGCGTCGGGCCCAAACAGTGCCTATGCGGCCAACGCCGGCATCATCGGTTTCCGTTTCCAGGACAGCTACACCTGACCGCTTCGCGCGCCAGTCTGGCGGCGTGGTCGCCTGACGCCGGAAGGAAGGGGGCTCCCTGTTCCAGCGTCACGCACTCGGTTGCGCGACCTCGATACCGTAGGTGCGTGGGTGTCATGGCCGTTGGCTTGGTAACCTCCGCGTGTGAGAACGCAAGCCTCATCCCACTCCATGACGCTGTCCACCGCCTTACGTGCCGTCCTGATGCTCTTCCTAGCCGGCAGCATTGCCTGCTCCCAGCCCCCTCCGGAGCCACTGCCCGAGGCGAAGGTAGACGCGGCAACGCCGCTGATCGATGCCTACCTCGAGCGCTACTTCCAGACCTTCCCGTCGCGTGCGACGGCGGCCGGTCGCTACGATCTCGACGACCGGCTCGAGGATCTCTCCCCGGAGGCACTGGAGGCCTGGGGCGCCTTCAATCGAGAAACGGCGGCTGGCATTCGGGCGGCATTCGAGGACGCAGAAGCCGTCCCGGCGACTCTTGATGATGATGGGCGGCTCGATCTGGCGTTGCTGCTTCGTCAGGCGGATGGGGTCGTGCTCGGGCTCGGTGAAGGTCGACGCGCTACCCGCGATCCGCTGTTCTGGACGGGTATCGCCAGCAACGCCACGGTTTTCCAACTCGTGCGCGACGACCGGCCGCTCGCGGAGCGGCTGGACCTGGCGACGCGACGCGCGACCCATCTTCCGCGCCTCGTGAGCCAGGCCACGATCGCCCTCGAATCCGGCGCACCGTCGTCGCGGGCCCCAGAGCTCTTCGCCCTCGCTGCTCGCCAGGCACGCGCCAGTGCCACGTTCTACCGCGAGGGATTCGCCCTGGCGGCTCGCGACGTTCGAGGTGAGGCGGCCGAGACGCTCGAAGCGCGAATGGCCGAGGTGGGTGCGGCTGCCTCGACGGCGCTCGGTGCGCTGGGCGACACCCTCGACACGCTCGGGGCCGATGCTGTGGGCTCACCGCGCCTCGGTGACGCCTATGCCGCCCGTTTTCGGCTGGTGACAGGGCTCGAGAAATCGGTGCTGGAGGTGCTGGCCGAGGCCGAAGCCGCGCTGGTCGAGAAGCGCCGGGAAGCCATGGCTTTCGCGCGGAGCGTAGGCTCGGAGGTCTTTCCGGGTGAGTCGTCGCCGGGCGATGACGCTGCCTTGCTGCGGAAGCTGTTCGCTCGGGTTGGCGAGGACCACGCAGAGTCGGTGGAGGCGTTCGTTGCGGACTACCGGCGATGGTTGGCCGAATCCGTGGCCTTCGTCCGAGAGCATGCTGTGGTCACGCTTCCCGAGCCGCTGACCGTTCATGTCTCGCGCTCACCGAGCTTCTTCATTGGCCAAGGAGTCGGCGGCGTCTATCCCGCCGGGCCCTATGCCCCGGAAGCAGATACGCTCTTCTACCTCCCGACGCCGCCGGACGACGCAACGCCCTCTGCTCGTGCCGCGTTTTTCCGCGATTTCAATCGCCCGTTCGGGCGCATGATCACCCCGCACGAGATGGTGCCAGGGCACTATCTCCAGCTCAAGTATGCGGCCCGCCACCCGCGCAAGGTGCGCGCGCTGTTCGGCGATGGCGTGCTGATCGAAGGGTGGGGGACGTTCTGCGAACGCCTGATGCTCGACCTGGGCTGGGGTGGTCCGCTCGATCGCGCCGCACATCTCAAGAAGCAGCTCGAGAACATCGCCCGCACGATCGTCGATATCCGTGTCCACACGGCCGGGATGACGCGCGAAGAGGTGCTTGCGTTCGTTCGAGACGAAGCGCTTCAGGACGAGCACTTTGCCGGCAACATGTGGACCCGAGCGATCACCTCGAGCCCGCAGCTCACGACGTATTTTCTCGGCTACCAGCAGGTGACGGGCTTGTACGAGGCCGTGCGCGCGGCGCGGGGCGAGGCTTTTGATCTGCGCGCGTTCACGGATGGCGTGATGGCGATCGGACCCGTACCCGCCGCACAGCTTCGGGAGCGTTTGCTCGCGGACGCGTCCGTCGAGGGAGTGCGTGGAGGCGCGGCCGAGAGAACGCGATGAACGCGGCACGGCATCATCCTTATGAGAACGAGCGCGCGACCGCTGGCCTGGCCCGCATCGGCGAGGTGGAGATCTTCTATGACACCTTCGGTGACCGGTCTGGCAAGCCGCTGCTGCTGATCATGGGTCTCGGTGCGCAGATGATCATCTGGCCCGAGGCGATGTGCGAAGCGTTGGCTGCCACCGGGCACTTCGTGGTCCGTTTCGACAACCGAGACGCAGGCCGATCGACACGCTGGTCCCGCCGGCCGTCCGGGCCGCGGGGCGGGTTACCCAGTGCCCTGGCGCGCACCTTGATCGGCGCACGGGTCCCGGCGGCCTATACGTTGGAGGATCTCGCGGACGATGCCATGGGCTTGCTCGATCATCTCGGCATTGCCCAGGCTCACGTCTGGGGGGTCTCGATGGGCGGCATGATCGGCCAGTCAATGGCGATTCGCTATCCGTCACGTGTCCTCAGCCTGACGTCGATGATGTCGACGCCCAACCCACTGATCGCGCGTGCGCGTCCGGCGGCTCTGCGCACCCTTCTGCGCAGGCGGCGGACGGACAATCGCGAAATCTATGCAGATCAGATGGTCGGCGTGTTCCAGGTGATCGGCAGCCCGGGTTATCCGTTTCAGGAGGATGAGATCCGCCGGCGCTTCGGCCGGGCCTACGAACGCGGCGTGACGGGCCAAGGCACCAAGCGCCAGCTCTTGGCCATTCTGGCGAGTGGTGACCGCACGGCCGCGCTCGGCGAGCTGACGATTCCCGTGCTCGTCATCCATGGGCTCGAAGACCCGCTGATTCCCGTGGTCGGCGGACGGGCGACTGCCAGCGCCATTCCCGGATCGCGAATGGAGTTGATCGAAGGCATGGGGCACGATCTTCCGCGCGCCCTCTGGCCGTCATTCGTCGAATGGGTGACCGCGCACACTGCGCGGATCCCGGCCTAGGTCGCGGTGTCCGGCATCGTCTGCGGGTGGAGATGCCGTTCTCGATTGCGACCGGCCGTCGCCGGGTGGCACTGCGGTGACGGGATGAGGGACCGCGTGGTCAGGCGCCCGGCAGGGTGATGGTGGTGCGGGCGTAGGTCAGCGAGCGGTGGTCACCGATGACCTGGAAGACGATCTCGGCAGTCTGCTGATCTTCCTTGATCTCGACATCGACCACAGCCTCGTGGTCGGTGTCGACGACTTGTTCCTGGGCACGTCCGGGCTTGCCGGCGGGGATGATCATCCTCGGTGTCGCCACCACCTTGCCGCCCTCGAGATCGCGGACGGTCGCCTCCATGCGATAGGAGCCTGGGATGCCGGCTGGCGCCAGGATGACCTCGAATCCATAGCGAGGCGCTTCCGTGGCCGCGTTGGTCTCCGTGTCGTCAGCAGGAGAGGAGGTCACCGCGATGGCGGCGGCGGAAACGATCAGGATGGTGGCGAGACACACAAGAGCCAGACGATGCTTGGACACAATGTTTCTCCTCGAGCAGGGTTCTCCTCGGCAGGGAGAAGAATCACGGGGATGGAGGCGGTAGTCGGCAAGCGGCCGTGGCGCCGGGAAGGTGGCCGCGAAAACGCGCGATCAGTCGGTAGGCAGGCACGCCGAGCCACGAGAACGGTGGGAGCAGAATCAGCCGGCCCAAGAGTGGCCAGGGGCGCCGGCAGGCGAGCAAGGCGCTGGCAATGGCGCGATGGCCGCGGGCGCGATGCTCGCCGTCGAGCCACCAGGCGTAGTGGGTGACGTCGTGCTCGGTCAATTCGAGCGCTGCCAGGTCGAGTGCCTGGTAAGGCTCGGTACGCACCGTCTGCCGTGCGTGGGCGGCCAGCCAGGCCGCCGAGCGCGTGCAGAAACCACAGTCGCCATCGAAGACGAGCAGCGGTGATGCTTGCGCAGACGCTGGTGTCGAGGCTGCCATGCCTTGATCCTACACCCCCGGCCGTGAATCCGCGTTTCGTGGTTCCGCAGGTGTCGTAGCGTGCGTTACTTCTGAAGCGTCAGGACCCAGGCGCCGGACCCGCCGAGGTGACGGGGCGCCTCCGCATAGCGGGCCACCCAGGGCGCCCCGTTCTGGATCAGCCAGGCTTCGACCGCCCGGCGTAGGACACCCTGTCCGTCCTCGGAGTGGTGGCCCTTGCCGGTGATGACCAAGACTGTGGTCATGCGTCGGATGGCCGACTGGACGAGAAACATGCGCAGGCGCTCGAGCGCGGCTTCTTGGCGCTCGCGGTGCAGATCGAGGGTGTCGTCGATCACCAGCGAGGCTCTGCGGGCAGTCGTTTCGCGACGTGGCTTCTGGCGCTCGCGTTTGCGCTCGGCTGCGGGTTTCGGCCCGCTGTCTTTGTCTACGCCGTCTATGCCGGGGTCGAGGTTGGAAACGGCCGCCAGGAAGAGCGCCTGCTCTTCCGCACTGACCGGATCCGCGCGCTGGCGCTGCCGGCTTCGTGTGGGTGCGTCTCGTTCGTGCGGGTCACGGGTCGTGGGTGTGTCTTGGTTCCGTGATGCCTCGTCAGAAGGTGCGATCGGCTGGGTGCGCTGCTGGTGGCTATCTGCTGTTGGGGTACCGAGCCCGAGGCCTTGCATCGCCTGCTGGAAGAGGTCGGCGTCCTCGGGCGCGACCGCTTGGGCAACTTCTTCGTCACGAAGCGGTCGCCGGCGCCGTTTGCCCGCGACCGCCTTGATCGGCGCGGGCTTGGGCAAAGGAGGGCCGTCCAGCGGGTGGACCTCCAAACCGCGCATGGCATCGAGGAAGTCAGCATCGACCGATGCCTCGTCGGCGGACCGACGAGGCACGGCAGGCGTTCGCTTGCGGCCTTTCACGGCATGCCCGAAGCGGCGAGTGGTTCAATCGGAACTCGACGGGCGATCGTCCGATAGCGCCTGCCGAATGGCCGTTACCAGCCTCTCCGCGTCATTCGTGGCGAGCTGCCCCGCGGGCCAGCCGATGCCAAGGCCTCCGCCATCATGCTTCGGGATGATGTGGAAGTGCACGTGGAAGACAGCCTGGTGGGCGGGCGCGCCGTTGTTCTGCAGCACGTTGTAGGCGCTGGCACCGGTCGCCGTGAGAACCGCTCGGCACAGGCGCGGCAGGACGCGGCCGATGGCGGCAGCCGCGTCGTCACTGAGCTCGTGCAGGAAGGCCTTGCGTTCCTTCGGAATCACCAGCGTGTGGCCCGCGGACAGCGGCCCGATGTCGAGAAACGCCAGGACGTGCTCGTCCTCGTAGAGGCGATGGCAAGGAATCTCGCCGTCCAGGATGCGATCGAAAATCGTTGGCTCATTCATGATCGGGGCTCGGGCTCAACGGAGGCTCGATGTTGGGTTCAGCGACTGGAGGCGGAGCCTTTGCCGATCGCCTGACTGAGTGCCATCTCTGGGGCGCGCCACTGATTGTCCTTGACGCGACCGACTTCCTTGTCGCCCACGTAGATGATGGCGGTCGGCACGTTGCGCACGCCTTCCGGCCAGTCAGCCTGACCCGGAGTGGGCTTCGCGAGACCGAAGTACTCGAACGTGATGCCCGCGTTGTCGGCGAGCTCGTTCTCGACCCGCATCATGAACGGCACGTGGCGCGTGCAGTGCGGGCACCAGGAACCGAAATACGTACGAACCCGAATGTCGCCCTTACTGGCCCGCAACTTGGTGAGCGCATCTGCGTTCGGGCTGTAGGCGGCCGCGCTGCGGCTGTAGCCCGGGCTGTGCTCGATGAGACCCGATTGAGGGTGCAGCCCGACCAGGGCTGGTTTTTCGACCATGCGGACCGAGGTCGTGCCGACCTTGAAGGTCACGGCGCGTCCGTCCAGCTCGTAGCGACCGAATGTCTGAGGGGTGGCGTCGGCAACCATGTCGATGGTGCCGTTGTCACGCCGCAAGAGCTTCATCATGTGGACCTTGCTCACCGTTCCGCGGCGCAGCTCGAGAAGAACCGGCCCACCCAACTCTGGGGCGATGATCAGGTACGCCTGCGGGCGCTCGGCGAGCATGATCTCGGCATCCTTGTTGATCGTGCCGTCGATTTCGACCAGGAAATCCCCAGTCGAGGCGAAGCCGCGCATCATTTCGTCGACTTCTTGGGCCGCCGCGCCGAACGCGAAAGTGGCACAGGTGAGCAGGGTCAGGCTGAGCAGGGCAAGCTGCCAGGGGCGGATGCCCGAGAGGGCAGAGGTCTTCGCGTTTCGTGAGCTCATGGTTTTTCCTCAAAGCACCGCCGAGAGGCGGCGCGGATCGTGTTCGTTGATGATTCGTCTCGCACGCTCAGTCGGATCCGTCCGAAGCGGAAGCCTGGCCGCTCGAGGCGGTTTCCGCTGCGCCACCCGAGATTCCCGGCGGTAGGCCGGACCAGGTGTCGATGACCTGACCATCGCGCACCCGGAAGGAACGCGGCAGCGTCCGGTAGAGCGGTTTGACGACTGCGGAAGGCGCGGCAGAGACATCGAATGCTGGGGCGCGTGTGAACTGGAAGGTGAAGCGCTCGTCGTCCGATGCCGCGGAAAGCACCCAGACGGGTGGCTCCTCACGCGCCCAGAAGCGTTCGTTGAGCCCTTCGATCGCGTCGAGGAAGAGCGGCTCGTCGAGATTGGTGAGAATCACCAGATGCTCGCCGACGCTCAGTTCCGGGATCACGCCATCCATGCACGTCCGCTCGCCTTCGGCACCGGCGCACAAGTTGCCGACCGCGACACCCGGCTTGAGGCGCGTGGCCAGGTTGTCGAGGGGCAAGGACGGTGCGCGCCACGCGAACACCAGCGAGGCGATGGTGACCAGCGCGACGATCGCGACCCGCACGCGCGGGAAGCGTCCGGCTCGCTGGAGGCCCAGAAAGGCGATCAAGAGTGGTGGTACCAGCAGCAGGAGGTCTTGCCAGAAGGCCTCCGCTGGTGTGCGTTCGACCAGGTTGCCGAAGCAGCCGCAGCCGGCATCGTCCGGCAGGGTTCCTTGGATCGAGCGCCAGTAGGTCCGACCGGTCAGAAAGACGAAGAAGGCAACCAGCGCAGCTGTCGGCCAAAGGACCCAGCGCTGACGCATGCCGAGAACCAGCGCCATACCGAGGGCAATCTCGAGGCCGAGGGCGATGAACGCCACGGCCATGGCCGAGAGCAGAAAATCGAGCTCCTCGCTCTGAATTGTCGCGGCAAAGGCATTCGGGTCGATCAGCTTGGCCCAGGCAGCGACCAGAAGGACGGTGCCGAGGATCACGGCGGCCAGGTGACTCAGTCGTCGCCGCCAAGGAGATTGCGGGGTGGGTTGGTCTTGGGATGCAGGGACGGCGCCCCCGCGGCCAGGAGCCACGGCACCAGATGCCATAGCGTCAGAAGTCTCAGCGTCGCTCATGGTGGCGTCAGTTTATCCGGAGTCACTTCGTTCGGGCGTCAGGTTGACGTCAACAGTCGCGCTCGGTCTGGCGGGTTGCCTTGGTCCGATTCAGCTCGCCCGGCGGCCGACATAGGTGCCGGCGAGGCGATCGTGCAGCGCACGTCCACCCGGTATCACCGCCATCAAGAAAACGATTCCCAGGGGCAAGGCTGAAAGCAGCCAGACCGTGCCGCGGATCATCGCACGGAGTAAGCCGATTCCGGGCTGCCCTTCGGGTGTACAGACGAACAGGCCCAAGATGCGCTTGCCCGGTGTCGTTCCCACCAGACTCCACCCGGTGAGGATGACCAGCGCACCCAAGCCGAGGCCGATCAAAGCTGCTTGCTGCCAGCCTTGAGGTTGGCTCCGCAAGCCGAGTCCCAGCCAGCACCCGGCGGATAGCGCGGTGATCCAGAGCAAGTCGATCAGCCAGGCGAGGACGCGCGGGCCCAGGCCCGCTGCCGGCAGCGCCGTGGCCGCAGGGGGCGCCATGGTGGTCGGATTGGCCATGGGCGGTGGCGTTTTCACCGCGTCGAACGCCATGGCTCCCCATCCCGTGCCGACCGTGGTCGACTCGGATGACGACTTGGCCGACGCGTCAGGGGGAGCTGGAGGCACCTCGATGGCCACCTCTGACGCGGTGTCCTCTCGCCATGCAAGGGGCGCCGAAGCCAAGTGGGAGGCCGGCACCGGAGGTGGTTCGGTGGATGGCGGTGCCATGGGCTGGATCGAGTCGGCTCTCGGGACCGGTGGTGGCGCTGCGAAGGGAGGCTGCTGCTGCGAGAGCGAATCCGCACCGGGAGGCAGTGGGCGGTCGAACGCCGGGTGGGTCTCGTCGTGCAGCGCCTGGGCCGCGTGTGCGACGGCTTCAGTGGCCGCTTCCGTGGGCGCCGGTGCCGCAAGGTCGGGGGACAGCTCGAGATCCTCGAACATCGATCGATCGATGGCCATCGTTGCGAACTGGCCGGGCTCGTCGAGAGCGGGGGGCGAACCTTCCGGGGGGAGCGAAACGGCTGGCTGTGTGGGGATCCCTCCCTGGGTCGGGCTCTCCTCGAGGTTCACGGTGGGGATGTCGTCCCCAGGGAACGCCTGGCCGAGGGCTTCGAGCGCTTCTTCCGGCGAGATCTCGTGCTGCGGTGGGCTACCACCTTCGACTTGTAGCGCCAAGTCGATCGACTGCTGTTGCAGGAACATGGTCGCGGCGCCGTGGCCAGCCTGCGCGCTGGCGTCGGAGGCGGTCTGCGCCACCTCGGGTGGGGCGATGGGTGTGATCGAAACTTCGAGCTCGGCGTCGCCGATGGCTAGCCGGTCGCCGTTGCGCACGGTCGTCCGGCCGTAGATCGGCGCTTCGTTGACGTAGGTTCCGTTGGAGGCGCCGATGTCCTCGACCACGATGGCGTCGCGGACCGTGACGATGCGCAGATGCTTGCGGCTTACGCTCGGCTCCGGGATCTGGACATCAGCGTGGCGGCTGCGGCCGAGGACGGACTGTCCTTCGGGCACCGGAGTGTTCTGCCCGCGAAAGGTCAAGCTGTAGCGCCACCCGTTGGCCAAGGCGTTGTTCCCTTATGCTGGTGTCGAGGCCGGGCGTCTATCCGGTCGCGACAGTTCGCACTCTAGGCCGTGTTCCTCTAGCTCGTGGTAAGCCCAGGACAGCGGCCGAACATCCGCGTGCCCGGCCTCGCCATGACGACTCTCCACCCCCTCGAGCTCGGGCAGGTCGATTGTAGCAGCCCACAGCCACGGCATGCTGAACGGCGCGCGCAGGCGGCCCGCGGGGACGATGTTCCGCGGTGATCTTGGAGACGATCGGCGATGCCGCTGGCCGAAACGACCAACCGGGTTGCCCAGTCGCCGGTTCCGGGCGGAGGCCTTCAGCCCGCAGTCGGACGCGTGCGGCGAAGCAGATCGATCTGAGCGAGAACGGCAATCAGGGCGGCTTCGACCCGCAGGATCCAGGGACCGAGAGCGGCGGGCCGGAAACCGTTTTCGGCAAATGACGCGACCTCGCGATCGATCCATCCCCCCTCCGGCCCGATGGCGATTTGCATGCGTCCGTCTGCGGCCAGTGTCCGCGGAACCACGGCTTCGAGCAACGGTTCCCCCGGATGCGTCACCAGACGCAGGGACTTCGACGCGCCGAGGGTCTCGAGGAAAGCGCGAAAGCGGTGGTGCACAGCGACCTCGGGGACCCAGGTGGTGGCGCCTTGCTCGGCGCCCAGGCGCAGGTGGCGTTCCAGGCTGGGCGGCGTCACGGAGGGTGATCCGAAGTAGCTCTTCTCGACCCGCCAGGCCGCGATCAGGTCGAGGCGCCGAATGCCCATCGCAGCAGCGAATTGCAAGACGCGATGGAGCACTTGGGGGCGGGGAAGCGCGACGACCAGATCGAGGTCGGGCGGCGCGGGGGGCGTCGTCGGATCGGGCTCGACACACAGGTCGACGCTGCCGTCAGCATGGATGTCACAGACTTCGACGCTGGCGCGCGCGCCGCGTACCAGGCCCCCGCGCAGGCGTTGGCCCGGCGTGACCTTGAGCACGCGTCGGAGATGCTCTGCACGCCGGTCGCTCAAACGGACCCGGCCGCGGTCATCGAGCTCATCGGCGTCGAGGAGGAGAAGATTCATGGTGGCGGAGGATATCCCGGCCGGTGCCTGTGGGGGCTCGAAGCTTGCCGCTCACCCAGCCGCGACGGTACGCTCCCAGCCGACGGGAACATCCAAGATGACAGAACACGATTCCGAGCATTTCTCCGGTTGGCAAGGACGGCGGGTCCTGGTCACCGGCCACACAGGGTTCAAGGGCGGCTGGCTGTGTCTTTGGCTGCGACATCTCGGGGCCGAGGTCACGGGCTACGCACTCGAACCCGTCGGACCGCGAAACCTCTTCACGGCGGCCGGCGTCGCGGATGCCGCTCGATCGGTGATCGGTGACCTGCGTGATGCCGCCTTCCTGGCTGCGACCCTCGCGGAGGCCAAGCCCGAAGTGGTCTTCCATCTGGCTGCCCAACCGCTGGTCCGGGCGAGTTACCGCCAGCCGGCCGAGACGTACGCCACCAATGTCATGGGCACGGTTCACCTGCTCGATGCCGTGCGCGCGACGCCGAGCGTGCAGGCTGTCGTCGTCGTGACCACCGACAAGTGCTACGAGAACCGGGAGTGGCTCTGGCCATACCGTGAGAACGACCCGCTCGGTGGGCGCGATCCCTATGCAAGCTCCAAGGCCTGTGCCGAGCTGGTGACCGAGGCCTATCGGTCTTCCTTTCTCGCGGCGAGCGGCGTGCAGGTCGCCTCGGTACGTGCAGGCAACGTCATTGGTGGAGGAGACTTTGCCGAAGATCGGCTGATCCCGGACTTGATTCGCGGGGCGGAGCGTGAGCAGTCGGTACCCATTCGCGCGCCCCGCGCCATCCGCCCCTGGCAGCACGTGTTGGATCCCCTGGCTGGCTACCTGATTCTCGCGTCGCGGCTGTTGGCCGAGGATGGCGCAGAGTTCGCCGAGGGCTGGAACTTCGGCCCCGCGGCCGACGACGCGCGCACCGTTGCCTGGGTCACCGAGCAGCTCGTGGCGCGCTGGGACCGGATCCGGTGGACCAATGACGATCAGGGCAACCACCCGCATGAAGCGGGCTTGCTGACCCTCGACTCGTCCAAGGCGATTGCCCGCCTCGGTTGGCGCCCCCAGTTGAGCCTGGAGCTGGCGCTCGACTGGCTGATCGACTGGTACCGAGCGGATGCGGATCGTGCTGACGTTCACGCGTTGACCCTGGCGCAGATCGCTCGCTATGAGGCCCTGAATCGGGGAGGTGGCTCTCCCGCAGAGACGAAACACGTGGAGACACAATGACCTTTCAGAAAGATCTCTTGGCGGGCCAGAACATCCTGGTCACCGGTGGTGGCAGCGGGCTCGGGCGTGCGATGGCGGAACGTTTTGCCGCTCTCGGTGCCGGTGTGGCGATTTGGGGACGGCGTGAGGCCCCACTCGCCGACACGGTCGCGGCGATCGAATCGGCGGGCGGCCGGGCGTGCTACGCCACCTGCGATGTCCGTGATCCGGAGGCCATCGCGCGCGCGCTCGACGCGGTGGAGGATGCTGGTGGGCTGCTGACCGGCCTGGTCAACAATGCGGCCGGGAACTTCCTGTCTTCGTCGGAAGACCTCTCCGCCAACGCTTTCGACGCGGTGGTCAAGATCGTGCTCTACGGCACCTTCCACACTACGCAGGCGCTCGGACGGCGGTGGATCGAGCGCTGCAACGGGGCGTGCGACCCGACCGCCCATGTGCTCTCGATCGTCACCACCTATGCCTGGACCGGCTCACCGTTCGTTCTGCCCAGTGCCTGTGCCAAAGCAGGGGTCTTGGCCATGACGCGCTCCTTGGCTGTCGAGTGGGCAACCTACGGAATCCGCGCCAACGCCATTGCCCCGGGTCCCTTCCCGACCGACGGTGCCTTTTCGCGCTTGATGCCGCCGGGAGTCGCCGAGCGCGCCCGCGCGTCGAATCCCCTGGGGCGCTTCGGTGAGCCCGCCGAGCTGGCGGATCTCGCGGCCTATCTCTTCGCGCCCAACGCCGGCTACGTCAACGGCGAGTGCGTGACCATCGATGGTGGCAGCTGGCTGAAGGAGGGCGGGGAATTCGCGGCCTTCGTCGATCACCCGCGCGACGAGCTCAAGGCGACGATGGCTGCGATGCGTCCGAAGAAGACTCGCTAGATCCCTGCAGTGTCGTATCGGGCGGCAGGACGAGGAGCAGGATCACCGCGGTGACCGCACGCTTGCCCGTGGTCTTGGCGATGACGTCGCAGCGTACCCGGCACAGCGCGCCGCCCAGACGTTTCTGCCCCGAAACCAGCTTGGCCCGCAGCTCGATGTCCGTGTCGGTCGGGACCGGCGCCATGAACCGCAGCTTGTCCAACCCATAGTTGACGACCATGCCGGCGTCGCTGAGGTCGACGAGCTCGAGGAACATGTGCGGGATCAGCGACAGGATCAGGTATCCGTGCGCGATCGTACCGCCGTACGGTCCATCTTTCGCCCGTTCGGGATCGGTATGGATCCACTGATGGTCATCCGTGGCATTCGCGAAACCGTCGATGCGCGACTGTCGGATCGTGATCGGCGAGCTGGTACCGAGGTCGAGATCACGCGCGGCTTGGAGCTCGGCGAGCGTTAGTTTCATGGCGGCTGATGGTACACCGGCTCGTAGTCTGACGTCACGGGCGTTCGCGCTATCGAGATGCCTTGATTGCGCTATGACATACTTTCTGCTCGTGCTCGAGGAAGTCATTTCATGAAGAGGAGTCGCATCGTGCGCAAGCTCACCTTTGCTTTGTTATCGGCGGTGTTGCTGGCTATGCCTGCGGCATTTGGCCTCAGTTTCGTGCCCGTGTCCGACGAGACGCTGGCGGATCAGGCAGCCGTGATCGTGCACGGCCGGGTTCTGGGCGCGTCGGTCCAAAACTCCGCGCGAGGTGCCGTTACCGAATATCGTGTCGAGGCGATCGAGACCTTCAAGGGCGGCGTGGCCCGCGGCAGCGTGCTGTCGGTCCAGATTCCGGGTGGCACCCTGGCGGACGGTACCGGACGGGTAATCTGGGGCATGCCGAAGATGGCGTCCGGTGAAGAGGCGTTGCTCTTCCTACGTCCCGACGGCAGCAGCTACCGCATCGCCCAGATGGTGCAAGGCGTCTTCCGCGCCACCCACGATGCTGGAGAGCTCTTCTGGCAGCGTCAGGCAGGCGGCGCGTCACCGAAGGCCTTCTTGAAGATGCTTCCGAAGAGTGATTCGTTGACCTTCGCCGCCGACCACTACACGTCCGCGCGCCACGCCGAGCGCTTCTCGACATGGCTGGCCGATCGCGCTGCGGGCACCACACGCGCGGCCGACTACTTCGCCGATGGCGCGCAGACCGCGCCCGCGTTTCCGCCCAGCAAATTCACGCTGATCAGTCTCGATCCGCGCATTCGGTGGTTCGAATTCGATGATGGCATGAACCTGGAGTGGAGCCGTCACACGGGCGGCCAGGATGGCTCGGCCGATCGCGGTGTCGCGGCATTCCGCCGGGCACGACGGGCGTGGAACGGCGAGCCGAACTCGCCGATCCGGATTGTCGAAGGGCCGGAGACCTCGTCCACGACCGGCTTCGGTTCGTCCGACCTGCGAAACACCTTCCTCTTCCAGGACTTCAACGACGATATCGACGGTGACTTCTCGTGCAGCGGCGGTGGCGTGTTGGCGATTGGCGGCATCAGCTTCATCCGCGGCGGCGGCTTCCGACGCGCGTGGAAGGGTGAGCAGTACGCGGTGGCGGTCGAGGCCGAGATCATCGTCAATGACGGAACCGAATGTTTCGCGGTCGATCGGGTCGCGCTCGAGCAGGTCTATGCCCACGAATTTGGACACACTCTCGGATTCGGGCACTCCTGCGGCGACGATTTCTCACCAGCATGCGCCGGCAACCCGGCCCTCGACGGCGCGCTGATGCGGGCAGCGGTTCGCAGTCCGTTCTTCGGCGCTGAACTGCAGGCTGACGACATCGCAGCGGCGCGTTTTCTCTACGACCCCACGTTCTTCGACCAACTTCCGGGGGATACGGGCACCTGCAACCTGCCGGAAGGCCATCCGCGCTTCTGCACCGACTGTGGCCCCTGCAACGCCGGGCAGGGTGACTGCGATCGGGACGCTGACTGTGCGTCGGGCTTGAGCTGTGTCGATGATCGGGGAGCCGACTTCGGCTTCGCACCCGGCATCGATGTCTGCCTCGCGGATGGCGGTGGTGGCGGTGGCGGTGGCGGTGATCCGAACTGCCCGGTGCCCCTTGGCAGCGGTCGCTACTGTGAAGAGTGCGGGCCGTGTACGTCGGGCCAGGGCGATTGCGACGGTGACGGCGAATGTGCACCGGGATTCCAGTGTGTCGACAACGTCGGCGCGCAGTTTGGCTTCGATCCGCGGATCGACGTCTGCTTGCCCGGACCGCCAGGACCGTGCACGTCGGAGAACGGCCGCGGTGACTTCTGCGCGGTTTGCGGCCCCTGCGGATCTGGCGAAGGCGACTGCGACAGCGATGCCGAATGCCAGCCGGGTCTGGTGTGCGTCGACGACATCGGCCCGCAGTTCGGCTTCGGGCCACGGGTCGACGTCTGCCAGTAGTCGTTCTCGGTTGGCGGTACCTGGAGCGCAATCGGGGCCGCACACACGAAGGGCCGGGGCTTTGCTCCGGCCTTTTTCGTGCGCCTCAAAGGTGGGCAAGCGCTGCGCGAACGAGTGCTTCGAGCTCGCCGATCACCGCGCCGGCGGTGTCTCCATCGCGGGCGCGCCCAGCGACTTCCAGCGCCCTACCGTGGGCCGAAATCGCGGGAAAACCGTAGCTCGAGCCCGACCCGGC
>CALFAM010000151.1 GCA_937948815.1 uncultured bacterium
GCGTCGAATCGGGGATCGTTGATCGCGGCGAAGACGAATTGGTTGAACGCCTCGAAGTCGAGGGCACCGGCCGGCGCGCCGGGCACGATCACCGGATCTGCATCCGGAGACGTACGGTAGCGACCGGTGTGACAAAGCGCGCAGTTCGGGCTAAGCGCCGGGAAGCCGACGGTCTGTTTGGCAAAACCGATCGGATAGCCGCGCCCCTCGTCGATCATGCCGAACACCTCCCAGCCGCCGGGAGAGGGCATCAGGTCGGCAAAGACCTCGGGCATGACTGTCCAGAGGTAGTACGGGAAGCCGGGTTTCTGGCCGAGGGCGCCGTACTTGAAATGCGTTTCGGGATCGTCGTAGATCGCTGGCGCCTCTTTGCGCGCCAGGTGGTACCAGAGGCCGAAGCCGATGACGCCGAGCACCAGGACGACATCGAAGGCCACGAGGCGCAGCACCATGCGTCGCCTCCGACGCAGTGCGTCGTCACCCGATGCGCGAGGGGCTGACGGTACGGTCATGTGCACCGGCTCCGTAGTGTGCAGAAACTGCTCATGGTCGACGAGACACGCGTGGGCGACATGGGGGATCTCCGCGTCCGAGGCACTCTAGAGACGCTTCCAGGGATTGATGCCGTCGCGCCGTGCCACGTAGCAGTAGAGGGCGAGGTAGACGGCGTTGAGGAGCAGGGTATAGGCATAGTACGTGGTGATCCAGGTGGGCGGCACATCGACCTGCCCCTGCTGCTGTGCGAAAAGGGTCGGCAGATAGCCGCCCGCGTCGCCGATCAGCACCGCCAGCGCGATGTACAACGATTGCCCTTTGACGCTGTTGCGCCGCAGCAACATGGCGATGAACAAGGCAGAGTAGAGGGGTGTGTTGATCGCCGCGAAGAGCCCGCCGTAGGTGTCGCCGAACGAGGTCACGAAGAGGTAGACGCCGGCCAGCGACAGGGCCAGGCTTCCCGTCAAGAAGGCGACGAAGTGGTCCTTGAGAATGGGCCAGTCGAAGTCGTCACGGCCGAAGCGGAAGCAGGTGTAGAGCACGCCGAGGTCGAAGGCCAGGAAGAGGCCGTTGGCCACGCGGTAGGACATCTCGATGTCAGTCAGAAAGGTGAAGATGAACTCCCACGAGACGTTCAAGCACAGCGCCACCATCGGAATGCCGTAGCTGCGATCCTTTAGCCCGCGACGGATCATCAAGATGTAGGCGACGATCCAGAAGAGCGTCAGGATCAAGCTCGAAAGCGTGTGGAACTGTTCGACCATCGTGTCTCCGTTGCTGCAGCTTGGCGAGCTAGAGGCGACGCAGGGGGGCGATGCCTTCGCGGCGCGCGATGTGGAGGTAGAGCCCGAGGTAGATGAGGTTGGACAACAAGATCAGCACGTTGGTGGTGTGGACCCACGGCACCGAGATGTTCGGCTCGACGGTTTGGTGCGCAATCAGGTTCATGACCCAGCCGCTGATGTTGCCGACCAGCACGAAGAACCCGATGTAGAAGGACTGACCGCGCACGCTGTCTCGGCGCAGGATCATGCCGACCATCAGTACACTGAGCAAAAGCGTGGTGAAGGTGGCGCTGATCCCACCGTAGGAATCGTCGAAGCTGAGCGAGAACTGGCGTACGAGGACGAAGCCACCGACCAGGGTGGTCAGGGTGAGCACGCGGAATGTGCGTCGCGCGAGTCCCGGAGCAAAGTCCTCCGGGCCGTAGCGCAGACAAGTCCAGAGGACGCCGAGGTCGGCCGCGAGGTAAAGGCCGTAGCCAACCCGGTTGGCGAGCTGCGCGTTGGAGAAGAACGCGAAATAGGTCTCCCAGGCTACGTTGAGGCACAAGGCGACCATGGGCATGCCGTAGCTGCGATCCTTGATCCCGCGGCGGATCATCAGCGCGTAGGCGATACACCAGAAAACCAGCCCGCTGAGGGCCCAGAGATTCTGCGCAAGTGGGGAGAAGGTCATCGTTCCAGCCGCTCGTCTGTCGTCGAGGAGACGAACGAGACTTTCTCGGAGCGGAGCCGCGAAGTCAAGCGCGGCCCGCCGTGGGGAGACGTCGTGGGCTACTCCGCGCGCAGAAGGGTGAGCATGGGGTTGCCTCCCTGGAAGATCTCGAAGCGCTCGATCGCTCCGTTGGCGGCGGCGAAGCGGAGGTAGGTACCGGGCGGCGCGCCTTCGAGGAGGAAGGTGAGCGGGTCTGTGGGCACGAGGACGAGGTCGTCCCCGAAAGCCTGCATGCGCAGGCGGTCATCGTCCATCGAGATCGTGGCCTGGAGGGCTCCCTCTTGGGCCTTATAGGTCCCGACGAAACGCGCCAACTCGTCAGCCGTGAGCTCGATGGCATCCGGGGTGTCGGTCGACAGCAAGAAGCCGGGACGATCGATCGATGCCAGGCAACCCTCGAAGTCCAGGCCGTCGAAGCTGCCCTGCTCGATAAAGGTGGTGGTCAGCGCATCGACGCAATCGACACCGATGAGCCCGAAGGATCCGTGGGCACCGTCGGCGATGACCAGGTGGCGGCTGTTGGCAAGGGAGCCGGCCGCCAGCTCCCCCCAGCGGGGCGGGGTCACCGGATCGCGCTCGCCAGAGACCAGCAGGACCGGCACGTCCGCGGTGACGGGCTCGCGGAAGCCTTCGGGGATGTCGCCCCGCGTCCACTGTGCGCAGGCTTCTTGTTGCTGGGTCAGGCGAAAGGTTCCGATGAAGGTGCCTTCGGCGTCGGCGACCGCGGCGGGCGTGTCGATGAACGGTATGTCTTCGGTACAGGTGACCGACAGGTAGAGCCCGTCCGGAATCGACGCCATGATGCCCTTGGCCACGTTGTAGGCGGTGATCGCCAGCGGTGTCAGGTCGCCTTCGGCGGCGGCGCGCAGGTAGGCCGGAATCTGGAGCGCTTGGAAGGCCTGATACTGCATGTAGCGCACGGTCTGTACCACCGCGCTGTGGGTCATGGTCATGGTCCGCGTCTCGCCGGTTTCCGGAACGACGATCTCGACCTGGGGCGCGCTGTCGCTGGCCAACCGCAGGACCGTCTCGAAGTCGGCGGCGGGGTCGGGGAACGCCTGGTGGCAGGCGGGGTCGGCGGCACATTCGGCGAAGAGCGCGTCGAGGGCGTCCTGAGCGTCACGCGCGAAGGCTGCCGGGACCGGGGCTTGAATCGGCGCAATGCCGTCGATCGCAACGGTGCGTACCGACTCAGGATGCCGCGCGAGGTAGGCGAGGGCTGCGCGCGAGCCGTACGAGCCACCCACCAGGTTGACCTGCTGGTATCCGAGGGCTGCCCGCACCTCGTCGATATCGTCGACGATGTTGGCAGTCGTGTATTGCGTGAGGTCAGCCTGCTGGCCGAGGGCCTCGCGGCAGGCGGCGATCTGGTCGATCGGCATGAAGGTCTCGAGTGCCTCGTCAATGCCACGCGGCTCGAGCTGGTAGGGGCAGAAGAGCGGGGCCGACTCACCCGTGCCACGGTAGTCGACGAGGAGAACGTCTCGCTGCTGGCGTGCTGCGCTCATCGCCAGCGCGATTCCCGGCGCCATCTCGACGGTCGAGCCGCCGGGGCCGCCGGCAAAGAAGACGAGCGGATCCGGCGCTGGCGCTTCGCCGGTAGCGGGCATCACGACCACTCGCAAGCCGATCTTGCGTCCGCTGCGCGCCGTGCGGTTCTCCCAGACCTCATAGGTGCCGCAACGCAGGCTGTCGTCGATCCCGGGGAGGTTGCAAGGCGCGAGCGCGATCGCGCCGGGCGGTTCCGCGTTCTGCTCCGGGCCAGCACAGCCCACCAGCGATGCGATGAGCAGCAGGAAGAGGCCGGTCCTGCCGATCCGTTGGGGAAACATCCGAATCGCGTTCACTGTGTTCTCGATGGGCACTGTTCTCTCCATGGGCAAAGTGTGGCTCCATGGATCTTTACTGGTGAAACGGCCGTGGGGTTTCTCGGCCACGTGGCGACGGATCATGCCATCTTCCGACTCGGGGTACGCCGTGCCGGTTCCCGTCGCACGGTTCTCCATCGGTTGGCAGGTGGCGCAGTCGAGCGTGCGCTGCGAGAAGGAGCGGCGCAGCAGCGCGTCAGTCGGTGGCTTCGAGGCTGAGCAAGGCGGCGCGCTCGGCGTGAATGGCGGCGGTGTCGAAGAGCGGAACGGAGGCGTCGTCCTCGGCGAGCAGGAGACCGATCTCGGTACAGCCGAGGATCACGCCCTCACAGCCCTGCTGGACGAGCCCGGAGACGATTCGCCGGAATTGGGCCCGCGACGGTTCCAAGATCTTGCCGTGGCAGAGCTCGTCGTAGATCACTTGGTGGACGATGCCGCGATCTGATTCGGCCGGAACGGTCACCGCCAACCCGGCTGCTTCGAGCCGTCCACGGTAGAAGTCCTCTTCCATGGTGAATCGCGTGCCCAGCAAGCCGACCCGCTGCAGTCCCGCTTCTGCGATCGCCTCGGCGGTGGCGTCGGCGATGTGGAGCAAGGGAAGGTCGACCGCGGCTTCGATTTGCGGCGCGACCTTGTGCATGGTGTTCGTGCACACCACCAGAAACGCGGCACCTGCCCCTTCCAGCTTGCGGGCAGCGTCGACCAGGATCTCACCGGCATCTGGCCAGCGGCCATCGTGCTGGAGCCGTTCGATGTCGTGAAAGTCGATGCTGGCGAGCAGAATCTTGGCGGAGTGCAAGCCGCCGAGCCGGTTGCCCACCACGCGGTTGATGGTCTGGTAGTACGGCACGGTCGATTCCCAGCTCATGCCGCCCAAGAGTCCGATGGTCTTCATGGTGCGCTCCGTTTCCCGTCAGTATACCGGCCGCTCGGGTCAGGCTCGGAGGAGCTCCTTCGTCCAACTCAGAAGACATCGGGCTTCCGGGCGGCAAGGCGTATGGTGCGACGCCCCGGCCCCATCGCACAGTAGAATCGCCCCGGGACCCAAGACCAATTGCGCCACGGTAAGGGCTGCTGAAGCCGGTCGAGAGGAAGAGGCACATGATCAAGACGCTCGCTGCACAGCTCGCCTCGACGGTCGGAGAAGGATATGACCGGCGAGACCTTCGCGTTCTGGCGCGATTCTTCCTGGTCCTGTCGGCTCTGATCGTCCTCTACTCGGTCCTCTTCCATGTCCTGATGCTGCGGGAAGGGCAGGATCACACGTGGATTACGGGCTTCTACTGGACCCTGACGGTGATGTCGACGCTGGGATTCGGCGACATCACCTTCCACACGGATCTCGGCCGCATCTTCTCGATCGTCGTGCTGATGACCGGCACGATCTTTCTGCTCGTGCTGCTGCCCTTTACCTTCATTCAGTTCTTCTACGAGCCCTGGATGAAAGCCCAGGCCGCGGCACGTACCCCGCGCCGACTCTCTCCAGGCACCCGTGGTCACGTCTTGCTGACCTCCTACGATCCACTGGCCATCGCGCTGATTCGGCGGCTCGAGAAGTACAGCTTCAAGTACTCCCTGCTGGTCGGGGACATGGAAGAGGCGCTGCGCCTCCACGATCGCGGGGTCAATGTGTTGATGGGTGACCTGGACGACCCCGAGACCTGGAAGCGTGCGCAGGTGGAGAATGCCGCCCTGGTCGCCAGTACCGCGAGCGATGTCGTCAATACCAGCGTCGCCTTCACGGTCCGCCAGGTCGCGGCCAAGGTACCGATCGTCACCCGGGCGAGCGAAGTGACCTCGGTCGACATCATGGACCTGGCCGGCAGTGATTTTGTGCTGAGACTGGACGACATGATGGGGCAGTCATTTGCCCGTCGGGCCGTGGGCAGCGACGCCATGACCCACATCATCGGCCAATTCGACGAGCTGCTGATCGCCGAGGCCACGGCCCACCGCACGCCGATCGTCGGCAAGACGCTGCAGGAGAACGGCCGTCTCCTGCGCGAGCTCGGGATCACGGTGGTCGGGGTCTGGGAGCGCGGGCGCTTCGAACCGGCCCGGGCCGAAACGAAGATTGCGGACAACACCGTGCTGCTGCTGGCCGGCACCCAGGCCCACATGTCAGCGTACGACGAGTTCTTCTGCATCTACAACGTGTCGATCACGCCGGTCGTCATCCTGGGGGGTGGGCGCGTCGGGCGCGCGACCGCAAAGGCCTTGGCAGCACGCGACGTCGAATACCGCATCGTCGAGCGGGTGCCCGAGCGGATTCTCGACTCCGAGCACTACGTTCTCGGCAACGCCGCCGACCTCGCGGTTCTCGAGAAGGCCGGCATCCGAGAGACCTCGACCGTGATCGTCACCACCGCGGACGACAAGATGAACGTCTACCTGACCATCTACTGTCGTCAGCTGTGCCCCGATATCCAGATCATGAGCCGATCCACCAACCGACAGACCGTCGCCACGCTGCACCGTGCCGGCGCCGACAGCGTGTTGTCGTACGGCTCGACCGGCGCCAGCGCCATGATGAACTTTCTGCGCCGAGGGCAGATTCTCATGGTGGCGGAAGGCCTCTATCTCTTCGAGGTCGACGTCCCGGCCAAGCTCGCTGGGAAGTCCATCGCCGAGTGCTCCATCCGCCAGCGCACGGGCTGCAGTGTCGTCGCCATCCGCACCGAGTGCGGCTTCGAAGCCGTGCCGAGCCCCGCCGCCAATCTCTCCACCGATGCCCGCATCGTCCTGATCGGCACCGCCGAAGACGAAGACCGCTTCCTCGCCGCCTACAGCTGAGCGAACCACCTCGGTCATTGCACGGCCCGCGATCCGGAGCGTGACGTCCCGTGCCCTGGGCCACGAAAGCGCACAGAACATCCTCGAGATCGGCTCCGGCGCCTACCTCGCGACCTGTGCTTCGTGACTCAAAGGGCACCGAAGGGTGGGCATCGACCTCGATCCAGACATCGTCGCTGCCACGCAAGCACTCATCACGCGAGCAGGAATCGATGAGCGGTTCGCGATCCGACAGGGTGATGTCCGCAGGGATGACGCATGGCCCGAAGGCCCATTCGATAGCGTGACCGCGCACCAAAACGTTTACTACCTCGACGCCGACGAGCGGGCCATCCTCTGGCGACATTGCCGCCACCACCTGGCCGACAGCGGCAAGCTGGTCATCGTGACCCCTCACCAGCGGCGGCCCCATGTCCAACTACCTTTCCCGGATCCTGCGGTCCACCACCGGCTGCCACGGCTTAACCAGCATTGACGCTCTCACCACAGAACTCGCGGAAGCCGCCTTTCCAAACATCCGCCGCGAACGCCTCATTCCCGGAGACACAGTCTGGGGCATCGAAGCGCAGTAGCTTTGTTCAGCCGTGCGATGCATTCTCTGCATCCGTCAGGCCGCACCTGGTGGCCACAACATGCTGTGATTGTGTCCGGTAGCTGGCGTCAGGCTGTGTAGCACCCACTCTTGGATCCGGATTGCCCGTAAATTGTTGAAAACAAGAGGTGACCGAGGAGGGTGGCACCTAAAATGGCAGCCACCGAGGTCCGAGAAGACGCTGTTCGCCAGCCGTTCACCTCGGCATCCTGCCACTACTCACCAAGGCCGAGTCGATCACGGTACCTAAGATCCAGTCGACGGTGGCGAGGCGTGGGTCGCGTTTGGCAACAAGCCGAACGATTCGCAGTCCACGTATTGGCATGAGCACTGCCGGGGCGCGGCATTCTCGGTTCCAGATCCCTCCGCTTGCAGCCCTTCGCCGAAATCGTCTGACACCTATGCCTACCTGAGCCAGCAGCATAGCGAGCGCGCGTGATCGAGGGACCAGTCGGCGGGCTTCGGAGGCGGCGCGCCGGATTGACACCTTTCCGCGGAGACAACTAAAGTCATGCGCTTGGCGAATTCTGCGACTCGACGGCCCGGAGAACCTGCCACCAGGGATGCCTACCGCGACAGTCGCCTGCACGCACGGTCTTCGAAAACCAATCAGTCTCGAAGAGAGGAAGATAGAGTGCTGTCGAAGAGATCCTGGTCTACCGCTCGGCTCACCGTCATGGCGAGCCTCTTGTTCATCCCATGCTCCAGCGTTCTGGCGCAAGACGCCGGCAACTACCCGGCCGCGATCCACATCCATACGGAAGGTGCTTGCAAGACGTCGAACTTCCCGTACAAGCCGGCCTCCGAGGTCTACGTCGACAGCGGCAAGACCTTCGTGCTGGAAGGCCAGTCCGGCTCCTCGTGCTGGAATCGCCTCGACAACGCCACGTCGGAGTCGCCGACGTCGTTCGCCGGCGCCTCCGGCAAGTGGTACCGCTTCTTCGGAGCCGATTGTCCGGCAGAGACGGGGGCGGTGATGAGCGAATGGCCCATGGCGACGGGAGACCCGATTCGCGACGTGACGTGCGTCTCGCGGCCGCCGCTGGTGGTGACGTGCAAGACATCCAACTTCCGCTACCTTCCGGCCAGTAGCGTCTTCGTCGACAGCGGGCGCCCCTTCGTTTTCGGTGAAGAGACGGGCACGACCTGCTGGAATCGCATCGACAACGCCGCCTCGGCCACGCCGTCGTCGTTCGCCGGCCTGGGCCGAGAGTGGCTGATCTTCTCCGGGGCGGACTGCCCGCCCTCGACCGGCGCCGTCATGTTCTCGGCGCCGAAGACGAGCGACGATCCGATCCACGACATCGGGTGCGTCGAGTTGGGGCCAGGGCCCGCAGCGGCGCTGCATCTGGCATGCGAAGGGCCGAGCATGGGCTTCGACAGCAAGGGTACCTACGTGGACAGCGGCAAGCGCTTCTCGGCTGACGGCGAGATGGGCACGACGTGCTGGAATCGCGCCCGTCCGGAAGAAGCCACGCGTGCGGCATCGTTCGCAGGCTTCGGAGGCGAGTGGATGATCTTCGTCGGAGCCGACTGCCCACCCGACAGCACGTCGGTCGCCTTCTCTTGGACGAAGTCGAGCGACGACCCAGTGGCCGACGTGCCGTGCGTAACTCGTTCCGACACACCGTGAGGCTGCATTGGTCGCGGGCTGGTGGCCGCTCGAGCGCTGTTGGCTGGACATCGACCGGCGACCGGTGGCTTCGGAGCGAATGAGTATCCCCCATAGCACTTCTTCCAGTCGTAGAAACTTGGGTCGAGAAATCCCCAGCCAAGCGACGAACCGCTTGTGGGGGATTTCGGTCTTCTCCGACCCATCGACAACGAAGTCGACGACTTGATCGCGCAGATCGTAGGGAACCCAGCGGCCCTTCAAAGCTCCCCAGCTTCCTCTTTTGCTCTGACGAACTCCTCGGAGATCTCGGCGATCACCTGATCTTTGCGGCGAATCTTGGCTCGTAGGGAATCGACTGTGGCCTCCAAGCGACTCTCGCGGCGGTCCGTACGGCGTTTGGTTTCCAACGCCAACGCAGAGTTGTCGAACAGCTTGCGCTGTCATTGGTAGAACAGGCTGGGGTTGGATCTTGTACACGTCACAGAGATCCGCGACGGAGACCCTGTCGGCGAGGTGTCGGCGCAGGATGGCGGACTTCTCTTCCGATGCGAACTGACGGCCTCGTTTCTCGGCAGTGGGGACTCCTTCTGGCTCCGTATCTTGGGGCCGGTGAGAGTCGCGTCTCAACGGAGGCAGTACAGCGACTAGGGCAGAAAACAAGGGGCGCTAAGTCTCCTCCTGACAACACTTGAACTGTCGCCGGTGCTTGGCCACAACGTGCTCGTGGTTAGGCCGCCTGGCTGGTGGCCGGCCTCACGCCAGCGCGAGGTTTCGGGCGTGCGATGGGAGGAGCGAGTCGACTCAAACCAACTACTGGATTTCGCGACGTCGGATCTCTGTGAGGAGTTGCTTCAAGAAGGGCAGCTGGGCCTGGTCCTTCGGCCGGCCGGCTTGCTCCTTGGTTGCGATGATCGTCTCGAGATTGAGGACTTTGACGCCGAAGTCCGCCACGTTGAACAGCTGAGTTTCTTCGATCAAATCCTCGAACGTCAGGCCGTCGCCCACGGTGTGGAGCACATCCACACGTCCACAGTTCGTCTTGAGCAGGTGGACTTTCATGGAAGTCAGCCTAGATACGTCCGGCTCGATATGGCGGCCTGCGGGATCGAGGTATCGGGCCTCCAATTCCTTGAGCGCTGTGGCCAGACGACCCAGGTTCTTTTCCGAAGAGAGGTAAACCAGATCGATATCTTCGGTACTCAGGGGAGATCCTTGCAGGATGGCCGCGACGCCACCAACGACGATGAACTCCACTTCGTTCCGGTTCAGAATCCGGAGAACCTCGTCGAACCTGGCTTCAGCCGCCATTCTGGGCGCGGATTCGGAGGGCTGTATTCATGAAATCCTGGGCAGCTCGCAGACGCTCTGTCGGCGTGAGCTGAAGCCTTTCACGGATCTGGATCACGTCGCTCCACTCCAGTCCCCACGGAGACGGGTCATTTCGAGCGTCGTCGGCGCAAGTCTCCTCCAATCTGAGACTTGCACGCTTGCGTCCCCGTCGTTCCATCTCTTCATCCTACCAGAGGCCTGAACGACCGCCAGACTGACCGCATCATCGGCAACCCGGCCCTGGTCAAGCGTCGGGAGCGATGAAGACCGT
>CALFAM010000152.1 GCA_937948815.1 uncultured bacterium
TGCGCCATGCCGGCCTTCGACCGCGCCCGCCTGCTTGCCGACGACACCAACCTCGACGACGGCAAGGTCCGAGGGTTCGCCATCCTCGACCTCTCCGATCCTGCCGGGGATGGTGTACGTCGGCTCGAGCGGGTCCGCGAGAAACCCGACCGGGCGACCTGGGAGGCCCTCGCAGAGCCCGTCTACCTGTCGCTGAACGCCTGGCGATTCGATGCCTCGATCTTCGATGCCTGCGGCGCAATCGCACCCTCACCGCGCGGTGAGCTCGAGTTGCCCGATGCCGTACAGCACCTGATCGAGCACGGCACCCCCATTTCCGCGCTGCCCACCGAGAGCCCAGCGCTCGACCTCACCCATCGGTCCGATGCCCACAGCTTCGGACGTCTGATCGGTAACCAGCTCGGGACGAGCTAAGCACCCGCCACCCGTGGCCTTCGCCGACGCCTCGACCCTTCGCCAGCTCGCGGACCGCGCGCACGTTCATGCTGCGCTGCAGGCCGGCGATCGCCATCTCACCGATCGGCTCGTCCGGCTCGCCACAAGACCCTGCCTTGCACCCGACGACGAGGCTGCCGCAGGCACACGGCCGGCAGCAGCGTTCGCGATTCCTGGCCGGATCGAGCTGATCGGCAAGCATGTCGACTACGCGGGCGGCCGCAGCCTGACCTGCGCGGTCGATCGCGGCTTCTGTGTCGTTGCCACGCCGCGTACCGATTGCCGCCTCGTCCTCCATGATGTCGGGCGCGGGCAGCAGGCCACGATTCCCCTGGCTACCAACCTGCGTGGGATCATCAGCCATGCCCCTACCCAGGACGCTGGCTGGACGCGCTATCCGCAGGCCCTCGTCCATCGTCTCGTCGAGGACTTCCCCTCCTTCGCCGCCTGCGCCGGCGTGACCCTCGCCTTTGACAGCGATCTCCCCGCCGCCGCGGGGATCTCCAGCTCGAGCGCGCTGGTGGTCGCCATCTGGCTGCCCCTCGCTTGGGCAGCCAGACGCGCCGGCGCATCGTTGCCGCCAGAGCTCGAGCAACCGGAAACCCTCGCCGGCTACCTGGGCGCCGCGGAATCGGGAAGGCCCTTCCCGATTCCCGCTCGTGAACGAGCCGCACCCGCTGGCGAGACACATCCCGGCCGCGGGTCACAACGAGGCGTCGGCACCCTCGGCGGCGCGCAAGATCACACCGCGATTCTCTGCGCACGACAGGGCTGCCTACTTCAGGCTCGCTACGCCCCCGAGCGCATCGAGCGCTGGCTGCGTCCGGCTGCCGGCCTGCCGCCCCTGCGCTTTGTCATCCAGCCGAGCGGCGTGACCGCGCACAAGGCAGGCGGTGCGCAAGAGGCCTACAACCGCTTGGCGAACGAGGCGCAAGCCATCGCCGCATGCTGGCGTCAAGTATCCGGGGACGACAGTCCGACCCTCGGCGCCGCGCTCGACGCGGGTGCCGAGCCCGAAGCCCTGCACCGCGCCTGCCGCAGCGATGCGGCGCTGGCTCGACGCCTGGAGCAGTTCCTGTCCGAAGAGGCGAGCGTCGTGGCGGCCGGCGACGCGCTGGCGCGCGGCGACCTGGAGACCTTCGGAACCGTGATCGCGCGTTCGCACACCTTGGCCGAGAGTCACCTCGGCAATCAGATTCCCGAGACCTCCTTCCTGGTCCGCGCGGCGATCGACCTCGGCGCCCAAGCCGCCTCCGCCTTCGGCGCCGGCTTCGGCGGTGCGGTCTGGACCTTGGTCGCCCCGGACCGCGTCCCGGAGTTTCAAACCGCCTGGCACGCCCGCTACGCCGCACGTTTCCCCGAGCACCTGCAGCCGATCGCGGACGACGAGCAGACGGCAGGCTTCGTCACGAGCCCAGGACCGCCCGCGCGCCGCCTGGTCTGATCGCGCCCCCCGGCGATCGACGAACGAACGTCACGGGAGAAGGGCGTTCAGCGAGCGAAGAGCCCACCAATAGCCTGATCGAGGCCCAGCAGGATCAGCACCAGGACGAGAGCAAACGCCACCCCGCTGCCGAACGGATGACGGACTACCGGCCTTCCTCACGCCATTTACGCAAGATCTCGCCCCAGATGTCTGGGATTGCCTCCGTGGCATGAGGAGACCCGCAGCGGATTGATGCTTCGAAGTTCTGGTGTAGCTTGCCCTCTTTGCGCACGGCGGAGAGCCAGTTAAAGGATCCCTCCGTGTACCAATCATCGTCGACAGCGATGGTCTTCGCATGGAAGCCTCGGAGACGGAGCACCTCGGCGCCTGCCGACTCCAGTCGGTCGGCGACCGCACTCGCAGAGGAATTGGCCATATCAGTCGAATAAGCGAGGGTGACACGCGCCTTCGCGTTCGCGATGCGCTCGATGAACTTGTCATCCTTGATCGCAGTCGAGGTCAGGTAGGGCGAGACGATCAGCAGTCGCTCGCGGGCGTGCTCGAAGGCCTCACGCAGCACGCGTTGGTGGGCTTCGAGGCCAGAGATGCGCTCGACTTCGGGGAGCGAGAGAAGGTGGGGCGCGGGGTCGACGTCCGGAAGCTCGTTCGCTTCCTCGGCCAGCAGAAAGCGCGCCAGCAGGCCGGATGGATTCGCTGCTTCGAGATCGAAGGCACCCATGTCCCCGACCACCAAGAAGCTGTCACGCGCCCGCGAAACCGCGACGTTCAGCATGTTGACGTTGCGGTCGAAGAAGTAGGGACCCGCCTGGTCCTTCGTCACCACCGGCGAGAAGATCATCACGGGTAGCTCGCCACCCTGGAAGGTGTGGACGGTGCCGACCTCGAGCGCGGCGCTGAGCCCGGCCGTTTCGAGACTTCGGCGCAGCGCCGCAGCTTGGGCGCGGAATGGCGTCACGATCCCGACGATCTTTTCGAGCGGTTGTTCGCCATACGCGGTCTCGAGCGATTCCGCGCGGCCGACGAGCCAGCGTGCGATGGCCTCGGCCTGCCCCACGTTGCGCCAACTTCCGCCGTGCTTCTCGGCCGCGGATTGCACGTGCGCCCACCCCATGGCCGGAAGGTGGCGCTCGGCAATCTCTTCGCGATGCGGTTCCAAGACCGCGCGGTAGGCAGAAACCAGCTTCTGGCAGTAGGCGATCACACCGGGTACGCAGCGACGGTGTTCGCGGAGCCACAGCCCATCTGCACGTCCTGATGCCGTGACGTGCGTCCGCGCCTGCGCGACGCCCATGAGGCTTCCACACGCGCTGTGGAAGGCCGCTTGGTGGAACGCCTCGGCACCATGACGTTCGCGATTGGCATCGTCCACCTTGCGGCCGACGTTCCACACCGGCTCGATCTGGAAGACATCGCCGAGCACCACGGCACGCTTTGCCAACGCGAAGAGCGCGCCACCGAGCTCGGGAGCCACCTGCCCAGCCTCTTCGACCAGCAGAAGGTCGATGCCTTCGATCAGTGGCTGACTGCCACGTTCGTAGAAGTCGAAGAACTTCGGAAGCATGTAGACCGTGGAAACGAAGAGCGGCGTCATCATGGCGAATCGGCGGTAGCGGCGCAGGCAGTCGGCCCGTGACTGCCGATTCCGTCTCTCAGGGTCCCCATCTTCGAGCAACGCGCGGGTCTCGAGCAGCCATCTGCCTTCCCAGTACCGCCCAGCGAGCAGGAACAGACGACGACGCAGCGTCCGGTCGATGAGAGGTTCGACCGCCAGCGGATCACCCTCCGCGAGTGTGCGGATCTCGCCCAAACGCAACGGATCGTCGGAGGGCAGATGATCTGTCAGGGCTCGAAGCTGGGCCAGCCACGCATTCTCGTGCGCTTCCCAACCGGCAAGGGTCTGCCATTCCACTTCGACCGCAGCATGTCGCGCCTCCGCGGCTTGCCGGTGCTTCTCGACCTCCGCGGCCAAGATACCGCGGTACTGCCACGGCATCGGGATGGGCACCAGCAGGCCGTGGCGTTCGAAGGTACGTGCGAAGCGATGGTCCCTGCGATCACGAATCGGCGGGAGAAACGCCAGAATCTCCTCCAGCATCGGCACCGTCGCCAGGACCTGGTCGACATCGCGCGCCAGCGACTGTGCCGATGCCACGGCCTCTCCCGCCACGCGACGTTTCTCGCCGAGCCGTTCCCGAGCAGCCTCCGGCGATGCGTCGGGCATGGTCGCGCGAAGCGAGCGCACTCGTTCGCCTATGGCACAGAGCGCCGTGATCCGTTCCTGGGCCGCCCGCATTGCGTCCCGAAGACGGGCGTTAACCCCGTCGACTTTCTCGAATCGATCTCCGAAGTACGTTTGGGCCCGCTCCAGAAAGTGCGGCGCCGCCTTCTCGAGGAACGGCCAGTTTTCTGTTTCCTCGGAAAGACCGCCCCACTGCGCCCCGCGCGCTGCCGCCCACGAGTGCTTTGTTTGCTTGATCTGTTCGAACGATGGCAGGAAGAGTCCGTAGGTATTGATGGAGGGCAGCCAGCGTTCACCCACCCCTTCGCTCGTGCCTTCGGCCGAGCCTTCGTTCGAGCCGTCGTTCAAGGTCGACGAAGCGCGCAGAAACGTGTCGAGAATGTTGGTGACCGCTCGGTTGTTCGCCGACGTCGCAACGACGATGGGCGGTTCCCCGCCTGCCAACGCGCGCTCGACCCACAAGGTCGCGACGACGCTCTGAATCCAGGCGGTCTTGCCGGTACCCGGCGGGCCGTTGAGGGCCATCATGGCGCCCTCGGGCAGCTGGAGCAGCGCGTGAATCGCCTCGCGCTGCGAAGGGCCGAGGCCGAACTGCTCGCTCATGTGACCGAGATGCTCGCTTCGAATCGTAGCCTCGAGCGGCGACTCCGGGGCTACGGTCCTGGCGGTCGGGGTGCTCGCCAGGGTCGCCAACAGTCTCGATGTCGCGCCGGTGGTCCGCTTTCCTTCCTCGCTTTCCGAGTACCGCTGGGGTACGAGCGCGTCATAGAGCTTGAGGAGGCGGCCGCGGGTTCCGAGAAGCGGATTGTGGGGAACAACGCGAACGTGATCGACCCGCGCATGCGTCGGTAGTTGGAGGCTCCCGAGCGGAGCGCCGGTCACGGACTCGAAGAACGCCTCGACCCAAGCGATAAGCTGCGCCCAAGGCTGGGGCGTAGCTTCCCTCTTGGTCTCGTGGCCGTCCTGCCCCGAGGTGACCCCACCGTCGTGGTAGGCGGGCCCTGGGGAGCCCGAAAGAAATTCGTCCATCGCGTCGAGCGTGCCGACGATCGTGTCGTTCCTTCCCGAGGGTTGCAGATTCTCCCGAACGAACCAGGCAGGCCGATCATCAGGCGGCGAAAGGGTGCCATCGCGGTGCAAGCGGGCAGCGATCCAAAAGGGCGCGTGCGGGTGGCGGTCTTGGTCGCGCTGCGCAGCGTGCTCGACGTTCCGCAGGAGTTGAAACGGCGAAATCGCGACGTCGACAGACTCAATCCGGACCTGAAATCGTTCGCCCCGCCCTTTTGGGTCTTGCCCACGCCGTCGCTTCTCTGCGCGTGCCTCGACTGCATCGACGATCTTGTCGGCCAGCGCCGGATCGACCTGCCCAGCACGAAGTGCTTCGCACGAGATGGTCTCGATCGCTCGACCGTCCCG
>CALFAM010000153.1 GCA_937948815.1 uncultured bacterium
GGGCTGGCGGGGGCCAGGCCGTCCCGGTAGGCCGCGGCATAGACCAGAGGCTTGAACGCGCTGCCGGCTTGGCGTTGGGCTTTCGCGAGACGGTCGAACTGGCTCCGGCCATAGTCGCGGCCGCCGACGTAGGCGCGAATCGCTCCTTGCAGCGGGTCGACCGAGATCAAGGTGGCTTCGAGCGGCGCGCTGGTCGTGCGGTCCTTCTCCCAGCCCTCCTCGAGTGCTGCAACGCCCCAAGAGACCGCTTCTTCGGCAGCGTCTTGGGCGCGCATGTCGAGGGTCGAGAGCATGACGAATCCGGTTTCCCGCAGCTCGTCGATGCCGAACCGGCGCTGTGCCTCTTCGGTCATGGCGTCCGCGAAGTAGGGGGCGCGGCGCGCGATGAGGGGACGGTCGAGGGTTCCGAGTGGTGTTTCCTTGGCCTGGGCGATGGCCTCGGCATCGATCCAGCCGAGGCTGGCCAGGCGGTCGAGCACGAGGTCACGCTGGGCTTTGGCGCGCTCGGGGTGATTGGCGGGTGCGTAGGTTCCAGGCGAGCGGATCATGCCGGCCAACAAGGCGCACTGGCCGAGATCGAGCTCCGCGGGCTGCTTACCGAAATAGGCCCAGGTGGCTGCGCCGACGCCCATCAGGTTGATGCTTCCCGACCGCCCCCAATAGATCTCGTTCAGGTACGCCTCGAGAATGTCGCGCTTCTCGTAGCGCCAGTCGATCAGCAGGGCGAGGATCGCTTCTTGGATCTTGCGGCCGAACGTGCGCTTGTGGGTGAGGTACCGGTTCTTGATCAGCTGCTGGGTCAGGGTGCTTCCACCTTGCCGCACTCCGCCGGCACGCAGGTTGGCCCAGGCGGCACGCAAGGTGCCCGAAATGGAGATGCCGGCATGCTCGAGAAAGCCCGCATCCTCCGCCGCCAGCACGGCATAGATCAGCTCCTCCGGGAGCTCGTCGACCGAGATCGGCCGTCGTTCCTGGAGGCTGCTGCCGTAGAAGCTGGCGACCAGGGGCGGGTCGAGGAGGGCTTCGGTACGCCGCTGGCCGTCGAGGGTCACGGTGCGGATCGTTCCACCGCCGAGCGTGACCGCCAGGGCGTCGCCACCCACCATCCCGCCCGGACTCGGAAAACGTCGACGGAATACCGAGACCGTGTCGTCAGTTACCCGGTAGCCGCCCGGGCGAAGCGTGCCTTGTGGCTGTGGGCGGTAGCCGACGCGTTCGAGCGCCGCCGTCAGCCGGTTGCGATTCCACGCCGCGCCCTCGGCCAGCACGTCTGATCGGCCGTAGAGCCGCGAGGGTTGAACCGATGGCTGAGAGCCGAATTGCCGTGCAATCTGCCAAAACGGCCAGCCCAACCAAACCAGCGCGACGATGACGATTGCCGTCAGCGCCCAGAGCCAGCGCCGCTTCAACGGCGGGCGACGCGTTCGGCCGGAAGACTGCTGGGTCCGATTGGGCCGCCCACGGGCGGTCTTCCGCGGTTTGGCACGCGGTGCTCCGCGCTTGGCATTGGGGGATCCTCGGCCTTTCGAGCCGGCTGGGGGCGATTGGGGCATGGTGCTGAAAACGTCCAACCCCATTTGATGAGCAGGATCCGTGCCTGAAGATGATCAGGGTTGCATGCTGGCCCTGTGACGGCAGGCCGAGAAAAGGAATTGTCGATGCCGGGAATAACCGACTTGAGTCCCTGGTTGTCAAGTTTGTCTGGGCGTCGGCGCGTGTGCCGCAGGCGAATGGACACAAGATCGGTTTCAGGAAGGACACATGATGTCGGAAGCCCTTACCCCCATCGAGCTGGACCCCGAAGAGTCTAGCCCCCAAGAAACTGGAAAATCACCATCGGAAGAGCCCTTGCGTCTTCCCGTGCTTCCCCTTCGCGACCTTGTGCTGTTTCCCGGAATCGCCATCCCCATTGCGGTCGGCCGTCCAGGGACCATGCGCACCATCGAGGCTGCTCTCGCTGCTGACAAGCCGATGGTCTTTGCCGTCACCCAGCGGCAGAACACGGAAGAGGTCAACCCGGAAGGCCTCTACACCATCGGTACGGTCGCCCGCATCGAGCAGCTTCAGCGCAACCTCGGCGGCATGCACCTGCTGCTCCATGGCGAGCGCCGTGGCATTGGCATGCGGGTGAGCGCGGCGGAAGACGGCCACCTGGAAGCCATCGTTCGCGAGACCGACGAGATGCCACCGCTCGATCCGAATGACGCGGCATTCGTCGCGCTCTATCGCGAGGCGCGGTCGCAGGCCGCCGACCTTGCGCAGCGTTCGGGACTCGCCCGGGATGCCGTCAGCCAAGTGCTGTCCGGGATCCAGGACCCGGCCCGCCTGGCCGATTTGGTGGCCGGCTACCTCGATCTTCCCGTGGCCGAACGCCAAGCCCTGCTCGAGACCCTGTCGGTCGAGGAGCGCTTGCGCCGTGTGCTCATTCACATCGAGCGGCAGCTCAGTGTGATGGAGGCGCAGGAGGATCTGAAGAATCAGGTCCAGGAAGAGATTGGAGATCGGCAGCGGGAGATTTACCTGCGCGAGCAGCTCAAGGCGATTCAGAACGAGCTGGGCGAAGGCGACGACAACGAAGAGGTCGACGAGCTGGCCGCCACCCTGGCTGCCCTGCCCCTGCCCGCCGAGGCGCGCAAGGAGGTCGACCGTGAGCTGAAGCGGCTCGGGCGGATCAACCGCGAGGCCATGGAATACCAGGTGATCCGGACCTTCCTCGAGACGGTCGCGGAGCTGCCTTGGGCGGAACGCAGCGACGAGCAGCTCGACATCGCTCTCGCTGGCGACGTGTTGGACGAGGACCACTACGGCCTCGAGGACGTCAAAGAGCGGATTCTCGAATTTCTCGCCGTTCGCCAGCTGCGCTTGTCCCGGGCTGCCGAGGCCGAAGAGCCGGAGGCGGACGATGCGGTGGCGGCCGAGGCGCAGCAGGGAGCGTCATCTGACGAGCCATCGGCTGGGGACGCTGACGCCGAAGCGGGCAAGAGCGACGATGCCCCGAATGCGCGCTCGACCAAGGGGCCGATCCTGCTCTTCACCGGCCCACCCGGCGTCGGCAAGACCTCGCTTGCGAAGTCGATCGCGCGTGCCATGGGCCGCGAGTACGTGCGTATCTCCCTCGGCGGAGCGCGCGACGAGGCCGATATTCGTGGCCACCGGCGCACCTACGTCGGCGCCATGCCAGGGCGCATTATCCAGGGCATGAAGAACGCCGGTACCAAGAACCCGGTCTTCCTGCTCGACGAGATCGACAAGCTGGGCGCTTCGTTCCATGGCGATCCGGCAGCTGCCCTGCTCGAAGTGCTCGATCCGGCGCAGAACGACTCCTTTACCGATCACTATCTGGGCCTGCCCTTCGATCTCTCGGAGGTGCTGTTCATCTGCACGGCGAACTTCGTCCAGAATCTCCCTGGGCCGTTGCTCGACCGCATGGAGATGGTCGAATTCGACGGCTACACCGAGGGCGAGAAGCTGAAGATCGCCGAGCAGTACCTGGTGCCGCGTCAGCTCGAGGAGAATGGCCTGGTCGCGGACGAGATCACCCTCACCAACGGGGCCCTCGGAAAGGTCATCACTGCGTATACGCGGGAGTCGGGCGTACGCCAGCTCGAGCGTGAGATCGGCCGACTGGCGCGCAAGGTGGCGCGCAAGATCGCCGCGCAGGAGGTGGAGCAGGTCGAGGTCGACCCGGAAATGGTCGGCGAGCTTCTCGGCCGCCCGAAGGTGCATCCGGAAGTGATGGCGGCGGCCGACCAGATCGGCGTGGCCACGGGCATGTACTACACACCCGCGGGCGGCGACATCATGTTCGTCGAGGTCCGCGGCATGAAGGGCAAGGGAAATCTGAGGCTGACCGGCCAGATGGGCGATGTGATGAAGGAGTCAGCCTACGCGGCATGGTCCTACGCCCGGGCAAATGCCGAATCGCTCGGTGTCGATCCGGAGGATTTCGAGCGCGACCTGCACATTCACGTGCCGGCGGGCGCGATTCCCAAGGACGGACCCTCGGCGGGCGTTGCCATGGCAACCGCTGTGGTGTCGAGCCTGTCCAGTCGGCCGGCCCGGCACGATGTCGCCATGACCGGCGAGATCACGCTGTCCGGGCGGGTGCTACCGATCGGCGGCGTCAAGGAGAAGATCCTCGGCGGCGTTCGGGCTGGCATTCGGACCTTCATCCTGCCCAAGGCCAACGAGCGCGATCTCGAAGATCTGCCCCAGGAGGTGCGCGACGGCATCGAGGTCATGGCCGTCGCCGAGCTGAGTGAGGTGCTGAGCAAGGCCCTTCGCGACGCCAGCTTCCGCGGCGGTCGACTGGTCTTCGACGAAGACGGTCGTTCTGCGTCGCGTGGCCTGGTCGAGAACTAACGAAACGATCCATCGGCGCGCTTGGCTTCTTGCGGGGTTCGTCCTCGCGAGGCCCGGCGCGCTTTTCCGTTGAGGAGGCTTGCCGTCCATGCGTGCCGTCTTGCCCTACGACCCTCGCCAGCCAGCGTCAACGCCGCGCATCGGAGAGCTACCCGATCCCGTGGTCGGTCGGGACGAGGTGCTGATCCAGGTGCGGGCGACTGCGCTCAATCGGGCCGACCTCCTGCAGCTTCGCGGTCTGTATCCACCACCGCCCGGCGAGAGCGAGGTGCCCGGGCTGGAGTGTGCGGGCGATGTCGTGGCGGTTGGCTCTTCGGTCGAAGGATGGTCCGTCGGTGACCGCGTAATGGCGCTGCTCGCGGGTGGCGGCCAAGCCGAGCGCGTCGCTTGTCCAGCAGGCCAGCTCATGCCCATTCCGCCGCAGCTGTCCTACACCGATGGCGCGGCGTTGCCGGAAGCCGCGCTCACGGCGTGGACCAACCTGGTGGTCGAAGGGCACCTGGAGAATGGCAAGTCGGTTCTGATCACGGGTGCCACGTCGGGCATCGGCACGTTTGCGGTTCAGCTCGCACGCTGCTGCGGCGCCGAGGTGGTCGCCGCCGGCCGTAGCCTCGAGCGGTTGGACCTCCTGCGGACGCTCGGCGCGACCCACTGCGTCGTGTTGGCGGATGGCATGCCCGAGGCTGTCCGCAACGCGACCGAGGGGCGTGGTGCGGATGTGGCGATGGATCTGGTCGGTGGTCGCTGGCTACCCGCGACCCTCGCATCCCTTGCTGACGGCGGTCGCCTGATCCTGGTCGGCTTGATGGCCGGGCGTCGGGCCGAGCTCGATCTCGGTGAGGTTCTGCGCCGCCGTCTGACGCTTCGTGGCTCCGTCCTGCGGAGCCGATCGCGCCATGAGAAGCGTGAGCTGGTTGCCGGCTTTCGTGCGTTTGCTGACGAGCGACTGGCGGACGGCAGCCTGATGCCGGTGGTCGACCACGTGGCTCCTTTCGACCGAATCGCCGCCGCCTACCAGCACATGGCCGACGGCAGCCAGCTTGGGAAGATCGTCATCGAATTCTGAGCCCGGCGAGATCGACGCCAGCGCTATTCGGTGCGCAGGGTATCGACTGGATCGAGTCGGCTGGCGCGACGGGCCGGCAGGTAGACCGCAATCAGCGCGGCCAGGGCGAGGAGCAGCGCGGTCGTCCCGACGATCCGCAGATCGAATGTCTGGAGCTGGAAGAGGTAGCTCTCGAGGAAGCGTGCGCTGGCGCGCGCGCCGAACGTGCCGAACAGCAAGCCGGCCGCGGTGATCACGACGCCAGACCGGCCGAGCCACCGAAGGATCTGGCTGCGCCGGGCACCGAGGGCCAGCCGCACCCCGATCTCACGGGTGCGTTCGGCTGCCAGTGAGCTCATCACGCTGTAGACGCCGATCAACGCCAGCAGCAGCGCCGAACCCGCAAACACCGTCAGGACACGCATGCGCAGCCGAGGCAGCGCGAGCTGGCGATCGAGTCGTGCGCCGAGGCTGGCGAGCCCGGTGACCGGGACCGCTGGGTCTATGGCGCGGACCATGTCGGGGATCGCTGCAGCGAGCGCGGCAGTACCTGACTCGGTGCGCACCAACAGGCTTGCGAAAGGCCACTCCTCGCTGCCTTCCCCGAGTGGCTCGAAGACCATGGGGGCCATCGGTCGAACCAGGGAATAGGGGCGGATGTCGGGCACCACGCCGACGATCTCCAGGCTGCGCTTACGGTGATCCTGCCCGACGTCGATTGTGCGTCCGAGCGCGGCACTGGCCTCGCCGAAATGGGTCCTTGCCAGGGTGGCGTTGACCACCGCCACCCGCGACGGGCCGACCTCGTCCCGTGTCTGGAGTGTGCGACCGACCATGGCGCGGAGGCCGAGGAGCTCGAAGAAGCCGTCGCTCACCACCTGAACGTCGACCACCCGCGCATCCTCAGGGGTGGCGGGCTCCGGTGTGCCGGCCACCACGAGGCGCTCGCCGATGTGCCCGCCGCCGAAGGGCGCTGTGGCCGTGAACGCCACGTCGCGCGTGCCCGGGAGGGCGCGCAGCCGCTCTTCGGTAGCGCGAAAGAAGGCACGGCCCTTCTCCGTGGAGTCGTAGGCGTTGCCGAGTGCCGGGCGAAAAGTCAGCACCTGATGCGTATCGAGCCCGGTCTCGACAGCGCTGAGCCGCGCCAGGCTGATCGTCAAGAGGCTGGCACTGGAAAGCAGCATGGTGGCGAGCGCAATCTGCGAAACCGCCATGAGGGTGCGCAGCCGATGGCGGCGCGTGCCCCCCAGAATCCCACGACCCTCGCCGCCGAGGTGGCTGCCGGCCCGTGGTCGTGACGCACGCAGGGCGGGCAGCAGGCCGACAACGGCACCGACCGTCACGGAGAGCGCGAACGCAAAGGCAAACACCCACAGGTGGATGCCGGGGTTGCCGCCCCGGGGCAGCTGGTCGGAGGCGAGGGCCAGCAATCCGCGCTCGACCGCGACCATGACGACCAGGCCGAGCACACCACCGAGCAGGCCGAGGAGCACGGTTTCGGTCAGCACCAGTCGAATCAGCCGCGCGCGGTCCGCACCGAGGGCGGCACGCAGCGACATTTCGTGCTCACGGGCGGCGGCGCGGCCGAGCACCAGGTTTACGACGTTGACGCAGCCGATGGCGAGCACGCCGGCAACAGCCAGCACGAAGAGCATCAACTGCGGCCGAATCTCGCCGACCAGGCTTTCGAGAAAGGGTTGGCTGGCCAGGCCGATCGTCCCCGATCGCCCCGGCGCGCCGGTTGGCACTTCGAGTCGAATCCCGCCGAGGCGTGCATGCGCAGCTTCCTCGTCTTCCTGGGGTTTCAACCTGCCAACCATCGACAAGTAATGAGAGGTCGGCTGTCTCGGCATGCCTGCCATCGACCGCCAGAAGCGAATCGCGGGGTCGGGAAAGACGAAACCCTGCGGCATGACGCCGACCACCTCGGTCGACTGCTCGCCGATCTCGATGAGCCGACCGACGACATGAGGGTCGCCGCCAAAGCGTTCCTGCCACAGGCCATGGCTGAGCACCACGGTCGGGGCGGCCTCGGCAACATCGTCGTCGGTTTGTAGCAAACGACCGGTCGTCGGAGAGACACCGAGCGCGCGGAAGACCGCAGACGAGGCGACCGCGCCGGTCATTCTCTCGGCGCCACTGCCGAGATCGACGGTCGACGAGCGAACGCTGTAGCCACCGAGACCCGTGGTCGCATCCTCGATGTCGCGGATCGCCTCGAATACCGGATAGGACACCGAGCCGCGGGTGCGCCCGAGATCGGGCAAGAAGGCCTGCATGCTGACCAAACGGTCGCTCTCCGGATAGGGCAACGGTGCCAGCAGTACGCCTTGGACGAGTCCAAAAATTGCGCTCGCGGCTCCGATTCCGATCGCCAGGGTCGCGGCAGCAGCGAGCGTCCAGCCGGGGCGGCGGCAGAGACTGCGGTAGGCGTGGCGGAGATCTCGGGTGAAGGAATCCATGGGGTGGCTCCGGGGAGGTTGCGGCCGAGAGACGGCTGGATCGATGATGCGATGCTGGTGCCGCAGGCGAGCCGCGACGCTGACGAGGTCGAGGATCGCTGCGGGCCAGAAACGCAGACCACCGAGGCGCCCTTGGAAGCGCTTCTCGCGGCGTTCCTCACGAAGATGGAGCACCAACTGGTGGCCGTAGCGATGCCGAAAACGGGTCGGCAAGAGTTGCAGCAGGATCGCGATCAGTGGTTTGGGCTGCAATCCCTCGGTGGACCGCTTGCTGGGCACGCGGCTCATGGCGTGTCCCGGCTCAGGGCCAGCCCGCGGTTCCGCGCGTGGCGGACAATCGCGTCCATGCGTGCCAATTCGTGACGAAGAACCTGCCGGCCGGTGTCGGTCAGTCGATAGAAGCGCCAGCGCGAGGTCGCACCATCGTCCGTGTCCGAAGGTGGATCGACCTCTTCGATCCATCTGCGCTGGTCGAGTCGGTGCAAGGCCTCGTAGAGGGTGGCGGCACGCATTCGTGTGCGCCCCTCGGTCCGCTCCTCGATGACATGCTTGATGCCATAGCCATGGGCTGGACCATCGAGCAGCGAGAGCAAGATCTCGACCGCGGCGGGTGGCAAGGGTTTGCGATCGGTGGCCATGGTTTTCTCGTTGCGGTGCGCGTTGTGCAAGCCTTGTCGGTTTCCGATGATCGGCTACCGTACTATGGTACGTGTTGGTCCGCCGCGGGTTTCAGCGATAGTCTGCCGCCATGGCAAACGAACGAGTAGCGATCATCACCGCCGCCGGGCGAGGCATGGGTGCAGCCTGCGCCGAGGAGCTGCACCGAAAGGGATACAAAGTCGCGCTGCTCTCGACTTCCGAGGCAGCGCGCAAGCTGGCCTATCGCCTGGACGGAATCGGTTTGCGCGGGTCGGTCGTCGTCCCCGGCGATCTCGAGAAGCTGGTGCAGGAAACCCTCGACACCTGGGGGCGCATCGACGCCGTGGTCAACAACACGGGTCATCCGCCGAAGGGTGAGCTGCTCGAGCTCGAGGATGCCGACTGGCACGCGGCTCTCGACCTCGTGGTGCTCAACGTCGTGCGCATGGCGCGCCTGGTGACGCCAACCATGGTCGAGCAGGGGCACGGTGCGTTCGTCAATATTTCAACCTTCGCCGCCTTCGAGCCCGAGCCGGCCTTTCCGCTCTCCGCGGCGCTGCGGGCGGCACTCGGCAGCTTTGCCAAGCTCTACGCCGATCGCTACGCCAAGCACGGAATCCGGATGAACAACGTGCTTCCTGGATTCATCGACAGCTATCCCGAGGACGCGGCCACGGTCGCGCGGATTCCGATGGGGCGCTTCGGAACGGTCGAAGAGGTCGCCAAGACCGTCGCCTTCCTGCTCTCCAGCGACGCTGGCTACGTGACGGGCCAGAACGTCCGCGTCGATGGCAGCCTGACGCGCTCCGTCTAGGCTGCTGTGACGACCGGGGCAGCATGAGCTGGAACAGCTGGGCACTCGCCGTGCTGGCAGCCTTGGTGGCTGCGTACCTGGTGGACCTGATCGCGGATGTGCTGCACTGGCGCTCCACGCGTGACCGACCGCCGCCACGGCTCGCCAATCTCTACGACACGGGCGACTATCAGAAGTCTCAGGCACACGCGCGTGCCAGCACCCTGGCGGGAATCGTCCGCGGCACGGTCGAGCTGGCGGCTGTGCTCGGGTTCTGGTTTGCCGGCGGCTTCGGGTGGCTGGATCAGCTCGTCGCGGCATGGGGCCTCCCAATGCCCTGGGACGGACTGCTATTCCTGGGGCTGATGGTCGTCGGGCAACTCGCGCTTTCCCTGCCGTTCTCGATCTGGGACACCTTTTGGCTCGAAGCGCAGTTCGGCTTCAACCGCACCAGCGTGCGCACCTTCGTGCTCGACGGCCTCAAGACGCTCGTACTGATGGCCCTGCTCGGTGCGCCATTCGCCGCGCTGGTCCTGATCTTCTTCACCCGCGCCGGTAGCCACGGGTGGTGGATGGCCTGGCTGGTCGCATCGGTGGCGAGCGTGATCATGCAGCGCCTGATGCCGCGCTTTGTCCTGCCCCTCTTCTTGCGCTTCGAGCCCCTGCCCGACGGCAGCTTGCGGCAGGCGATCGAGCGTTGGGCGCGCCAGGTCGGTCTTCGCCTGGACGGGCTCTTCGTGGTCGACGGCTCGCGCCGGTCCAGTCGGGCGAACGCCTTTGTCTCCGGCTCGGGTCGGAGCGCGCGCATTGCGCTTTTCGACACCTTGGTCGATCGCATGCCCGAGGATGAAACCGTGGCCGTATTGGCCCACGAGGTCGGACACGATCGGCTCGGTCACATCACGAAAGGCACCGTGCTCGCCATCGTGCACCTGGGCGCGATGTTCTTTCTGCTCGGTGTCGTGCTCGCGCAGGCAGGGCTGTACCAAGCCTTCGGCACCGCGCCATCAGCCCATGCCGGACTGGTCTTCTTCGCGTTGCTCGCGCGCCCCGCCGAGCTCATCTTGGGTGCAGCGTCGGGTGCGTTGTCGCGACGATTCGAATTCGAAGCGGATCGCTACGCTGCCGAGTCTGCGGGTGCCGCGCCGATGATTCGTGCGCTCGAGTCCCTGGGCCGCGACAACCTCGTCAACCTCACGCCACACCCATTTCGGGTTGCGCTCTACGACAGCCACCCACCCCTCGCTGAGCGAATTGCGGCGCTAGATCGATCGATCCAATCGGAGATTCCGATTCGATAGCGCGTGGTCGCACCGCGCGCCTTTCCGCGCTCCTGTCTTCGTTTCTCGGTTCCAGGTTGCCTTGCGCTGGCAGCAGTCGATGGTGACGATCGTGCCATCGAACCGAGGTGCTGCGTGCATCAGGTGGTGAGCCACGAATCTACGCTATCGTTAGATTTATGAAGATATGGCTTTTAATATCGAGAAACGTGTGGAGTTGTTAAAAAGAAATTCGATAGAAGACTTCCGTATGAGCTAGCGGAGGTTCGCGATGAGCGCCGGACCGACGATCCCAGGATGCATGCACGCCGACCTCGAGACGCTCGTTGAGCTGCTTCGAGAGCGAGCTCGGCAGGGCCCGGAACAGCTTGCCATGCGCTTTCTCCTCGATGGAGAAAGCGAGGTTGCCGAGGTCAGCTACGCCGAGCTGGACGCGCGAGCACGGGCGATTGCCGCACACCTCCAAGCGCGCGCCCCCCAGGGCGAGTGCGTGCTGCTGCTCATGCCACCGGGGCTCGACTATGTGGCGTCGTTCTTCGGCTGCCTCTATGCCGGGGTGATTGCCGTACCGGCCTACCCACCGTTGAGCAAGCGCCAGATGGGGCGTGTTCAGGAGGTCGTGAACGACTGCGGTGCCGACCAGGCCCTGACCACGAGCTCCCTACTGCGCAAGGTCACCTCGCTCGAAGGCGACCTCTCGTGGACCGCGGTCGATACGCTTCCTTCCTCGCAGGCCGATGCTTGGCGCGCGCCGGCGATCAGGCCCGATACCCGAGCGTTCTTGCAGTACACCTCGGGATCCACGTCGCAGCCCAAGGGCGTCATCCTCAGCCACGCGAACCTGCTGCACAACTCGCGCTGCATCCACACCTGCTTCGACCACAATGCCGCCAGCCGCGGCGTGATCTGGCTTCCGCCCTACCACGACATGGGCTTGATCGGCGGCATCATCCAGCCGGTCTACGGTGGCTTTCCGGTCACCTTGCTGGCGCCGGTCAGCTTTCTGCAGCGCCCCTTTCGATGGCTCGAGGCGATCAGCCGCTACCAGGCGACGACCAGCGGCGGTCCCAACTTCGCGTTCGAGCTGTGCGTGGCGCGTGCGCAGATGCAGCCGGAGCAGCTTTCGGATCTGGATCTCTCGTCCTGGGACCTGGCGTTCATCGGCGCCGAGCCGACGCAGCGCGCAACCATCGATCGATTCGCCGACACGTTTGCCGGCTGCGGATTCCGCCGCGAAGCTTTCTACTCCTGCTACGGCCTGGCGGAGGCCACGCTGATTGCAACCGGCGGTGCCAAGCCGACGCCGCCGGTCGTCGGCCGCTTCTCCGCCGAAGCGCTGCGCGACGGTCGGTCGTGCGTACCGGCCGCGGGCGAATCGGCGCGCGCCCTGGTCGGTTGTGGCGTCGCGGTGGAAGACACGGAAGTGGCCATTGTCGACCCGCAGAGGAAGCGTCGAATGGCCTCCGGCTCGGTCGGCGAAATCTGGTTGCGCGGTCCGAGCATCTCGCAAGGCTACTGGCAGCGCCCGGAGGTCAGTGCGGCGGTCTTCGGGGCTGAGATCGAGGCCGAGGGCACCGCCGCCGGCCCCTACATGCGCACGGGTGACCTCGGCTTTCTCGATGATGGCGAGCTCTTCGTCACGGGGCGCATCAAAGACCTGATCATCGTCCGCGGTGCCAACCACCATCCCCAGGACATCGAGCTCACGGTCTGGCAGAGCGGCGAGGGGCTGCGCGCCGGCAGTGGTGCCGCCTTCTCGGTCGAGCGCGACGGCGAGGAGCGACTGGTCCTCGTGCAAGAGCTGGATCGCCAGATCCGCCGGCCCGATGTCGACGCCATCGCTGGTCGGGTGCGCGAAGCGATCGCCGAGCAACACGGTCTCGAGCTCGACACACTGGTGCTGATCCGCGCTGCTTCGATCAGCAAGACCTCGAGCGGCAAGATCCAGCGCCATGCGTGTCGCCAAGCCTTCCTCGAGGGGGCGCTGCGCGAGGTCGGGCGCTGGAACGCGAAGCCTTCCACCTTGGACGCCGCTGAGGAAGGCGCGGCAGGCGCCAGGGATGCCCGTGAAACCAGAAGCTCCCGTGAAACCGGCGGCTCTGAGCGCGGCTTCCAGCCCGCCATGCCGGCCGATCGCGCGTCGGCACGTGTCCGGGACGCGTTGCTGAGTTGGTTGGTCAGCGAGGTCGCGGCGGTCGCCCGGGTGGCGCCGGAGTCCGTGGATCCGCAGGCGCCTTTGGCGCGTTTCGGCCTGACGTCCAAAGACGTCGTGGCGCTCTCGGGCCGCCTCGAAGAGCGACTCGGGCGGCGGTTGTCACCGACCCTGGCGTTCGACTATCCGACGATCGAAGCACTGGCCGATCACCTGACGCAGCTTCCCGCGGGTCCGTCGGCCAAAGGCGGTGCCGCGGCAGGTCCGCCGACGGACGATGTAGCAACCGTTGCTGAGCCAACCGCAGGAGAAGCCGCACCGATCGCGGTTGTTGGGTTGGGCTGTCGATATCCGCGAGCGGACGGCCCGGACGCCTTCGCCCGACTGCTGATCGAAGGTGTCGATGCTGTCAGCGAGGTGCCCGATGGTCGCTGGGAAGACGCGCGGGGCCTGACCACCCAATGTGGTGGCTTCCTTTCAGACGTGCGTTCGTTCGACGCCGACTTCTTCTCGGTGACGCCACGCGAAGCGCGCCACATGGACCCACAGCAGCGGCTGATGCTCGAGGTTGCGTGGGAGGCTCTCGAGCATGCCGGCATCGCTCCGGAGAGCTTGCGCGGCAGCCGTACGGGTGTTTTTGTCGGCATCAGCACCAGCGACTATGCCCGCCTGCTGTCGCGGGTACCCGGCCAGATCGACGGCTACGCGGGCACGGGCATGGCGCTGAGCATCGCGGCCAACCGGCTCTCTTTTCTGCTCGATCTGCGCGGTCCGAGCATGGCGGTCGACACGGCATGCTCGTCGTCGCTCGTCGCGCTCCATCTCGCGTCCTCCAGCCTCCGGCACGGCGAATGCGACCTCGCCCTGGTCGCCGGCGTCAACCTGATGCTGGAATCCGATCTGACCACCGCACTTTCGGCTGCCGACATGATGGCGCCTGGCGGCCGCTGCCGCACCTTCGATGCCGCCGCCGACGGCTATGTGCGGGGCGAGGGATGCGGCGTCGTGGTGCTCGAGCGGCTGTCGGCGGCGCAGGCTCGGGGCGACCGAATTCTCGCCCAGGTTCGCGGCACGGCGATCAATCAAGACGGCCGCAGCAACGGCCTCACCGCCCCCAGCGGGCCGGCCCAGCAAGCCGTTCAACGTGCAGCCCTGGAAGGCGCGGGCATTCGAGCCTCCGCGATCGGCTACATCGAAGCCCACGGCACCGGTACGCCACTCGGTGATCCGATCGAGATCGATGCGCTCAAGGTCGTCTACGGCGGAGAGGACGGACAGCCGCCGTGTGCAATCGGCTCGGTCAAGACCAACCTCGGCCATCTCGAAGCGGCCGCGGGTCTCGCTGGGTTGATCAAGGCGGTGCTGGCCCTCGAGCGTGAGGTGATTCCGCCGAATCTCCACCTCGAGACGCTGAATCCGCACATCGACCTGGCGGGAACGCGGTTGCACCTACCTACTGCGCCCGTGCCCTGGCCGCGAGGAGAGCGCCCACGCCTGGCCGTCGTCAGCTCGTTCGGATTCGGAGGCACCAACTGCCACGTCGTGCTCGAGGAAGCGCCGGCGCAGGCAACGGCGGACGCGATCCGCTCCGCGAGCCCGCCGGAGCCGGTTCCTCGCCGCCCGGCACGCCTCCTGACCCTTTCGGCGCGCAATGCGCCCGCGCTCGAAGCCCTGGCCGCACGGGTCGCGGAACGCTTCGAGGAAGCTGACGCACCGGATCTGGCCGATGCTGCCTGGACGCTCCAGACGGGGCGCTCGCACTTCGCGCATCGACTGGCCGTGGTTGCGGGCAACGCTGCCGAGGCAGCGGCTTCGCTGCGGCGCGCCGCGCAAGGGCAAGCTGTGTCTCGAGACGCTGGGTCTCGAGACGCTGGGTCTCGAGGGATTGCTCCCTACAGCGGGCGTCCGAAGGTGGCATTCTTGTTCACCGGCCAGGGTTCGCAATATGTCGGCATGGGGCGCGCGCTCTACGAGACGCAGCCCACTTTCCGCGCTGCGCTGGACCAATGCGCCGAGGTCGTGGATTCCCTGCTTCCGAGCCCGCTGCTGGCCTCGATCTTCGACGCAGCGGCCAGCGAAGACGCGCTGGCCGATACCGCGCTGGCCCAGCCTGCGCTCTTCGCGATTTCCTTCGCGCTGAGCACGCTGTGGCGCTCGTGGGGCATCGAGCCGGACGCGGTGCTCGGGCACAGTGTCGGTGAATACGCGGCGGCCCAGGCCGCGGGAGTGATGGATCTGCCGACCGCGGCCCGGCTGGCCGCGATCCGTGGGCGCCTGATGGCGAGCGTACCGGACGGCGGAGCGATGCTCTCGGTCACCGCTGGCGAAGCGGGCGTGGCCGCGGTGATTGCCGACCACGGCGACGACACGGTGGCCATCGCCGCGATCAACGGGCCAGACGCGACCGTCGTGTCGGGAAGCCGGGCGGGAGTCGATGCGGTGCAGTCCGCACTCGAAGCCGCTGGCACGAAGACCCAAGCGCTGCGCGTGTCTCATGCCTTCCACTCGCCGCTCATGGACCCCATGCTGGACGACTTCGAGCGTGAAGCGTCGGCTCATTCGTTCGCCACACCTCGCTTGCCCATGGTGTCCAACGTGTCGGGGGCGTGGGCCGGTGAAGAAGTCGCCAGCGCGTCCTACTGGCGGCGCCATGCACGCGCGCCGGTCCGCTTTGCGGATGGCATGCAGGTGTTGCTCGATGAAGGCTACGAGACCTTGATCGAGATCGGCCCGCACCCCGTGCTGCTCGGCATGGGCCGAGCCTTGCCCGGCGCGAGCGGGCACTGGCTGCCGAGCCTGCGACGCGGCCGGCCGCCTTGGTCACAGCTCCTCGATACCTTGGGGAAGCTGTATGTAGCTGGCCATCGTCCGGACTGGGCCGCCCTCCAGGGCGACGAGAAGCGCCGGAAGGTGGCGATGCCGACCTACCCGTTCCAGCGCCAGCCCTACTGGATCATGCTGGAAGGTGAAGCGCGATCTCGGGCACACGCATCGGAGTTGGGCGACAGCCATGCCACCGGCCTGGTGAGTCGCCGCATTCCCATGGCGCGCTCGGGGGACGCCTACTTCGAAATCTGTGTGGCCCAAGACGCTCCGAGCTTCCTCGCCGACCACCGCGTCGCGGGGCGCGTGGTGCTCCCGGCCGCCGCTTTTCTCGAGCTTGCCTCACAAGCCGCTGGGCAGCTTGCCGGCCGAAGCGCCCGCCTGCCCGTGATCACCTTGGAAGATCTGGGCTGGGAGCAGCCCCTCGAGCTGACCGGTCGCGGCAGCCGGGTGCAGGTCGTGGTTTCCCCCGAGGACAACGCGGCCGGGCGGCCCTTCGAGATCCTCTCCCAAGCACTGAACGAAGCCGATCCGGGGGAAGGCCCAGACGACGAGCCCAAAAAAGAAGCCTGGCGCCTCCACGTCCGCGGCCGAATCATCCAGCGTGTTGCCGCCGACACGCCCGTTCCTGCCGAGCACGATGACGGCACGCTCGAAGCGCTTCGTGACCGCTGCACCGAGGCCGTCGAGGTCGACGATGTCTACCGCCGCTTCGACGCGATCGGCCTGGCGTACGGGCCCGCCTTCCGTGGTCTCGTCGACGTTTGGCGCGGTGACGATCACGACGTCCTCGCCCGCCTTCGCCTGCCGCCGGGCGCGGGGTCCTCGTCCGGCGTCCGTCTACACCCGGTCTTGCTCGACGCTGGCCTGCAACTTTTCGGTGCCGCCTATGCCGGCGTCGACGACGACCTCTTCCTGCCCTTCGGCCTCGACAGCATCGTGGTCGAGGGCACGCTCGACGGCGAGATCTGGGCCCACGGTCGCCTCGAGCCCGAACGGGCGGGCAGTGGCATCTTGACCGGCGACTTGAACCTCTACGATGTCCGCGGCCGCCTTCTAGCTCGCCTGCGTGGCCTGGCGCTGCGCCGCACGCCGCGGGCCGGCTTCGAGCAGTTACTCGGGGCCCAGCCCCAACATGACGACCGTCGCCATGACCGGCTCTATCGCCTGCGTTGGGCCGACGCCCCCCAGCTCGATCCACCGACGCCGTCCGAGTCGGCGTGGGCTGGCACCTGGTGGATCTTCTCGGACCGCAGCAATCTCGGAGCACGGCTTGCCGAGCGGATCGGCGCGCGTGGCGGGCGGGCCTGGGTCGTCGAGCCCGGCCCCTATCGCGCCTCCGCCAGCGCGACGGACGAACCGTGCCGCGTCGATCCGGAACGTCCCGACGACTTCCGCCGCCTGGCCCAGGACACCACAGAGGACGATCAGCCGCTCGCCGGCGTCGTCTACCTGTGGAGTCTCGACGGCGCCGAGGATCCGTTGTCGGGTGGCCTGCGAAGTACCGCCGGCCTGCTGCATGTGGCACAAGCCCTGGTCGACGACGCCGTGACGCGATCGCCGAGGCTGTGGATCCTGACCCGTGGCGCCGACGGGTCGTCTGGTGTCGGATTGTGCGGCGCGCCCCTGTGGGGTCTGGCGCGTACAGTCGGCCTCGAGCACCCCGAGCTGGCAACCACCTTGATCGATCTGGCGCCGCACGACGGTGAGGCTGCCTCGGGTCGGGCCGAAGAAGAAGCCGAGCACGTTTGCCGAGAGATGCTCTCAGGATCGGCAGAGCCCCAGGTCGCCTGGCGCGACGGCGTTCGCCGTGTGGCGCGCCTGGTCCGCGCCGAAGCGGCCGTGGATCCGGCAGGTGGCGGTGGCCGTGCACTGGCCCTGCCGGCCGATCGCGCCTGGCGGCTCGACGTCGACGAACGCGGCGCGCTCGATGCCCTGCGCGTGCGCCCGGTGCCGCGGACGGCACCGGCTGCCGGGGAGATCGAGATCGAAGTCCGCGCCGGGGGCCTCAACTTCCGCGACGTGCTCAACGTCCTCGGGCTCTATCCGGGCGATGCCGGGTTGCTGGGCAACGAGTGTGTCGGTGAAGTGCGAGCCGTGGGTGCGGGTGTCGAGACCTTCTCTCCCGGCGATCGCGTCTTGGCGATTGCTTCAGGCGCGTTCGCCCGCTACGTGACCACATCGGCGAACCTGGCCGCGCGCGTGCCCGAGCGCCTGAGCGATGTCGAAGCGGCGACGCTCCCGATCACTTTCCTCACCGCATCCTACGCCCTCGAGCGCCTGGCGAAGATCCAGCCGGGCGAGCGGGTGCTGATCCACGCGGCTGCCGGCGGTGTCGGCATGGCAGCGGTTCAGATCGCGCGCCGGGCCGGTGCCGAGATCTTCGCCACAGCAAGCCCAGGAAAGTGGTCGGTGCTCGAAGCCTGCGGTGTCCGTGCACCAATGAGCTCCCGGACCCTCGATTTCGCAGAGCAGGTTCGCGCTCGCACGGGCGGCGAAGGCGTCGACGTGGTGCTGAACTCGTTGGCAGAGGACTTCATTCCCGAGAGTCTTTCCCTCGTGCGCGCAGGCGGACGGTTCCTGGAAATCGGGAAGCGCGGCATCTGGAGCTCCGAGAAGGTCGCCGCCGCCCATCCGGAGATCGGCTACCACGTGATTGCGCTCGACGAGCTGTGTGAAGCGGAGCCGGAGACCATCCGCGACCAGCTTTCGGTGGTGATCGCAGCCTTCGAACACGGTGACTACGAGCCCCTTCCCCATCGCGTCTTCCCGGTCGCCCAGGCCGTGGAGGCCTTCCGCTACATGGCCCAGGCAAAGCATGTGGGCAAGGTCGTACTGACGCCGGAGGCTGCCGACGGCACAACCGCCCTGACCGACGAGGCGACGCCCCTGCTGCGGCCGGAGGCGAGCTATTTGGTTACCGGGGCTAGCGGCGGCATCGGCGTTCGCCTTGCGGTGTGGCTGGTCGAACAGGGCGCGCGGCACCTGGTTCTGCTCAGCCGGCGCGCGCGTGGCGAATGGCCTGACGACGCGCTTCGAGCGGTCGACGCGCTCGCCGCCGATGTCGAGATCCGGGCCGGCGACGTGACCGATCGTGACCAGATGGCACGCCTGATGGCTGCGTTTGGCGACCGCCTGCCGCCGCTGCGTGGCGTGTTTCATGCTGCCGGCCTGCTCGACGATGGCGTGCTCACCGAACAGCGCTGGCCACGTTTCGCCGCCGTGCTTGCGCCCAAGGTGACCGGCGCCTGGCACCTCCACCAGCTCACCCAAGCCCAGCCGCTCGACCACTTCGTGCTCTTCTCGTCCATCGCTTCGGTGCTCGGATCGCCGGGTCAGACGAGCTATGCGGCCGGCAACGCCTTTCTCGACGCCTTGGCGCGCCATCGCCATCTCGAGGGTTTGCCCGCCATGAGCATCAACTGGGGACCGTGGGATGAGGTCGGGATGACCGCTGCATGGCGGGCGCCAGACCAGGCACGTGCGGAAGCGCAAGGGATTCGGTTGCTGTCGCCAAGCGCCAACTTGGCGCAGCTCGGCACGCTGCTGGCCTCGGCGACAGCGGGCGGTTCAGATCCCTCGGCCTCATCGGCGCGGGCGCAGCACATGGTCGCCGACATCGACTGGACGCGCCTCGTCGGCCAACTTTTCCCAGCGGGCGCACCGCCCCTTCTTGCCGGACTGACCACGGTGGCTGTGCCCGGTGCGACGCCCGAGATCGTCCGCCAGCTTCGAGCCGCCCCCACGGGACGACGACAGGACATGCTGGGCGATCATCTGCGAACCCAGATCGAGCGGGTGGTCGGCGGCGCGGTCGACCTGAGCGATCCCCGTCGCCCGCTCCAGGAGCTCGGTTTCGACTCCCTGATGGCCGTCGAGTTGCGCAATGTGTTGAGCAGCAGCCTGGGGCAGCCGCTGCCGGCGACGCTGTTGTTCAAATACCCGACCCTCGAGGCGATCACAGGCCATCTGCTCGCGTTGCTCGGTCTGGCCGAGCCGGAAGGATCCCGTGCGGCGTCCGAGCTCACGGAGCCGTGGTCCGCGGGAGACGGGCCGGCGGCCGCGGGCGACACCGATGACGATATCGACGAAGGGGAGCTCGCGGCCTTGCTGGCGGCGGAGCTGAGCGAGCTGAAATTGGAGAGGGGAGCATGACGGATTCACCCAATGCACCATCGCGCGCCGCTCTGCTGCGCGACGCGCTGCGAGAGATCAAGACCCTGCGGGCTCAGCTGAAGCAGGAACGCGCCGTTCGGCACGAGCCGATCGCGGTGGTTGGCATGGGCTGTCGCCTGCCCGGCGGCGCGCGATCCCCCGCGGCATTTTGGGAATTGCTCAGCCGTGGTGAAGACGCCATTCGGCCCGTTCCCAGCGATCGATGGGACACCGAGGCCTACTTTGCCGCGGACGCCGAAACGCCGGGGGCGCTCTACACCCGCGAAGGTGGCTTTCTCGATGAGGATGTCGCGGCCTTTTCGCCCGAGTTCTTCAACATCACACCGCGCGAAGCCATGGCGATGGACCCGCAGCAGCGGCTGCTGCTCGAGGTCTGCTGGGAGGCCTTGGAGCACGGTGGGCAAGCACCGGACCGTCTCTTCGGCACGCCGGTCGGCATCTTCGCCGGCATCAGCACCGACGACTATGGCCTCTTGGCGGCAGAAGCAGGTGCCGAGGGCATCAACAGCTACTCCGGAACCGGCACCAGCGCCAGCGTGGCGATCGGGCGCCTCGCGTACTTTCTCGGCGCGCAAGGACCCGCGATGGCCCTCGACACGGCGTGCTCGTCGTCGCTGTTGGCCGTCCACCTGGCCTGCCAGAGCCTGCGCAACCAGGAGTGCGAGCTGGCCTTGGCGGCTGGCGTCAACCTGATGCTGGCGCCTGAGTCGACCATCTACTTCTGCAAGCTACGGGCGCTGTCCCCTGACGGGCGGTGCAAGACGTTCGACGACTCCGCCGATGGCTACGTGCGCGGGGAAGGGTGTGGCGCGGTCGCGCTCAAACGACTGTCCGACGCCGAGACCAACGGCGACACGGTCCTGGCCGTGATCCGGGGATCGGCGGCCAATCACGATGGCCGGAGCAACGGACTCACGGCGCCCAACGAAGCCGCGCAGATCGCATTGCTGGAGTCCGCGCTCGAGGCGGCTGGTGTTGCACCCGCGCAGGTCGGCTACATCGAAGCCCACGGAACCGGCACCGCACTCGGTGATCCGATCGAGGTCGGGGCGCTGGCCAGTGTGCTCGCGGAGGGTCGAACCGAAGCCCTGACGCTGGGGTCGGTCAAGACCAACATCGGCCATCTGGAAGCCGCAGCCGGGATCGCGGGCCTGATCAAGACGGTCCTGGCACTGCAGCACCAAGCCATTCCTCCTCACCTGCATCTGAACGCGGTGAACCGCAACATCGACCTGGAGGCGATTCCTGCGGTGGTTCCGGCCGAGATGGTTCCCTGGCCGACGATCGACGACCGGCGCATCGCCGGCGTCAGCTCGTTCGGGTTTTCCGGGACCAATGTCCACGTCGTGGCCGAAGCCGCGCCAGCGCGGAGAGGAGAGCCCGAGGAAGCCACGGCGACGACCGGGGCTGAGCGATCGACGCACCTCTGTGTGTTGTCCGCGCGCAGCCCCGAAGCGCTCGCCACCCTGGCGGCTTCGATTCACGATGACATCGCCGCGCGCTCCGACGTGTCGGCAGCAGACATTTGCTACTCGCTCGCGACGGGCCGCTCCCACTTCGATCACCGGGCCGCCGTGCTCGGCGCGGACTGCCAAGCCCTCGCGGCTGGTCTGACCACGCTGGCCGCGAACGAAGGTCGGGGAAACGTCCTGCCGGCAGGCGCGATCCGAGGGGACGTGTGCGGCGCCCAGCCCCGCGTCGCCTTCCTGTGCACCGGACAAGGCTCCCAATATGTCGGCATGGGTCGCGGCCTCTACCACGACGAGCCCGTGTTCCGTGACGCATTGGACCGCTGCGCGGCCGAGCTCGACCCCTTGCTTCCTCATCCATTGGTGGCCTCGATCTACGGCGAGGCAGCTACCGAAGAGGCGCTGGCCGACACGGCCCAGGCGCAGCCGGCCCTGTTCGCCGTCTCCTACGCGCTGCACGCGCTGTGGCGTTCCTGGGGCGTGAGACCGACGGCGATTCTCGGTCACAGCGTCGGCGAGTATGCCGCTGCCCAGATCGCCGGCGTGATCGACTTGGAATCGGCCTGCCGGTTGATCGCCGTGCGCGGCCGCCTGATGGCAGCGCAGCCGAGTGGCGGGGCCATGACCTCGCTGTCGGCGCCGGAAGCCGAGGTGCGTGCGGCGATCGAGTCGGTCGGTGTCGGGCATGTCTCGGTTGCCGCGCTCAACGGCCCCCGCTCGACGGTCATCTCCGGCGATCGCGATGCGGTCGACGCCGTGGCCGCGATCCTTGCCGGGCGCGACGTCGGCGCGCGGCCGCTCGAGGTCTCACACGCGTTTCATTCGGCACACATGGACCCGATGCTCGAACCCTTCGAATCGGTTGTCGCGTCGGCTCGCCTGCAGGCGCCCGAGCTGGCACTGGTGTCAAACGTTTCAGGCGGCTGGGCGGGCGAAGCGGTCACTCGGGCGTCGTACTGGCGTGAGCACGCGCGTGTCCCGGTTCGCTTCGAGTCCGGCATGCGTACTTTGCTCGATGCGGGTTACGACACCTTCATCGAGCTTGGTCCGAGTCCGACCCTTCTGGGCTTGGGCCGCCTTCTGGACAGCGGCGCGAAGCATTGGCTGCCCAGTCTGCGGCGCGGGCGCGAAGACGGCGTGCAGATGTTCGACAGCCTCGGTCACCTCTACACCGCTGGCCATGCCGTGGACTGGGAGGGTGTCCATGCCGCTGGCCGTAGCGGTGAAGAGACGCCAGGTCGCCGCCATCGACGCCCGCGTCGTCTGGCGTTGCCGACCTACCCCTTCGAACGTGAGCGCTACTGGCTCGAGCACGGACGGCGCGAGGAGGGCGCGGGGCCGCTGCTCGGCAAGAAGATCTCCGGCCCGGATGAGCCAGCCTGCTACGAGAGCCGTCTGCGTGTCGACCGACCGGCCTTCCTCACCGATCACCGGGTCCATGGCGTGGCGGTCATGCCCGCCGCGGGCTTCGTCGAGATGGCCCTGGCAAGTGCCTGCGCGGCCTTCGGCTCGGATACCGCGACCCTCGAGGACGTCATGGTGCTCCAGCCTCTGGTGCTGCCGGACGATCCCGTATCGGAGGTTTCCGTCCGGCTCAGCCACGAGCCCACGCCGGATGGAAGCCTCTCGTTCACAGTCGCGCCTCCGACGGCCGCATCGGCCGGCTCGCCGCACGCTGGCTTGCCCTTTGCCACGGGCCGTGCGCTGCGTACGGAGCACCCGGCGACCGGCCCGGATGCTCCGTACGGTCGCTTGCTCGAACGAAAAGACGCTGAGATCGACGTCGCGCGCTACTACCAGCTTCTGGCTGCCCAAGGCCTCGAATACGGACCGTGCTTTCGAGGGATCGAGCGGCTCTGCTGCGAGGGGCGAACGGCGGCCGCTGAGGTCCGATTGCCGGCGAGCGTCGCCGTCCCGCACCGATTTCAGATTCACCCCGCGCTGTTGGATGCATGTTTCCAGCTGCTCGCCGCTCCTCTGCTGGAACAGCGTGACGACCTCGACACATACGTTCCCCTGGGGCTCAGACGCGTTCATCTCGCGCGGCGACCCGGCTCGCGGGTTGTCGGCCATGCGTGCCTCGAGGCATTCGGTGAGGACGACCGCGAGGTCCTCGAAGGCGATGTGTGGCTATTCGACCCGGACGGCACGCCGTTGATGACGGTCGAAGGGCTTTCGCTGAAGCGCACGAGCCAGACGCAAATGCGTCAGCTGCAGGTGCACGCGGCTGCGTCTGTGGGTGCGGGTCCCGTGCACGATCTCGGGCTTGGTTCGATCCACCCCATTCTCGGGAGTCGGCTCGAGCGCCGGGCGGGTCGGGCTGGCGAGCACCATTGGGAGGCGATTTTCGACACCGCCGCCCCGCCACTCGATGATCTCTATCGCGTCGACAACGCGCTTCTGGTTCCGGCCGCCGCATATTGGCAACTCGCCCTGACGGCCGCTGAGCAAGTGTTTCCGGCGCTCCCTTCGTCGCCAACGTCGATCCAGGTCGAAGAGGACCTTTGGTTGGTCGACGATCAGCCGCGTGCGGTTCAAGCGTTTCTTCGAACGGAAGCCGGGGCCACGACCTTCGAGCTGCACAGTCGCGCGTTCGCTCGTCCAACGGACGGCAAATCGTCAATCGCGGCTGTGGGTGGCGATGGTGAAGGCCGCTCATGGGTGCGCCATGGTGTCGTCACCTTTGACGCTCCCACGAGCTGAAAATGCGAGGTATTCAAGGGCGATGGTCGGCAGTCGGTATCGTGTCCAGCCGCTCGCGAAGCCGGGCTTCTCCGCCCCCGGCCAAGCCGTTGATCCGGAATACCTCCTTGCCATCACGAAAGAGTGCGACCAGGGGGAGCGATCCTACCCGGAAGGCTTCGCGCATCGCTCGGTCCGGGAAGATGAAACGGTCGACGTCGATCTTGACCACGCGGAGGCGGTCGGCATAGTCGCGAGCAACTTGTTGCATGGCCGGCAACTGCCGGCGGCAAGACATTCACCAGTCAGCGTAAAAATCGACAAGAAGAAATCCCTTCTGATTTGCCACGGCTTCCACCGCGACCTTCCGGTCGAGCTCGACGATGACGGTGTCTTCTGCCACGGGGGCCGAAGTAAAAAGGTTCAGAGAAGAAACGAGCAATACGGTAGCGATCAGATGCACGGAACCTCCTCGTTGAAAGTTGTTATCGGTGTGCGTCAGAGAAGATGGGAGACGAAGCACGGAGGATCTTCGAGCGAAGCATCACGCGCTGCGGCTGCGCTCGGAAATCCAGTAGGACCTTCTTTCCACGCGAAAGTTCTCGGAGGGCATCGAAAATCTTCTCGCGAGTGGCGTGGTTTTTCGATAGTGAGATGTGCTGTGGCGAACATGCGTTTATTGAAGGTTTTTCAATGGCCAAGCTGGGAAACCATCGATCAGGCTGATAGCATGGTAACAGTGTTCAATAGGGACGAGAGGGATCCGACTCGTCGATAAAACTTGCTGGTAACGATGCGGGGCCTCCTGGTCCTCGCGCACGGCGGAGGTGTGCCGATGATTCGTTTCAGCATCATGTTTTTCTCCGCCAATGCGGAGACGCTTGGCGACGACAAATACCGCCTCGTCGTTGATGCTGCGACCTTCGCAGATCAGCACGCTTTCGAAGCTGTGTGGGTGCCCGAGCGGCACTTCGGCCTGTTGGGTGGTCTCTATCCCAACCCATCCGTGCTGCAGTCGGCATTGGCGGTCGCGACGGATCGGATTGCACTGCGTGCAGGGAGCGTCGTCTCGCCGCTGCACAACCCTATTCGAATCGCCGAAGAATGGTCCATGGTCGACAACCTCTCCGCGGGGCGTGTCGGACTCTCCTTTGCATCCGGCTGGAACCCTACTGATTTTGCACTGGCGCCAGAGCGCTACGAGCGGCGTCGCGATCTGCTGTACGAAGACCTCGAGACCGTGCAGCGTCTGTGGCGAGGGGAAGCCATCGAGGTCACCAAGGGCGGTGGCGCCTCGACCACGGTGGAGATCTATCCGAAGCCCGTTCAGGATGAGCTTCCCGTATGGATCACCGCAGCCCGCAGTCCGGAGACCTTCGAGCGTGCCGGCACCTTGGGCGTCAATGTTCTGACGCATCTCCTGGATCAAGACGTCAGTGGGTTGGCCGAGAAGATCACCATCTATCGCGACGCGCTGGCCGCCGCCGGGCACGATTCGCGTGCAGGCCGCGTCACAACAATGCTGCATACCTTCGTCCAGCCTGATGAGGCCGTTGCACGCGACGTCGCTCGGGATCCTTACTGTGCCTTCTTGAAGTCCAACATTCCACTGCTCAAGGGGCTTGCCGAGAGCCGTGATCAGACGGTCGATCTCGATGCGTTGTCTCCGGTCGAGCAGGACGACTTCGTACGGTTTCTTTATCAACGGTTCGCCAGTGCTCGAGCACTGATCGGGTCGCCTGAATCATGTTTGCCGCTGGTCGCGTCACTGCAAGAGATCGGTGTCGATGAGATCGCTTGTCTGCTCGACTTTGGACCCTCCAATGACGACGTCATGTGCGGACTCCCGTCACTCCACCAACTTGCGACGGCGAGCGCTCTGGAGCTCAGAGCGGATGCTCCCTCCGAGGCGATGCCCGCTCCCGTGGTCGGTGTGACGAAGACCGTTCGCGACCGGTGCGATCGCGTTCTGGCGCCAGACGCATTCGCGCGGCAACTGGCTGCCGTAGGTCTCGAGTCGGCTCGCCAGATCCTGCCGAACATTGCGCTGAATGGGGCCGAGGCGCTGGCCGAGATCGAAGGCAGCCCGGTCCTGCATCGCCGGAAGCCGCTCGATCCCGCACTCCTCGAGACGTGTGCCGAGGCCGCACAACTCGTCGCTCCCGAGATCTTCGAGGATCGAGCTCCGCGCCTGGTTTCGCATATTGGGGCGCTCCGAGATGTGGTGCCGGATGCTGCCATTCGCTATCTACACGTTGTTCGCGTCGAGCCGGGGCAATTTCAGGTCGAGATCCGCTTTCTGGACGCGGCTGAGCGGGTGGTTGGGCGGCTGGGGTCGGTCCGCCTGCGCAAGCTCGGCAGGCCGCCGGTCGCTCTCATGGCGGCGGCGGGCGACGCCTCGAGCTTGTACTACGAGATGGCCTGGGAGGTCTGCCCCGCGGCTGCAGATCGAACATCGGTAGCTGCGACTGGCCGCGGCTGGTGCATCGTCGGTGACCGGAGTCCACTGGGTGCCAGCCTGGCGGAAGCGCTGCGGCGGACCGGTCGGAGTTGTCGCCTGATCGAGCCGGGATCGCTCCCGGAATTCTGGGCCCGACAGGATGCGGACCGCCTGGTGGGTCAGCTGTCGGAGGACGCCGAGAGCCCGAGCCATCTCGTCTACCTGCCGACCCTGGACGCACCAGTGGACCAGGCGACGAGTATCTCTTCGCTCCGACAGGCTCAGGCCATCGGGCCGACAGCCGCGCTGCTGCTGATGCAAGCGCTGGTCGAGCGAGGAGGGGTCAAGGCGCCGAAGCTCTACCTGGTGACCCGCGCCGCGCATGCCGTCGGCGAGCAGAAGGTACCGCTTTCATCGATTCAGTCGACACTCTGGGGGCTCGGAAAGACCTGTGCCATGGAGCATCCGGAGATCTGGGGCGGTCTGGTCGACCTGGATCCGAAGGGCGACGAGCAGGCCAACACGGAGGCGCTGCTCGAAGCGCTCTTGGCGGCCGATGGCGAAGATCAGGTCGCCTTCCGCGGCGGGCAACGCTTCGTCGCACGGCTGGCGCGACGCCGTACGCCGCATCCTGCCGCACCGCCTGTCCGCCACGACGGCACCTATCTGGTCACCGGCGGCCTGTGGGGAGTCGGCCTGGAGGTATCCCGCTGGTTGCTCTCGAATGGCGCTGGTGCGCTGGTGCTCGTCGGCCGGAGTGCGCTGCCGCCCGAAGATACGTGGGACTCGCTCGAGCCAGGCACACGTGCTGCCGAGCTGGCCGGCGCGCTGCGAGGGCTGCGCAGCAACGGCGGCGACGTGCGCTACGAAGTGCTGGACGTCACCGATGAGCCCGCGCTCGTCGCCCTGCTGGGGCAGTTGAGCGAGACAGAGAAGCCGCTGCGCGGCGTCGTGCACGCGGCCTCTGTGTGGCGGGACCGCAACGGCGAAACCCTGATACGCCCCATCCTGCAGAGCGACGCGGCCGCACTGGAGCTGGTGTTTCAGCCCAAAGTGCTCGGTACCTGGCTTCTCCACCAGCATACGAAGGAGCTTGCCCTCGATTTCTTCTGCCTGTTCTCCTCCGCGGCTTCGCTGACCGGTTCCGCGGGCCAAGGGAGCTACGCGGCGGCGAGTGGATTCTTGGACACCCTGGCGCACGAGCGTGCGCGCCTCGGGCTTCCCGCCCTGGCCATCAACCTCGGCCCGGTCTCTGACGCCGGCTTTGGTGCGACGAGTGAGGGGCTCAAGGTTCATACCTACTGGGAGTCCAACGGTCTGGCACGGGTGTCGCCGCCGCAGGTTCTGGAGGCGCTCGGTGCCTTGACCCAGGACGGTTCGCCGCAGGCGGGCTTCATGCGTTTCGACTGGCAGGCCATCGCACGCTTCTTCCCGGCGCTCTACGAAGCGCCTTGGGCGAGTCGGCTCGTCGAAGCCGTCGCGGTCACGGAGCAGCCCTCGGCGTTCCTCGGTGAGCTTCGCGCGGCGCCCGCTTCCGAGCAGATCAGCCTGGTGATTCGACAGCTTCAGCATCGTGTCGCGGAAGTGATGGGGATGGAGGGACCCAAGCTGCCACCAACTCACAAGAAGCTGTTCGACATGGGGGTCGACTCCCTGATGTCGATTGAGCTGAAGGGGCGCCTGCAGGCGGATTTCGAGGCGGAGATTCCGATCACGGCGGTCTTCAACTATCCGACCATCGATGCGCTCGGGGGCTACGTGGCGAGCCAGGTTCTCGGGCTCGATCAGCCCGACGAGAGCGAAGGTGGCGTGGTGAGCGCTGCGGAGGACGTCGGGGCAGTGGACGCGGCGCTCAAACACGTCCATGAGATATCGGACGAGGAAGTCGACCGATTGCTAGCAGCCAAGACCGCCGAGCTCACCCATCAATCGCAGCATTGACATGAGCAGTACCGAAGCATTCGTACGCGAGCTCACGCAGCTTTCTCCCAAGCGGTTGCAGCTGCTTTGCCTCGAGATGCGAGAACAGCTCGACGCTGCGGATCGCGATCGGCGGGAACCGATCGCGATCGTCGGCCTCGGTTGCCGCTTCCCCGGCGGCGTTCGCGACTCCGAGTCGTTCTGGAAGCTGCTTGCCAATGGCGTGGATGCGACCGGCGAGGTTCCAGCCGACCGCTGGGACATGAACGGTTTCTACGACACCGATCCGCTCGCGGTCGGCAAGATGTGTACGCGTCGTGGAGGCTTTCTGACCGATATCGATCAGTTTGATCCGACGTTCTTCGACATCACGCCGCGAGAAGCCGAGAACATCGACCCGCAGCAACGTTTGCTTCTCGAGGTCACCTGGGAAGCGCTGGAGCACGCGGGTCAGGTGCCTTCGCAGTGGGGCAGTCGGCGCGTCGGTGTCTATGTCGGGATCACCCTCGAAGACTATGCGCGGGTGCAGATGCGCACCAACGACCCGACCTCGATCAATGCCTACACCGGCACGGGTATGACCACCAGCGTGGCGGCTGGTCGCCTCAGCTACGTCTTGGGATTCCAGGGACCGAGCTTTGCGCTGAACACCGCGTGCTCGTCGTCGTTGGTCACGGTTCATCTTGCCGCGCAGAGCCTGCGTCGCGGCGAATGCGAGATGGCGGTTGCCGGCGGCGTCAACCTCATGCTCTCTCCGGATTCGAGCATTTTCCTGAGCGCGGCGCAGGCGCTCTCGCCGGACGGGCTGTGCAAAACCTTCGACGCCCGTGCCGATGGCTACTCGCGGGCCGAAGGCTGCGGCATGGTCGTGCTGAAGCGCCTTCGTGACGCGATCGCGGATGGTGATCGCGTGCTCGCGACGATTCGCGGTTCGGCGATCAACCACGACGGCCACAGCAGTGGGCTGACCGTGCCGTACGGCCCTGCGCAGGTAGCGGTGATTCGGACTGCCCTCGAAGACGGCGGCGTGCGGCCGGACGAGATCAGCTACATCGAAGCGCACGGAACGGGCACACCCCTCGGTGATCCGATCGAGGTGCAGTCCCTGGCCGAAGTCATGGGCGCGGGTCGCACGGCCGAGAATCCCCTCGTGCTCGGCTCGGTCAAGACGAACTTCGGCCACGCTGAATCTGCGGCGGGAATTGCCGGCTTGATCAAAGTCGTTCTGGCCATGCAGCATCGCGAGCTGCCGCCTCACCTTCATTTCGAGCAACCCAATCCGCATCTTGGTCTGGATGAGGCGTCGTTTCGCATCCAGACGTCGCTCGCGCCCTGGCAGCCGGCGGGCGATCGCCGCTTGGCTGGCGTGAGCTCGTTTGGACTGAGTGGAACCAACGCTCATGTCGTGCTCGAAGAAGCGCCCGCGCGCCCTCGCCCGACGCGTGAGCGCCGCCGGCCCCAGCATCTCTTTCTCCTCTCCGCGGCCCGTCCCGAAATCTTGCCACGCATGGCGGAGCGTGCTGCCGACCACATCGAGCGTCACGACGAGATCGACGTCGGCGATGCCTGCTTCACGGCCAGCACCGGGCGCACCCACTTCGATCACCGTTTCGCTGCGGCAGTGAGCTCGCGCGATGCGTTGGTCCAGAGCCTTCGCCGTGTCGCGGCTGGAGAACCTGCGCCGCGGACCTGGCATCGTGCGGTCGACGCGCTCGAGGCTCCGCGAATCGCCTTCCTGTTCACCGGCCAGGGCGCCCAGCGCAAGGACATGGGGCGCCAGCTCTTCGACACGCAGCCGACGTTTCGGCGCACACTCGAGCGTTGCGACGAGATCCTGTCGCCGCTGTTGGGCCAGTCGATGCTGTCGGTGCTGTATGCGGCCGATGGGGGCGCGGATGAAGGTGCCAGCCGAATCCACGAGACAGCGTTGGCACAGCCGGCGCTCTTTGCCGTCGAATATGCCCTTGCCGAGATGCTCGGGTCTTGGGGGGTGAGGCCAGCTGCGCTCCTGGGCCACAGTGTTGGCGAGTATGTCGCCGCCTGTGTGGCAGGTGTTTTTTCGCTCGAAGATGCCTTGCGCATCCTTGCCGAACGTGGGCGCTTGATGCAGGCCCTCGAGGGCGACGGCGCGATGGTCAATGTCTTCGTACCGGAGGCGACGGCGCGGCAAGCGATCGAAGGCCACCGAGAGCATGTGTCGATTGCGGCGATCAACGGTCCGGCGAGCACGGTGCTCTCCGGTGACCGCGCGGTACTCCAGGCAGTCGTCGGGGCGTTTGGTGATCGCCATCGCTGGCTCGAGGTCTCCCACGCCTTTCATTCACCTCAGGTCGAGCCGATGCTCGACGCGTTCGAGCGGCTGCTTGCCACCATCGACCTGTCGGCTCCGGCCATTCCCCTGATCTCCAACCTCACCGGCCGCGTGGTCGAGCCCGAAGAGATCGTTCAGCCGTCGTATTGGCGTCAGCACGTCCGTTCGCCCGTGCGCTTCATGGACGGCATCGCGAGCTTGCATGTCCACCGCTGCACGACCTTTCTCGAGCTGGGCCCGAGCCCGGTCTTGCTCGGGTTGGGTCGACGGTGCCCGGGCGCGGATGCGGCGGCCTGGCTACCGACCTTGCGCCCGGCCAAGACCGACTGGGATCAGATACTCGAAAGCGTCGCTCAGCTGCACACTGCCGGTGTCGAGATCGACTGGCAAGCGTTCGATCGTGACGAACCGAGTCGCCGGGTTTCGTTGCCGTCCTACCCATGGAAGCGGCGTCGGTTTTGGTTGCGCGGCGCCGTCCCCATTTCTCGCCTCGAAATCGGGATGGAGCCGGCCCTGGATCACGCACGCGCCCATCCGGACGAACCGTCAACCGAAACGGCGTCGGGCGAGCATTCCGAGCCGGCACCGAGCTTGTACTACGAGATCGTCTGGGAAAAGTCTGAGCTCCCAGCGCACGGTCAAGGGCTGCTGGAGGGACCTTCGTGGCTCGTTCTCGGCGACGCGGACGGCCTCGGGCCGAAGCTCGTGAAGGCGCTCGACGCTCAGGGCGCTCACGCCGTCTGCGAGCCTCTCTTCGAGGGGACAACTAACGGCGCCTTGACGACGCGGCAAGCGCTCGAACAGCATCTCCGCGCCTCGGTCGAACGCCATGTTCGACCCTCCGAGAGCGGGTCCCGTTGCCAGCATGTCGTCTATCTCGGCGCACTGGAGGCAAGTCTCAGCCCGCCGTCCCGCACGGCGTCGGTGGCATCGGGAGATCCCTACGCGGCGCTGGCAGGCGCGATCGTGCTGCTGCAGCGTCTCGCCGCGGAACGTCTCGACCCCGCGCCACGCCTGTGGGTCGTGACATCTGGCGCCCAGGCGGTTGCCGCCGAAGCTCGCGGCCTCGAGCCACTCCAGTCGACGTTGTGGGGCCTGGGCCGCACCTGTGCCTTCGAACGCCCCGATCTCTGGGGCGGTCTCGTCGACCTGGATCCCGTGGAGCGTGGCACCGGTGCGGCGCAGCGCCTGGCAGCATCCTTACGGGCGGGTGACAAGGAAGATCAGGTCGGATTCAGGGGGGACGAGCGCTACGTCGCGCGTGTCCTTCGCGCCCCGATGCCCGAGCCCGAAGCGGAAGAGAGCAAAGCCGAGTCGCTCGAGATTCGGTCCGATGGCGATTACCTGATCACCGGCGGGCTCAAAGGTCTCGGATACGAGGTCGCACGCTGGCTGGTCGACCGCGGGGCGCGTTTCCTCACCCTGCTCGGCCGAAGCAAGCTGCCAGAACGGAGTACCTGGGATCGTTTGACTGACGCGAACCCACGCTGGGTCGATGCGATCGGCCGTATTCGCGCACTCGAGGAAGCAGGTGCCAGTGTCGAGTATGCCTCTGTCGATATTGGCGACGAGGCTCGGGTTCGCGCCTACCTTGCCCAGCGCGCTCACGACGGCCGGCCGCCCGTGCGAGGCGTCGTGCATGCTGCGGCCGTGTGGGCGGATGCCGAGGGCCACGGTGTCATCGGACCGTTGGAGCAGATTCAACTGTCCTCGGTCGATGATGTGCTCTCGCCCAAAGTCGAAGGTGGCCGCATTCTGGAGCGGCTACTGGACCCGAAAGAGGTCGACTTCTTCCTGCTCTTCTCGTCTGTCGCGGCGCTGATGAGCTCCTTCGGGCAGGGTGTTTATGCCGCGGCCAATGCCTACCTGGACACACTGGCCTGGGATCTCGGTTCCCGCCCCGGTTGCAAGGCCCTGGCGATCAACTTGGGGCCGGTCGCGGACGCTGGGTTTGGGATGTCCGAAGAAGGCCTTCGGATCAACAAGGACTTCGAACGACTCGGCATCCGCACCTTGCCGGTCGCGCGCGTGATGGCGGCTCTCGATCATCTTTTCGCGCAGGACGTGCCGCAGCTCGCGATGGTCGATCTGGAGTGGCAACGCATCCAGCAGGTCTACGGAGGCATGCTCCGCTCACCCTTGACGCGTCATCTCCTACCTTCCCAGCCCGATCGTGCCGAAGGCCCTGGACTCCTCGAGCAGCTCGACGAGCGGGAGCCCACGGAGCAGCATGAGTTGGTGTCGACCTGGCTTCAAGGCGAGATCGTCGTGCTGATGGGTTTCGACGAGTCCGAGACGCCGACCAAGGACCAAGGCTTGTTCAAGATCGGCATGGACTCGCTCTTGGCCGTCGAGCTGAAGCATCGCATTCGCAACGAGCTCAGGCGGGATTTTCCGATCACGGCTGTCTTCGATCACCCAACCATCGACGAGCTCACATCCTTCCTGCTCATCGATGTGCTCGGCCTCGAACCGCAAGGGAACCACGGTGACGCTGGCATCCCAGGTGACGTGGACATCCTGGATCAGATCGACCAGCTGTCCGAGGAAGAGGCAGAAGCGCTGCTCGCTCAGCAAACCGGAAGCCCTTGAGGCATGGACGCCTACGCCAAGAAGATCGCCGGATACTCGAAGGCGCACCTTTCGCTCCTGTGCCTGGAGCTAAAGAAGCGACTCGACGCCGCCGAGGGTGCAGCCACCGAACCGATCGCGATCGTTGGCATGAGCTGCCGGTTTCCGGGCGGTGCAAACAGTCCCGATGCGTACTGGCAGCTTCTGCGTCAAGGTCGAGACGCGATCGCGCCGATTCCCGAGGGGCGCTGGGATCAGGATAGCTACTACGATGCCGATCCCGACGCCACCGGCAAGATGTACTGCCAGTACGGAGGTTTCCTGGACGAGCTGGATGGTTTCGAGCCCCAGCTCTTCAACATCTCACCTCGCGAAGCGTCGAGCCTCGATCCGCAGCACCGCATCCTGCTGGAGCTCACGTGGGAGGCTCTCGAGGACGCCGGCCAGGATCCGACCTCGTTGCGCGGCACCCGCACGGGTGTCTTTGTGGGTTTCGGCAGCGACGACTTCACCAAGAACCAGCTACTCGATCTCCCTCCCGAGCGTTTCGATATCTACCTCGGCACCGGTGGTGGCTATTGCTACGGCGGCGGCCGCCTCTCGCATACCTTGGGGCTCAATGGCCCCAACGTCTCGCTGGAGACTGCCTGCTCGTCCTCGCTGGTCGCACTGCACCTCGCCTGCCAGAGCCTGCGGATGGGCGAGTGCCCGCAAGCGATTGCTGGTGGCGTGCACCTGTGGATGTCGCCGGTGGGTGGAATCTTTCTTTCGAAAGTCCGTGCACTCGCTCCCGATGGCCGCTGCAAGACGTTCGATTCTCGAGCCGATGGATTCGTACGGGGCGAGGGTGGCGGTGTCGTGGTCCTCAAGCGACTTTCGGATGCGAAGCGAGACGGTGATCAGATCCACGCCGTTATTCGTGCATCGGCGATCAATCACGACGGTCCATCGAGTGCGCTGACTGTCCCCTACGGCCCCGCACAGCAGGCCGTCATCGAGACTGCCCTACGACAGGCCAAGGTCCAGCCACACGAGATTGGCTACGTCGAGGCACACGGCACCGGAACACCCCTCGGCGATCCCATCGAAGTCCGTTCCCTGGCGAAAGTGCTCGGCCGTGCGGCAGGCCGCTCGGCCGACAACCCCTTGGTCATCGGTTCCGTGAAAACCAATTTTGGTCATCTCGAGGCCGCTGCGGGCATCGCGGGCGTGTTGAAGGTGGTTCTTGCGCTCAAGCGGGAAGTGATTCCGCCGCATCTCCACTTTCGCCAGGCGAACTCGGAGATCTGCCTCGAAGATGGTCCCTTCATCGTGCCGACGGAGTCGATCTCGTGGGGCCGGGGAAGCCGCAAGCGTCTGGCTGGTGTGAGCTCCTTCGGCATGAGCGGGACCAACGCACATGCCATCCTCGAAGAAGCGCCACGAGCCATCGATGGAAACGGGGACTCCGGCCGTCCGGCGCATCTTTTGACCCTGCGCGCCCGCAGCGAAGCCGCTCTACGGCAGCTCGCCACGCGCTACGCCGACCATCTGTCCGAGCACCCCTCTCTGCCCTTGCAAGATGTCTGCGCGACAGCGAATACCGGCCGAACGGCGTGGCCGTGGCGCCTGGCGGCCGTTGCCGATTCTGGACGAGAGCTCGGCGAAAAGCTTCGTGCCCTTGCTGCTGATGAGCCATCCCGCGATGTCGTACGAGGGCAAGCGGCTCCTCGCCAAGCGCCGAAAGTCGCTTTTCTCTTTCCGGGCCAGGGCGCTCAGCGCGTGGGAATGGGACGGGAGCTCTACGAAGCCGAGCCAGCATTTCGCCAGGCCATCGACGAGTGCGACGGCTACCTGAGGCCGTACCTCGATCGATCGCTGCCGGCCATGCTTCGTGATGAGGATGCTCCGCTCGACGAGACGGCGACCACCCAGCCCGTTCTCTTCGCCCTTGGCTACGCGCTGGCTGCCATGTGGCAGCACTGGGGCATTCGCCCCGACGCGGTGTTGGGGCACAGCGTGGGCGAATACGTTGCCGCCTGTGTCGCCGGTAGCCTGTCGCTCGAAGATGCCGCAACGCTGATCGCGGAGCGCGGCCGCCTGATGCAAGCCTTGCCTGCGGATGGCGGCATGGTCGCGGTTCTTGCGTCTGCCGAGCAGGTCGAGCCCTTGCTGCGGCCCGTTGCCTCGCAGGTCTCGCTTGCCGCGGTCAACGGCCCGCGAAGCGTGGTGCTCTCGGGGCTGCGCACTACGCTCGAGCGGCTCTGCCGCGAGCTCGCCGCTCGCACCATCCAGAGCCGCTGGCTGCCGGTCTCCCACGCCTTCCACTCGCCCCTGATGGATCCGATCCTCGACACCTTCGAGGAGCTGGTTGCGAGCCGAAAGCTCGGCAAGCCCAAGCTGCCACTGATCTCGAACCTGAACGGTCGTCCGGTGGATGACGAGATCATGCAGCCCAGCTACTGGCGGCGGCACGCTAGGGAGTGCGTGCGGTTCGCGGATGGTCTGAGCTGTCTCGCGAATCAGGGTTTCGAGATCTTTCTCGAGTGCGGCCCCGCCTCGACCTTGCTCGGCATGGGGCGGAAGTGTCTGCCCGCGAAAGAGGGCACGTGGCTCCCATCGATGCGAGCGGAAGCGCCCTGGCACGGCACGCTCCGCACGCTCGGAGCGCTCTACGCCAAGGGGGCCGACGTCTCCTGGTCTCGATTCCACGGTGACGCCTGGCAACGCCGTTCCCTGCCGACCTACCCCTTCGAACGGCGGCGCTACTGGCTCGATCTCGATATGCAACGGCCACAGCCGAAGATCGTCCTCGAGCAGGAGGGGCGCCAGGATCCGGAGCTCGGTCCGGTGATCGACGAGCTCTTCTCGGCGTGGGGAGGCGACGGCGTGATGGCGATCAATCGTCGCGTCACCTCTCCGTGGCTCCTGCTGACACCCGCTCGGAAGAGTCTGTTCTGTTTCAACCAGCGCCGCGAAGCCCTACTGGTCACGAGCTACGTCGGACCACCCGCCGCTCGTGAGAGCTCGATCGAATATCTCCTCCGCTACACGCGCTCGCGAGAGCTAGACCTGACGCTCTTCGTCCACGGCCATCATGCCGAATCCCTGGCTCGGATGGGCCTTTCGACCACGCCCGTCGGGGTTTGGCAAACGCTCGCCGATACGCGTTCGTTCGACCTTCATGGGGGTCGAATGAAGCGGCTGCGTTCCAAATTCAATGCGTTCGATCGCACCGGTCAGGGCCGTGTGGACGAATGCCGCGTCGGCGACGATTCCCGGGTCGATCAACAGATCGTCGAGATGATCGGCCACTGGGTGAAGCGAAAGGGGCGAAAGGCACCGTTTGTTTCAGAGCTCGAGAGGCAGATTCGATCAGGCGCACTCCATCCTGGGCATCGCCTATTCCTGGTCTACGCCACCAACGATCTCGAGAGCGTCATCCTCCTGTCGCCGATCCCGCAAAAGAATGGCCATCTCATGGATCTCGAGTTCTACCGTCAAGATGTACGCCCTGGAGCGCTCGAGTTCGGCATCGTTCGCATTCTCGAATTGCTTCGGGCTGAAGGCTCGACCTATCTCAGTCTGGGCTCGACCTTCGGAACGCAGCTCTCCGCGCACGAGAACGAGGACCCCGAGGTCGCCGCTCTCCTGGGTGCCCTGCACGACCAAGGCCTCCTCAACGAAGATGGAAATTTCGAGTTCAAGAAGAAGTTCGCTCCCGCGATCGAGCCGTTTTACATCAGCCGTCTCAAGGGTGCTGGTACGGCTTCGATCGCGACCGTTCTTGCCATGCTTTCCGGAAAGGAAGGGGGTGACTTCGACGGCGTGGTTGCTGACCCATCCGATGATTCGCCCAAAGCCCTCGCCCCCCATGCTGACGAGCGCGATCAGAACGCGCTCGAAAGGGAGACATTTCACCCCTTGCTGGGCAACCGCCTTTCCCTCGCGGTCCGAGATGTGGTCTTTCATGCGGTCCTGAGCACCGATCTTCCCCACCTCGCCTTTCTCGGCGAACACCGGGTTTTCGAACGGATCGTGCTTCCCGGCGCCGCCTACATCGAGACGGCGCTGGCCGGTGCCGAGCACGTCCTCGGTGCCCGACCCTGCGTGCTCGAAGATCTGCATCTTCAGGAGGCCCTCGTCCTGCGCGACGAGGAGCGCCTGGACGTTCAAACCATTTTCGCGCGAGATTCCGCCGGGGCCCTGACCTTCCAAGTCTCCAGCGCTCGGCGCAAGGATGAAAGCGGTGAGTGGATCGTGCACGGGAGTGGCCGGGTCACGTTGACGGAAAGTGCTGAAGCGCTTGCGGAATCCGCCAAAGAGTCGCTACCCACGTTGCGCGAGCGATGCACGGACAGCGTTGACATCGAGAGCTTCTATCGAGTCGCGAGCACTCATGGGATCGCGTACGGGCCCTCGTTTCGATGCATCGAGGAGTTGTGGAGTGGTGAGGGTGAAGCACTGGGGCGGGTCGTGCTGCCCGATAGGCTTGCGGAAGCAGGTTCGCGTTTCGTGGTACATCCGGTGCTCCTCGATGCCTGCCTTCAGTTTCCTGGCATCGCATGGGTGAGCCTTCGGGGAGAGGCCGAGCCGGGAATCAACTACCTTCCCTTCCGCCTCGGACGCTTTTGTCAGTATCGCCCATGGTGCCGTGAGCTGTGGAGCCACGTCCGTATCCGACCCGTCGCCGACGAACGACCGGAATCTCTGGTCATGGACGTCAGCCTTTTCGATCGGCAGGGGAACCGAGTCGCAGAGCTGAGCGAATTCGCGGCTCGCCGGACCAGTCGCGATGTGATGCGGCTCCTGCTTCGTGACGACGCTGAAGATCTCTTGTACGAGATGCGTTGGCAGCCCGCAGCACGGCACGCGAAGGGCGAGTCGGACCGCTCAGCAGCCGGCCGACGTGACGTGGCGGAAGTGAGAACGCCGGAAGTCGGCGCGTGGCTCGTTACCACGGATACGGATGGGCTTGGCGACCTCGTGGCAGATGCGCTCGCAGCGCGGGGTGCTGAAGTCGTGGTCGTTCGACCGCCACCGATCGGTGCAAGCTCCGAGTGTCTTGCCGCGGCTGAGGCAGACGACGCAGCGGAGTTTCGAAAGATTTTTCGAGAGGCTGCCCGTCAGTCGGCAGATACCACGTTTGGCATTGTCCACTGCTGCAGCTCGAGTGCAGACATCGACTTCGAAAGCGAAAGCCAGTGGGTGATTCGAGACGCTCAGAACCGAGGCAGTCGACGTCTCCTCGCCATTCTCGACGAGCTGAGCGCTGCAGGCGTTGCGGCCGATGGCGCGAAAGTCTGGTGTGTCACACGCAATGCGCAGCCCATTCATGGTGGAGCGGTCGACCCGTCGCTCGCACCGCTATGGGGTCTCGGCCGAACGATCGCGCAGGAGCATCCCGAGCTGTGGGGAGGGATGGTCGATTTGCCACCCACGGCGGGTCGTGAAGAGACGGGACGACTGGCTGGAGAGCTACTCCGTGGCGACGGGGAAGATCATGTGGCGTTCCGTGGCAACGAGCGTCTCGTGGCGCGTTTGACAGCGTGCGATGCAGCGCAGCCAACCTCTGGATCATTGGCCTTCCGCGCCAATGCGACGTATCTCGTCACCGGCGGGCTCGGAGGCCTCGGCTTGACGGTCGCGCGCTGGCTCGTGGACCGCGGTGCCCGCCACCTTGCACTTCTCGGCCGGACCGGAAACGACACCGGGACGGCGAGTGCTGATCTTGCGTCCCTTCGAGAGGCCGGCGCGAGCCTGGTCATTCTCAAGGCCGACTGCTCGCAGAAGGATGCGCTCGCCAGCGCTATCGAAGAGATCCATCAGTCGCAACCGCCGCTACGGGGTGTGTTCCACGCCGCGGGCGTTCTGGCCGACGCTCTCTTGCAGCATCAAACCTGGCCTCAGTTCCGTGAGGTAATGGCGCCGAAGATCGATGCCTCGTGGCATCTACACTCCCTCACGCGCGACATACCACTCGACTACTTTGTTCTCTTCTCCTCGGCAGCGTCGCTGCTCGGGGCCGCCGGGCAAGGGAACTATGCTGCTGCCAACGCCTTCTTGGACGGGCTTGCCCACTACCGTCATGCATTGAATCTACCGGCGACCACCATCAACTGGGGCCCCTGGAGCGAAGTCGGTATGGCTGCCGCGCTCGGAAGTCAGGTCGAGAGTCAGAAGGCAGAGCGAGGTCTGGGAACCATCTCACCTGCCGAGGGCTGCCGGATCTTGGAGCAGATCCTGATCAAGAGACCTGCTCAGGTGGGTGTCGTGCGTGCAGACTGGGACCTTCTGCTCCGTTCACCGGCTGCTGCGCTGCGTCAGACCTCCTTGTTTCGGGACTGGGACGCGGCACGATCGAATGGGGTTGCTGGGTCCAAGGTCGAAGAATTCGAAGGACTCTCCGAAGGAAATCGGGTCGAGCGTCTCGGAAATTACCTCACCGAGCAGCTTGCCCGGGTCCTGGGACTCGAGTCGAGCGAAGTTCGTCGGGATGCGCCGCTGATGTCGATGGGATTCGACTCGCTGATGGGGCTCGAGCTTCGGGAACAAGTGGAGTCTGATCTGGGGGTGACCCTCCCCATGGTCAACATTCTACGTGGCGATCATGTGGATGACTTCGCCCTGCACCTTGCTCGCGCGCTCGAGGGGCCTGCGCCGGGCGACATGCTTTCACCAGCCGGTCGGCCCCCACAAGTGTTATCGGCCGCGCGGCCGAATGAAGAGCCCGGGCCAGGGCTCTTCGACATCGAGCTATCAGCCTCCTTGGTTCAGCCAGACACGGGACTGACCGTTCGCCTGGCACCCGCCGAGTGGCCAGCGAAGAGGCAGTCGGTGCGCGTCGAGGTGTCGCTGACGCTACGAGATGATCAAGGCGACGAGCTGCGACCGATCGGCACTGCCTCCATCGACCGTCCAGAGGCTCGGGAGTTCCATCTGGATACCCAGATGCTCGAGAACGGCATTTATCTGATCGACTACGTGTTGACGAGTGCGGAGGGAAAGGTGCTGGTGCAATTGTGGCGCCGCTTTGCCGTTCAGCATGGGGTGAATGCGCGTCTTGCACGCCTTCGAGAGAGACTCGAGCAGGTACCAGAACCAGCGAACACCGCGAACACCGCGAATGCAGCGCGAGCAACCGTTGCCGAGATCCTCAGCCTGCTGAGTCAGGCGCAAGAGATCTATTTGGCACGCAATGGTGAGACGGACACGCCAAAGGCGAGTCAAGCGAGAGGGCTGAACCGACAGCTCAAGACACGCCTTCCATTCGAAGCCGCCGAACAGCTCGACCTCGCCGAGAACATCGTCACTGCGCTTCACGACCAAATCGATCCGTTCGAATGCCTGCGTGGCGATCTCCGACTGTCACTCCGTTCGGCGGCCGACGGGGCAATCGTTCCCTATCGCCTCTACGTGCCGGACGCATTCGAGCTCGGAGCGTCGTGGCCGCTGGTTATCCTGCTCCATGGAATCCTGGGCGACGAGTGCTCCTTCTTCGAGCTCGAAAATGGGCAGTGCAAGCGGCTCGCCGAACGCAATAGCTGCATCCTGCTCGCACCGGCCGGACGTGGGCCGGGTGGAAGCCACAACGAGCGAACGAGCTCGGACCTCTTCGAGATGACGCGGCAGGCGCGAGAGATTCTTCAACTCAGAGAAGCGCCCATCTACCTTGCTGGACACTCGATGGGAAGTGAGTGGGCATGGAAGATCGGGTTTGGGCATTCCGAGCGCATTGCCGCCCTCGGGCTCATTTCAGGCGTGCCGATCTATGAGGAGGCCGCGGAGCTCGTCGGCCGCTCGCCGACCCTGCCCGTGCGCCAGTACCACGGCGTACGGGATCCAATCTCGAAGATCGATGTCGCTCGGCGAATTGCGACACTTGCGGACTCGACCCTGCTCGACTACCAGTTCGTGGAGTACGCTGACCGCGCCCATCATGATGTGGCCGAGTTGGCCATGGTCGAGATTTTCGAGTTCTTCGTCATGCATTCCATCAAGGCAACCCAGACCGCCAAGGAACCCGTCGAGGATTGAAACCATGAACGAAGCTCAACTCGCTGCGGAAAGCCGTCTCGAAAAGCACCAAGCGGAGGCGGAAGAGGCCGAGCCGAAGAAGGCCGGCGAACAGGCAAGTAGCGGGCATTCGCACGCCCGGATCGAAAAGCCCAAGACGCTGCTCGGCAAGGTGCTCTCGGTCGGTGCATTTCCATTTGCCCTGACGGCGGTCTTCTGTGGCTACTTCTACGCATTGGAAAAGGGCTACAACCTCGCCGTCTCGATCACGGTGCTCGCCTTTCTGAATCTCGTGTTCGTCATGTTTCTCGAGAAGATCTTGCCACACACGTATCGTTGGAAGATTCGGTGGCAAGCGCTCAAGACGGACATTCTGCACGTCGTCTTCTCCGACCGCATCAATTACCTGGTGTTCGAGCTCTTGCTGGGCGGTGTGCTTCTCTGGATATCGCTGAAGGTGTCCGAGCTTTTCAACTACGCACTGTGGCCTTCGCAGTGGCCGCTTCTGCTGCAACTTCCGTTGACTTGCCTCGTCGCAGAGTTCTTTCACTACTGGTGGCACCGCGCATCGCACGAGTTCGAGTGGATCTGGAAGTTCCATGCGACCCACCACAGTTCTGAGCACATGTACTTTCTGGCCGCGGCGCGGTTCCATCCCTTCGACAACCTCATGGCCCACGCCGTGCAGATGTTTCCGCTGGTCGCGCTTGGCGTCCCCAAGGAAACTTTGGCCCTCTACATGCTATTCGTCAGCGTGCAAGGGCCATTTGGGCACGGCAATGTTTCCATTCGTCTCGGCCCGCTCAACTATCTGTTTGCTGTTGCCGAGGTTCATCGTTGGCATCATTCGCAGAACCTCCAGGATGCGAACTCGAACTACGGGGGTGGAATCATCTTTTGGGATCTCGTTTTCGGAACATTCAATCTGCCCAAGGATCGGGAACATCAGCCTGATGATCTCGGCTTGGTCGACATGCCGCGCTTTCCCCAGAACTATGTGGGTCAGCTGGCGTCACCCTTCCGATGGGGAAAGCTCACCAAAGACGATCCAGAGGGTGGGAAATATCACGGGCGGCGAAGGTAGAGTCCTCGCGTTTCCGGCGCCTGGGCGTTCAGGCTTCGCTCGATCTCGGCCCTCGCAACCGGTACGAGAGCACCTTGGAAGGTCTCATGGCCGGGGGAAGATGGCGAAGGAGACGAAATAGGCCGAGGCGTGGCTCCGACTGTTTGCAGTACTGCCACTCCTCGAGCAGCGCGATGCCTTCTCCCCAGGTTTCGACTTCCCGTCCTCTGCTCACGCCCCATTGGAAGCGAAGACCCATCGGGCCAACCGTCGGATGAAGTCGGCTGAGCAAGACTTCGAGTGGCGAGATCGCGGTGAAAATAAGCTGAGAACCCGGAAAGCGGCGATTGAGACTCGAGATGAGCCACCGAACCTGTTGTTCCTCGAGATACATCAGAACGCCTTCGGCGATGAAGACGATCGACTCAGGCGCGTGACCCTCGAGCGATTTCATCCACGATTCGTCCAAGATCGAAGAGGCAACGAAGGTTCGGCACGGTTCTTCGTCCAACAGCCTTCGGCGTAGGGAAATGACATCCGTGAAGTCGATGTCGACCCAAGAGGTAGAGCCCTGATGGACGCGCTCGAAGCGTGTATCAAGGCCGCAGCCGAGCGTTACGACCAACGTCTCGGGCTGCACGGCCAGAGCTTGTTGAAGCAACGAGTCGATCTTCTGTGTACGCAGTGCGATGACCGTGTTGTAGAGATCCTGCTTGGCAAGTCGAGAGAAGTCGTAATCGATGCGACCAATCAGTTGTACGGCCTTGGCATCGGTCACGATCGGCCGGTCTCGCTCAGATTCGAGCGCCCGGCTGAAGAGCGGAAGGAGCAGTGTCTCGGAAACGCCCTGCAGATCTGCTTTGTGACCGTTCTCGTTCATTTCCTTCCTCGTTCCGACGGGGCTGTGCAGGGAAAATTTACGCGGTGCGCGTAGCGGTTTGGGCGGTGTCCTGCTGAGATGGACGGGAAAGGATGCGGAAGCATTGCGTTTCTCAGGGCGCGACCCGCGGGTGTGCAAGCGCGGCGAGCGCCTTTGCCTCGACAGTCTATTCTATTCAAAGAACTCGCTTGGGCCAGGCAATGAACGATTCGTGTGCTCTCGCGAGCAGATCCCGACGCTTGAGCGGTGCGGGCCGGTGCGATGGATCCCCGTTGTTTGGGTTGAGCGACCATTTCGCCGAAGTCGGCATGCCGAGCAACCCGACGCTGGCTTGGGACGGTCGATTCTCCGCGATGCCGTGCGACTGATGAGCGCGGAGGCCGAAATACCCGCGACTTGGGTTGTGGTGCGAAAACGCGCTATAATTGAAAAGAGGTACATGATGTTCAGTTGTGTGCCGTGTCCGGGTCGAGATGAATTCATTGAGGTTGTCGTCCGTTGCGAGCACTCGGCTTCTCGCGGTATGGCTTCTTGGTTGACACAGCTCAGTGCTCGGTGGCCAGTGTCGTGGCAGGGAGTCGCTGCGGACCGTCGCGCTGTTTCTTGACAGAGTGGAAGCCGGAAGCTACTCGAAACGTAGCTTCTAGAAGAGTCTGAGGTAGCAAGGCATCTTGAGGACAAGGTCGAGTTCCTTGTGATGTCATTCTCGCATTGGCCTACGGTCGGTTTCGAAACGAAGGGCGTATTCTTCTTCCCATTTAGGGGCCTTCCCGTCTCGGGGTCAGGCGAAAGCGCCCACGTCTTGATCGCAGATCGGCGTTTGCGAGGGGTGCCTTCGTCGTCAAGAGCGACAATCGCAGGCCAGGTGAATCGAGATGTCTCCGCGCTCCTCGGAGCGCACTCGGCTTGCGCGTGTTTCGTCCGCGCGCGCTCCAATGGCTGAGCTCATGATGTCTGCCCCTGGTCTTCCACGAGGCGAAAGATCATGACGTCAGCCGTCGAGCTTCGATTGCTAGAGATTTTCTATCATGTCTACAACATGCGTAGCTTTTCGAAGGCTGCGCAGCACCTTGGCCTTAGTCAGCCCACGATCAGCGGCCATATCAAGGCAGTGGAGAGCCATTTCGGCGTACCGCTATTCGATCGCAAGGGCCGTACAATCGAAGCCACGGACGCTGGTCATCTGCTCTATCGAAAATGTGAAGGCTTGATCGAGCTCCAAGGAGCAGCGAGCGATGCCATGGATCGCTTTCTGAACCACTTCGAAGGGAGGCTCCACCTGGGCGCCAGCAATATTCCAGGTGAGTACTTTCTACCGCCGATTCTGAGCCGCTTTCGTCAACGCTTTCCGCAGATTCAGGTCACGCTGCACATCCAAGGGACGCAACCCACGCTTGCAAAGGTCGTGTCCGGGGAAGTGAGCGCCGGTTTCATAGGTGGCCTTCCCTATGGCGAACAGGTTCACTCGGTGCGGTTTGCTTCGGATGAGCTGGTGGCGGTTTGTTCACCCGCGTTCGGTGAGCACGCCTCGATCACCTCTTTGACTGCGGAGCAGCTCCGGGAGACGGACTTTGTCGCGCGCGAGCCAGGATCGGGCACTCGGTCGGCAATGGATCGAAGGCTCCAAGAGATCGGCGTTCGCTATGACGACCTCCGGATTGTTGCCGAGCTCGGTAGCAATACCGCCGTGCTCGAAGCCGTGCGGGCGGGGATCGGCATGTCTATCGTCTCTTCATTGTGCGTATCGCGGGAGCTATCGTCGGGCGTGCTTCAGGCCATTCCGCTCGAAGGATTGCCGCCGCTCGAGCGGAACTTCTTTCGGGTGCACGCCCGCCATCGAACGCTGTCACCGCTGGTCGAGGCATTCTTTGGCTTTGTGGACGAGCAAAAGAGGGCCTGAGTCGCCCGTGGCGAAGCTCGGCGTCGAACGAACTGCCGTTGCTGCCACAATGGTCTTTGGCGTGAGCCCGATCCTCGGGGTCGCGGCCGCGGTTTCGACAGATGGGCCGCTCTCCGGTGTCGCGCTGGCCCTGCGTGCGGCAGCCTGTGGGCTGGCGGCGGTGGTTGTCGTACGGCTGATCGCTCGACGGTTGCCCGAGGGCCTCGATGGGCTGGCGCGGCAAGCGCCCAAGAAGTGCGCACTCTGGCTCTTGCTGGCATTGGTTGCGACTCTGCAGATCGCCCGCGTCAGTGTGTTCATGGTGGATCCCGCCGCGAGGTGGGCGTCGGCCTTCCCGCCTAGCGAGGAGGCGGCTCGGCACACCTGCCTGAGTGCGTACGTTTATGCGGCCGAGCTCCATCGGCGTGGAGACGACGCTGCGGTCTACCAACGCGCGACCTATCGTGACCCGACCGCCCAGACCGACATCGGCAACCTTGCACCGTATCTGGGCGATGCCTTCCTGTATCCAGCGCCGTTCCTGGTGGTCGCGCGTGGTCTCCTGGCAGTCAGTCCAGATTTTCTTGTCATTCGTAGCGTCTGGTTCGTCTTGAATATCTTGGTATTCATGGCAGGTGCTCTGGCGCTGGCAGCGTGGATCGGTGGGCGTACGGGCCTCCGCGTGGGTTTCTTGCTTCCGGCCGCGCTCATGGCCATTCCGACGCTTCTCAATTTCCAGTTTGGGCAAGTCCATCTGGTGACCCTCGTCGGCGCCACGCTGGCAATGGCCTTGTTCGCGACGCGGTACGACAAACTGGGCGGTCTCTTGCTGGGCGCGGCGATTCTCGTCAAAGTGTTTCCCGCGATTTTGTTGCTCTATCTGGCGTTCCAGCGCCGCTGGCGACCGGTGATCGCCACCATCGCCATGCTTGTCGTGTTGACCGCCACGAGCATGGCAATTCTGGGTACAGAGCTGTTCACCCATTACGTGTATCGCGCCGTCGACATTGGCATGGGTGCCGGTATTCCTTCGACGTCGGTGACGGCCTTGGCCAATGACATCGGAATCTTCCGGGTCGCCGAGAAGCTCGCATTCCTGGGTGTCGTGCAGCAGGGCAACGGGTTGGGCTCGGCGCTTCTGTGGGCCTACACGGCAGTCCTCGGCGTGATGGCCTGGTGCGCGGCAAAGCCGCGTGGGCGGCAGGCCGCAAGCCGACACGAACGCGCCCTGATCTGGCTCGGCCTCTTGGCGCTGGCTTCGCTTCGCGCGCCTGTAGCGCCTTCGGCCTATATCGCCACCAGCGGAATCTGGATTCTGAGCTTGCTCGCGGCCCGAGTCGGGCCGCGTCGGCTCAGTTTGATGGTGGCGGCGGGCGCTGCTTGGCTGCTGCTGCAAGGGTTGCCGGGCGCGCCATCCCCCAAGCTTCTGATCATGCTCTCGTTCTTGCCACAGCTCGTCTTCGTAGGGGTCGCGATGGTTGCGATCTTCATCCTCAGCCAAGCGCGATCAGAAACGGCTTCCTTGGGCTTGAATCAATCGGTTTGATCGGCCGAGGCTTGAAGATCGCGCAGACGTTGGGCGATCATGGCGACTTCATCGTCATGAATGGTTCGGGCGTCGAGTGTCAAGGCGTCGTCGACGCGACGCATGACGATGGCGGGGTCGCCGAGGCGCATTTTGCTCGCCAGCGATTCGATTGACCCTTGGTGCGGTGTCAGTTTCACGCCCCAGCTATCCAGCTCGCGTGTCGGCAGCGCGCCGCTTCCTGCCTGAGAACGACACGGAACGAGTGCAGAATCGACATGCTCGATTGGCGCGAGCTGCTCCGCCAGGCGAGCTGCGCGCTTCTTGATGGTCGCGGCGTCAGCGAGCAGATTTCGCAAGGTCGGAATCTCCGCAAGTGCGCGCGATGTTCCTTGCCGGTAGAGGTCGAGTGTGGCTTCCAGGGCCGTGTAGATGAATCGGCTCGGCCGCATGGCGCGGAACATCTGGTGGTCGCGACAGCGTCCGACGGCTTCGCGACTACCTGCGATGATTCCAGCTTGCGGCCCGCCGAGAAGTTTGTCGCCGCTGAAGCAAACCAGATCGACGCCTGCTGTGAGGGCTGCTTGTACGGAAGGCTCGTCATGGATTCCATGCTCGGCAAGCTCGATCAAGCTACCCGAGCCCATGTCATAAACCACGGGCACGCCCAGCGGTCGTGCGATCGCAACCATTTCCTCGAGTGAAACTTCCTTGGTAAAGCCTTGCACGCGATAGTTCGATGTGTGCACCTTGAGAATCATGCCGGTCTCTTCATTCAGACGGTTGGCATAATCTCGAACATGGGTGCGGTTGGTGGTGCCAACTTCGACCAGGATTGCGCCGCTCTCGCGCATGATGTCCGGGACTCGGTATGAGCCACCGATCTCGACCAGCTCACCCCTTGACACCAGAACGGGCTTTTCGCGGGTGAGGGCGGCCAAAATGATGAGCGTGGCAGCAGCGTTGTTGTTGACGATCGTTGCCGCTTCGCATCCGGTCAGCTCACGAATAAGTGCTGCACAACCTTCGTCGCGACCACCGCGTTGCCCCGTTTCGAGATCGAGCTCCAGTTTCTGGGAGCGGATCGATAGCTCGGCAACGCGTTTGGCGGCGACGTCAGCAAGCGGGGAACGTCCCAAGCCCGTGTGCATCACGACGCCGGTCGCATTGATCACATGCCGGTAGTACGGACGTCGGCGCTCGGCTAATCCTTGCTCGAGGGCACTGGCAACGCGATCAACCGCCAACTCCTCTTCGCAAAGATCGCCGCGGATTCCCCGGGCGCGCAGCTGGTCGAGAATCACACGGGTTTCAGCGACGATCTCGCGGTGTGTGAATGACTCGGAGAGCTTCTCGATCCTGGGGTGTGCGAGGAGCAGATCAGTCTTCGGAAGTTTTCGAAGCAGCGCGTGAGCGGGGGTATTCATGATGGTTGAATTCTAGTGTAGGGGCCGGAAGCAGGCAATTCGTTTGACTTCCTGTCGAGCAGGAGCTCAGGAATGGTGAGCGAAGCTTCGGTCGATCGCTACGGCGAAGATTTCTGATGACGAAAAGTTCTTGTTAATCGGTAGAGATCAGCTTGTTGCGTGGTTGTTTTCTCACTATAATGATCAGGACGGAAGCGTCAGAAAGTCGGTGCTTTCCGCGGTCTTCAAAACCGTTGTCTCGGGCCTCTGCGGTCCGGGGGGTGGGTTCGATTCCCATACGCTTCCGCCACGCTCAACTCAAGACAGTTATGGCCGTGCAGCAGCCCAGTGCCTGCGGGTATTCGAGGCGACCTGTGACTCTCGAGTACTGAAGCTCGAGCTTCACGTCCTTCAACCGACGGCGGCAATGGTGGGGCCCTTCGGGTTGACGTCGGTTTCAGGGTATGATGGCCCTGTTTCAGGGGGCCATCTGATCGTCTCGGTCAACGCTCGAATCAGCTTGGAGCAGGAATCATGTCTCTTCTGGGTCGTTTCAAGAAGAATACGCTCACCAGTCTGTCCAAAACCTGCGGTTGAGCGGCCAAACTGAGCCCGGTCGGGCTCGGCGAGCTGCTACAGAAACTGCCCAAGAACGAGGATGCCAATCTCCTCGTTGGCTTCAGCACCAGCGATGATGCAGCCGTCTATCGGGTGTCCGATACGCTTGCCATGGTCATGACCGCGGACATCATCACGCCACCGGTGGATGACCCGGTCATCTTTGGCCAGATTGCCGCCGCCAACTCGCTGAGCGATGTCTATGCGATGGGCGGCCGGCCGGTGGCATGTCTCAATCTGGTGGGTTTTCCAGCCGACAAGCTCGGGCCGGAAGTCCTGGAAGGCATGATCGCTGGCGCGCTTAGCAAGATCACCGAGGCCGGCGCAGTCCTGGCGGGCGGACATACGATCGAAGATGACGAACCCAAATTTGGGCTGTCGGTCAACGGTCTCGTTCATCCCGATCAGTACTGGCCGAACGCTGGGGCGCGTCCCGGTGACGGGTTGATCCTGACGAAGCCCATTGGCAGCGGCGTGCTCTTCAACGCGAACCTGAAGGGTGGTGTGTCGGATGAAGCGTTGGCATTTTGCATCGAGACGCTGACGACGCTCAACAAGGTTGCGGCGGAAACCCTGGCGGACTTTGATGTCCATGCCGCGACGGACGTCACCGGTTTTGGCCTGGCCGGTCACGGTCTCGAGATGGCCAAAGGCTCCGATGTGACGATCCGCCTCGCGGTCGCCGATCTTCCGATCATGCCAGAGGCTCTCGAAGCCTACGAAAGTGGCGTCACCACTGGTGTGAATGCAAGCGTGTGGCAGCTCGTCGGCGAGCACCTTACCTTCGAGCGTGACTTCGCCCATGCGCAAAAGGAAATTCTCGTGGATCCCCAGACGAGCGGCGGACTGCTCGTGTCGATCCCGGGAGATCAGATCGAGGCGGCGCTCGCCGCGCTTCACGAGGCTGGCGTGGCGGCTGCCGCGAAAGTCGGTGTGGTCGAAGCCAAGACGGCGGACCAGACGTTCTTGGTCGCCTATTGAGGTCCGAAGATCGTGTTGTGCCGCAAGCACGTATGTGCCGAGCACAACCGTTGCGACACCAACGGCACGCCCCAGGATCCCGTGTCTTGCGTGGGGATGCGATTGCAATCACTGTGATCGCCGGTCGAGAAACATGCCTGCCCGCGACAACGCCTGTCCGAACCGGTGGCGCTCGCCACGGGCACGCTTTCCCGTAGGTTGTAAGGAGACAGGAACAATGAAGCTCGGAAGGATGTTGGTACTGCTGGTCGTTGTGGCGTTCATGGTTGCGTGTGGCGGAGCGGCCGATTCCGGAGCTCCAGCGGAGAGCGACGGTGGTCAAGAGGCGCCGCAGAGCGTGCTTCGCTTCTCGGCGATTCCAGATCAGAACAGCACGGAGCTGAACGAGAAATTCCAGCCCTTGGCAAGCTACCTCAGCGACAAGCTCGGCGTGCCGGTGGAGTATGTTTCCTCGCGGGACTACCAGGCTTCGGTCGAGGCGTTCAAGAACGAGGACATTCATCTGGCCTGGTTCGGTGGCTTGACGGGGGTCCAGGCGCGCAATGCTGTGGCAGGCGCACGGGCGATTGCCCAGGGTGCTGCCGATCCACAGTATTACTCGTACTTCATTGCCTCCAAAGACTCGGGTCTCGAGCGTTCAGATGAGTTTCCGGAGGCGATCAGCAAGATGACCTTCACCTTCGGATCGGAGAGCTCGACGAGCGGGCGCCTGATGCCGGAGTACTTCATCAAGCAAGCGACCGGCAAGACGCCGGGCGAGTTCTTCGATGAGCCTTTTGGCTTCTCCGGTAGCCACGACAAGACGGTGGAGTTGGTCGAGACCGGGCAGTACCAGGCTGGCGTGGTCAACTACAAGGTCTACAACCGCCGGGTCGAGGAGGGCAAGACCGACCCCGATGCGGCGCGGATCATCTGGCAGACGCCCTACTACGCGGACTACAACTGGACCGCTCATCCGAAGCTCGACGAGGTCTTCGGCGCCGGCTTTGTCGATCGCTTGCAGGAGGCCCTGATCGGCATTGAAGATCCGGCGTTGCTTGCGGCACTGCCCCGTGAGCGCATGATTCCGGCGACCAATGAGGAATTCGAGGGGATTCGCCTGGTGGCGGTCGAACTCGATATGCTGCGCTAACGCCTGCGCCCGAAACCTCTCGGCGAGCGGACGAGTCTCTCGGCGGTTGGCATGCACCGGCCCGCGAGCGGGTAGCCTCAAGTGCGTGCTTGTCGCCGGGAGGGTCAAGTTTGTTAGACGAGACATCGATCGGAGGGGAGATCGTGTCCCGAGAGTGCCAGACCGGAGCCCGATTCGAGCTGCGCGATCTCGAGGTCGACTACGGCTCGACCCGCGCGCTCGCTGGTGTGTCCCTCCGAGTCGAAGCGGGTGAGCAGATCGCGTTGGTCGGCCCGAGCGGCGCAGGTAAGACGACGCTACTCAGCGTCCTGAACGCGACGGTCCGCCCGACCGGCGGCACGATCGAGGTGAATGGCGCCGATCTCACGGCCTATTCCGTTCGCGAGCTGCGCCGCGCTCGTTCGGAGATCGCCTTCGTCCACCAGGGCCTCAACCTCATCCCCAACATCCGGGTATTGCACAATGTGCTGAGCGGCCGCATGGGTCGCCAGTCCTTTCTCGGCTCGCTCTTCTCCATGCTGTTTCCTGGCCGCAAGCGGGTGGAGGCAGTGCACGAGATCCTCGACCGCGTTGGCATTCCCGACAAGCTCTACGGTTACACCCATCGGCTCTCGGGCGGCCAGCAGCAGCGGGTGGCAATTGCCCGCGCGCTCTACCAGAACTGCCGGGCGATTCTGGCCGACGAGCCGGTGGCGAGTGTCGACCCGGCGCGCGCGCGCGACTTGGTCGTCCTGCTGACATCAATCGCGCGGGAGAATGGGCTGACGCTGGTGATGAGCCTGCACAACCTCGAGCTGGCGCAGCGCTACTTTCCTCGCCTGGTCGGGCTGCGCCAAGGTGAGCTGGCCTTCGATGCACCGACGTCCGACGTTTCCAGCGAGCAGCTTCAAGCGCTCTACGATCTCTCTGCCTCGCAGGTCGTCGCGTGAGCCAGGCAGTCGCGGCTCTGTCGCGACCGCGTGGCGGGCGAGGCGTAGCGCTGCTGAGTATCTTGGTCGCCGGCGTGGTGGCCTTCTTTTCCCTGGGGTTGGATCTTCGCGACCTGATTCCCGACCGGGGCGGCCTGACGGTCCTGGGCAAGTTCTTCTCGCGCGCCCTCAGTCCGGCGCTGACCTACGAGGCGAGCTTCGTCCCCGAGGGTACACAGCCGCTCCTGCTCAAAGCGATCGGCTCCGTTTTCAAGACCGTTCTCTTCGCTGCGGCTGGCCTGGGCCTGGCATTGCTACTCGGTGTCGTGCTCGGCTTCTTCGCCTCGAATGCTTGGTGGGTTGGGGACGTTTCGGGCAATCGAAACCCCATCTTCCGCTGGGTCCGCCGCAGCATGCTGCCGGTGGTCTTCGTCTCCGCGCGGGTGTTGATCGCTGTGATGCGGTCGATTCACGAACTGTTGTGGGCTACGTTGTTCCTGGCCGCATTCGGTCTCAGCGACACCACTGCCGTGCTCGCGTTGGCGATTCCGTACGGCGGCATGCTCGCCAAGGTCTTCTCCGAGATCGTCGACGAGGCGCCTCGTGACACGGTGTTGGCGCTCAAGGGGCTGGGCGCGTCGCCGCTTCAGGTCTTTTTCTTCGGCTTGGTCACGCGTGCCGCGCCGGATCTCTTGGCCTATCTTTTCTATCGCTTCGAATGCGCGGTGCGCGCGTCCGCGATTCTCGGCTTCTTCGGCTACCCGACCCTCGGCTACTACCTGGCGGCCTCGTTCGAGAACCTGCACTATGGCGAGGTGTGGACGTATCTCTACGTGCTCATCGCACTGGTGTCGCTTCTCGACTGGTGGTCGAGTGCTTTTCGGCGGAGCTTGGCCACGTGAGCACGGATCCGAAGGACACCGGTGGCTCGACCACGACGGCGCCCGGTTCGACCAGGTGGCAGCAGATCACGACTCTGCGCCGTCAGCGGCCACGCCGACGATTTGCCACCCGCAGCCTCGCCTTGCTCTTAGCCCTGCTCGTCGGCGCCTGGTTCGTTGGCAATTTCCATCTCGACGATCTCATCGCGACCAAGCGCATCGAGAATCTTCGCCGTTTCGCCAACGAAGTGACGCCGTATCCGCTCCAGGGGCAGCCGTTCGATCTCGGCACCGCGCTCACCTGGGCGCACGAGATCATGATGGAGAAGGGGTGGTCTGGTGCGGGCAAGACGCTCGCGATCTCGGTGCTGGCGATCGTCCTGGCGGGTTTGTTCAGCAGCACGCTGTCCTTCTTCGGAACCCGTACGTTGGTCTCCCCCGAGCCGTTCATCACCAGCCTCCGGCCGCCGTCGAAGATACGTGCCGCGGGGTGGCGCGCCGTCGTGGGCTTCACCCGTGCGACGTTCGTCGTCGCACGATCGATCCCCGCCTATCTCTGGGCCTTCTTGCTGGTGTCGATGCTCGGCCCGACTGCTTGGCCCGCGGTCTTGGCCCTGGCGCTCCACAACACGGGCATCCTCGGCAAGCTCACGGCGGAGGTCAACGAGAACCTCGACGCCAAGCCTCTCGCGGCGTTGCGTGGCATGGGCGCTTCCCGTTCACAGATCGCGCTCTTCGGAATGATCCCGCTCACCCTGCCTCGGTTCTTGCTGTTCTTCTTCTACCGGTGGGAAACCTGTGTGCGCCAAGCCACGGTGCTCGGGATGCTCGGGATCGTCTCGCTGGGCTTTTGGATTCAGGACGCGCGCGCCCGCAACTACTACGACGAGATGGTTCTTCTGATTTTGGCCAGTGTGGTGCTCGTGCTGGTCGGTGACGTGGTCTCCATCGCTATGCGTGAGCTGATCCGTCGCCGCTCATGAGCCGAGAAATCCGCGTCCCGTTTGGCTTCGAGCCCGATCTTCTCCCCGGAACCCTGATCCGGCGCTACAAGCGCTTCCTCGCCGATGTCCGCTTCCCAGATGGGCATGAGGAGACCGTGCACTGCGCCAATCCGGGCGCCATGCTTGCCTGTGCCGAACCCGGGCGCCCGGTCCTGGTGTCAGACTCGCAAAACCCCAAGCGCAAGCTGCGCCTGACCCTCGAGATGATCCGCATGGGACGGACCTGGGTGGGCGTCAACACGAGTCGGCCCAACCAGGTCGTGGGCGCCCTGCTCGACGCCGGACGCCTGCCCGAGCTCGACGGCTATAGCCACGTCGAGCGCGAGGTCACCTGCGCGGACAGCCGTCTCGACTTCCGACTTCGTTCCACGGAAGCGGCTCGGCGGGGCCATCCACCGGCCTGCTGGGTCGAGGTCAAGAACGCGACCTGGCGGGTTCCCGGAGCGGAGCGCCATGCCGCATTCCCCGATGCGACGACGACGCGGGGGCGCCGCCACCTCGAGTCCCTTGCCGGGCGCGTTGCCGTGGGAGAGCGCGCCGTGATCCTCTTCCACATCGGGCGCAATGACGTTCGCCGCTTTCGTCCGGCCGACGAGATCGATCCAGCCTATGGCGAGACGCTACGGCAGGTCGCCGGAGCGGGGGTCGAGGTGCTCGCCTACCGCTTTCGCTACGGCCCAAGCGGCATCTGGCTCATGGGGCGCTTGCCGGTGGATCTCTAGGCAGCCCTCCCGACCGGTGACCCGTCACCGCAAGGCTCGGCGGTGCCAGGGCACGTTGCTGTGGATCCGAGTCGGCGAGGGGCGAAAATGCCGCGAAGCCGAGTTGCCGAGGAGCAGGTTCGGACCGCCCTTCGCCTGGGGCCGCAGAGGCGGTATGCTCGGCCCAACGTACGACCGATTCAGATTGAACGACGACCGATACGACGCGCTGCGAGCGCGGTCAGCGAGGAATGTCGATGGGCACCGAGAGCACCAAGCGGAAACCCGAGGCGAAGAACGAGCGGTTACTCGACCGTGCCCTCAACTGGATCGAGGTGGTCGGCAACAAGCTGCCTGACCCCGCCGTTCTCTTCTTGATCTTGCTGATCGCGGTCTGGGTGCTTTCCGCACTGCTGGCACCGGTCGCGTTCACGGAGCTCGATCCGCGTACCGGCGAGCCGATCAAGGTGGAGAACCAGCTCACCGGGACCTCGTTGGCGTCGTTCATGGCCAACATGGTGAAGACGTTCACGGGCTTCCACCCGCTCGGCGTCGTCCTGGTTGCTCTGCTGGGTGTCGGCGTGGCTGAATCCACCGGCTTCATTAACGCGGTGCTCAAGTACCTGCTTGGCTTCACGCCCAAGTCGTTGCTGACACCCATGTTGATTCTGGTCGCGATCGTCAGTCACACGGCTACTGATGCCGGCTATGTCCTGGTTATTCCTCTCGGGGGGGTGATCTTTTACGCAGCAGGGCGCCATCCATTAGCGGGCATCGCGGCTGCGTTCGCTGGCGTATCCGGTGGCTTCTCGGCCAACTTCATTCCCTCGGGTATCGACCCGCTGCTCCAAGGTCTGACCCAGGCCGGTGCTCAGATCATCGATCCCGCGCGGGTGGTCAACCCGCTCTGCAACTGGCTCTTCACCAGCGTATCGAGCATCCTGGTCATCGTTGTTGGCTGGTATCTCACCGATCGCGTCATCGAGCCGCGGTTGGCGAATACGGAGATCGACGGTGATCCGAGCGAGATGCCGAAGATGGAAGAGTTGACCGCTGCGGATCGGCGCGGGCTCTTCGCGGGCCTGGCCGCGATGTTCATTTGTGTCGTGCTCCTGGCCGTCGCGGTCTGGCCAGAAGGTTCGGCGCTGCGGGCGCCGGACGGCAAGCTGACGGCATTTCAGGCGCCGCTGATGCAATCGATCGTGCCGCTGATCTTTCTCTTCTTCCTGATTCCCGGCATCGTCTACGGCTACGTGTCGGGCTCGGTGAAGAACCATCGCGACATCATCAAGGGGATGTCGCATGCCATGAGCACGATGGGGTACTACATCGTCATGGCCTTCTTCGCCGCGCTCTTCATCGCGGCCTTCAGCTCGTCGAACATTGGCGTGTTGTTGGCAATCAAGGGAGCCAACTTTCTGCAAGGGCTCGGCATGCCCGGGCAGGTGACGATCGTCGGCATCATCTTCTTGTCTGCTGGCGTCAACCTGCTCGTCGGCTCCGCGTCCGCGAAGTGGGCGCTCTTGGCGCCGATCTTCGTGCCGATGCTGATGCAGCTCGGCCTTTCGCCCGAGCTCACGCAGGCGGCGTACCGCGTCGGCGACTCGACCACCAACATCATCACGCCCCTGATGCCCTACTTCCCGCTGGTTGTGGTCTTCTGCCAGCGCTACGTGAAGAAGACGGGCATCGGTACGGTGGTGTCCCTGATGTTGCCGTATTCGGTGGTCTTGCTGGTGACCTGGACCGCCTTCTTGGTGGCGTACTGGCTGCTTGGGATTCCCCTCGGCCTACAAGCGCCCTACGTGTACCCCTGATCTACCCTCCCTTCGAGACGTAGCGGGTTCGCCAACCGCACTGGGCCTCACAGCCGAAAGGTTGTGGGGCCTTTGCCCGTGTGGGGCTCCTGCTGGCCCCGAGTGCCGAATGAAGGATGCACAGGAATTGACCGGTCGACCAGTTTTTTAATTGACCGGTCGGCCAGTTGACACTAAGCTGGCATCATGTCTGTCTCCCCGACTCCTTTTCCGAATCCGACGTCGACCGAGGGCGAGCCCAAGCGACGAGATCCAGAGGCCACCCGGCGCGCCATTCTCGACGCGGCAGAAGCTCTCTTCCTCGAGCACGGCATGGCGGATACGCCGATCAGCCGAATTGCCCGCGATGCCGGCGTCACCAAGAGCCTCATTCATCACCACTTCGGCTCCAAGGAAGCTCTCTGGGAGGAGATCAAGCGCCGGCGGTTCGCGGGCTATTTCGATGTCCAGCGCGCGCTGCTCGAGGCTGGCCCTGGCTCTCTGGAGCTGTTGCGCGAATCGACGATCGCCTTCTTCCGCTTCTTGCAGGCAGACCCGGCTGCTGTGCGATTCATGACCTGGCGGGCCATCGAGGAGGATGGTTTGCTGCTCGATCAGGAAGCCGATCTCTACGAGCTCGGGATGGCGCGCGTTCGCGAGGCCCAAGCGGCAGGGGAGCTGCGCGCTGACATTGCGCCGATCGCGATCGTCAAGGGTTTCCTCGGGCTGTGCCTGAGCTGGTTTCAGACTCGCAAGATGACCATGCGCTTGTTCGATGACGGCGTCGACCCCGAGGAGATCGACGCCCAGTACCTGGAAGGCGTGCTACGCCTCTTCTTCGAAGGTGTAATCCCTCATGAATGACGATGCCACGCGGAGCCGCACCGAACACCCACCCCGTCTCCTCCCGCCGCGGATCTTCACCGCGCTCGCCGCCGTGCTCGCATTGGTCACCGTCGGCCATCTCGCCGGTGGCGAAGAAGAAGCCGATTCCGAGGTCCGGCATCCGGTCTCCAAGCGGGTGCGGGTCGAGACCGCTCGGGCGGCGGGTGAAAGCCCGGCCATTTGGTTCCCGGGTGTGGCCCGCGCCCAGCGTCGAAGCCGGGTCGCCTTTGCGCTCGCCGGCCGGCTCACCTCCCGCGGCCCGTCGCTGGGCGACCATGTTTCCAAGGGTGCTGTCCTCGCCCGTCTGGACGCGCGCAAGCAAAGTCTCGCCCTCGATGCGGCCCGCGCCTCGCAGGCTGAAGCCACCGTGCGCAAGGCCGAGGCGATTCGCGACCGCGACCGCGTGGCCCGCTTGGTGGCCGACGGCGCGGCCACGACCGAGGAGCTCGAATCGCTTCAGGCTGTGGTCGATGCGATGGTTGCGGTGGTCGATGCTGCTGCCGCGCGCGTCGGGGATGCCGAGCGGCAGCAGGGCGAAACCGTGCTGCGGGCCCCTTTCGCCGGCACTGTGACCGCGGTGTTCGCCGAGCCGGGTGAGTTTCGCTCCGTTGGCCAGCCCATCCTCGAGCTGTCCGGGGATGGCGCGGTCGAAGTGGAGCTGGCCGTCCCCGAATCGCTGATCACCGGACTGTCGCCAGGTACCGAGGTGGCGGTCCGCAAGCCCGCGCAGGCAGCGAGCGTGGAAGCTGGGCGCATTCTGACCATCGGCTCGGCCAGCGGCCGGGCGCGGGCGCTCTTTCCCGTCCTCGTCTCACTCGACGACAGCACCCTGGCCGGCACCAGCATCGAGGTCTCGCTGCGTCCCGAGTCCGCGTCGCCGGAGGCATCGGTCGCGGATGATGTGATCGTTCCGATCGATGCGGTGGTCGATCCCTCGGGACGCCAACCCGTGGTCTTTCGCTTGCACGAGAAGGATGGCGGCGCGCGCGTCGAGCGGGTGCCCGTGGCGATCGGGGTCCTGGTCGACGGCTGGGTGACCGTGCGCGGAAGCTTGGCGGCCGGTGATCGAGTCGTGGTCGCGGGCCAGCGCGGCCTTCTGCACGACGATGTGGTGGAGCCAGTACCGTGAGCATGCTCTCGTCCCTGCTCGCGCGCCGGCGTCTGATCGTCGCGACGGCATTGCTGATGGCGGCAGCCGGAATCGCATCGTGGTTCACGATGCCGCGCGAAGAGGATCCCCAATTTCCTTTCCGTGACGGCAACGTCATCGTGCGCTTTCCAGGTGCTGACGCTGCCACTGTCGAACGGCTGGTGGTCGAGCCGATCGAGGAGCGGCTCGTCGAGGTGGAGGAAATCCGCCAGGTCGTGTCGACGGCGCGGGCCGGCGTCGCCGTGATCGCCCTCGAGCTCCTCGAGTCGATCTACGACACCGACACGGCCTGGGATCACGTCCGCGAAGCGCTCGATGAAGCCGAGAACGAGTTTCCAGGCGGGGCCTCGGAAGCCGTCCTCGACGATGAGATCACCCGGCAAGACGCGATCGTGCTCGCCCTGGTCGGCTCACCCGACCTCATGGCTCTGCGCGATGCCGCGGAGACCGTGCGCGATGCCTTGTTGCAGGTCGATGGCGTACGGGAGATCCAGCGGGTCGCAGATCCGGGAGAGCAGATCACCATTGCCTACGAGGACGTCACGGCACGCCAGCTCGGGATCGATCCACTCTCCCTGGGCAGCATGGTCGCTGGACGGAGCCGCATCGTGCCAGGTGGTCAGGTGCGACTCGGGAGCAAGACCGCCACCCTTCGGCCGCAGACGGACTTCACATCGCTGCAAGAAATCGCGGCGACGCCGATCGTTCTCCATTCGGGTGCAGCGATCCCGCTAGGCGCCCTCGGGCCCGTCCGCTACGGTCCCATCGAACCCGCTCGCGAGCGTATGTTCTACCGCGGTGAGCGGGCGGTCGGACTCGGAATCGTGCCGCAGCAGAGTATCGACCTCGTCGCCTTCGGCCGCACGATCCGCGAGCGTCTCGAGCGGGTCGCGCCAGAGATCGCGCCGCTGCGCGTCGAGGAGGTGTCGTTCCAGCCGGATCAGGTCGACGGGCGCCTGGCCGATCTCGGCCGGTCCTTGCTGTTCTCGATCGCCGTCGTCTCGCTCGTTCTGGTGCTCGCGATGGGCCCCCGCCTCGGCCTGGTGGTGGTCGTGATCGTGCCCTTGGTGACGTTCGCCTCGATCGCGCTCTTTGCCGCGACGGGCGGCATCCTCCACCAGATCTCGATCGCCGCCCTGGTCATCGCGCTCGGCATGCTGGTCGACAACGCCATCGTGGTCGCCGAGAACATGCAGTACCGGATCGATCAGGGAGACTCGCGCCGCATGGCTTCCATCAGCACGGTTCGGGAGCTGGCGCTGCCCTTGGGCACCGCGACCGGCACGACCCTGGCGGCCTTTGTCCCGATGCTGATCTCGAGTGGACCGACTGCCGACTTCACACGTGCGATTCCAACCCTGATCATGCTGACCCTCAGCATCAGCTACCTGTTCGCGGTGATGGTGACGCCGGTCATCGGAGAGCTCGTCTTGCGCCCGCACCGGAGCCGCCCTGAGGGGGACGGCCGTAGGACGCTCTGGATTCGCAGAATCGCGTCACTTTCGGTGCGCCGAGCGGGCTGGGTCCTGGTCGCGGGCGCGCTCCTGATCGGGCTCAGCATGGTCGCAGCCGGTTTCGTGCCCGCACAGTTCTTTCCCTCCGCGGATCGCGCTCTGGCCGTCGTCGAGCTGGAGCTTCCCGAGGGCACGCATCTCGATGAGACCACCGAGGTTGCCGCCAGGCTCGAACGAGCGCTTGCGGCCCTCGAAGAGACCGGAACCATCACGACTTTCATCGGACGGTCGGTCCCGCGTTTCTACTACAACCTCACGCCGTTCCCGTCGAGTCCGCACCTGGCCCAGATGATCGTCGAGACCACGGACCTTCCGGCAGTCGAGACCGTGATTGCGGCCAGCCGCGATCTGGCCCGCCTGCATGTTCCGGGGGCGTCGGTGGTGGCCCGCCGGTTGGAACAGGGTCCACCGATCGATGCCCCGATCGAGATCCGGCTGACGGGCGACGACCTCGGTGACCTGGTCGATGCTGCGGACGTGGTCCTGGCGGCGCTGCGCGATCAGCCAGGAGCGCGAGACGTTCGACACGATGGCGGGCTCGGTGTTCCGACGCTGACCTTCGCCATCGACGACGCCGCAGCCGGGCGCCGTGGCCTGGCCCGGGAAGACGTCGCTGTCGCCATGATCGGGCGGACGCTCGGGACCGTGATCGGACAGTACCGGGCGGGCGATGATCCGGTGCCGATCGTGTTGCGTTCGGCTGCCGGCGAGCGGTTCGCCGCAGGCAACCTGGCGGCCGTCGACATCACTTCGCCCGACGGTACGCCGGTGTCTCTTGCCGAGGTTGCCCAGCCGAAGGTCACCTGGCAGCCAGCCGCGATCTACCACCGAGACGGCGTACGCGAAGTCCGGGTCTACTCGCAGCTCGCCGCCGGGGTGACGTTCAGCGAGGTACTCGATGGCTTCCGTCCCCAGATCGAGACGAGCGAGCTGCCCGAAGGTGTCGAGCTGGTTTATGCCGGCGAGGCGGCCGAGTCGGGCCGCGCCAACACGGCGATCCTCCGAGCATTGCCCCTGGGCACCATCCTCCTGCTCTTCTTCCTGCTCGCCGAGTTCAACTCCTTCCGGCGGGTCGCGATCGTGCTCTCGACCGTACCGCTGGCCGCGGTGGGTGTGGTTCCCGGCTTGCTCATCTCCGGGGAGGCCTTCGGATTCATGTCGGTGCTCGGAGTGTTCTCGCTGGTCGGGATCGTGGTCAACAACGCGATCGTGCTGATCGACCGTGTGGAGCGTCGCCGTGCGGAAGGCGCGTCACTCGAGCTCGCGCTCGAAGACGCGGTGGTCCGCCGGACGCGGCCGATTCTGCTCACCATGGTGACCACGGTTGCCGGCCTGATGCCCCTCGCGCTGTCGGAGACCAGCCTCTGGCCGCCGCTCGCCTGGGCGATGATCTCCGGCTTGATCGCATCGACTTTCCTGACGCTCTTGGTCGTGCCGGCGCTCTACAAGGTGCTGTTCTCGATCGGCCGCGGCGATTGGGCCCGTGGCCGCGTGGCGCACGAGGCCACGGCCGTGGTGATGGTGCTTGGCCTCCTGGCTGGGCTCGCGCCGCGGCCGGCCAGCGCCCAACCGGGGCAAGAAGCGTCTGTCGAGCAAATCCTGCTGCTCTCGCTCGACCGGGCGATGGCGCGAGCAGCTTCGCGGCCGGAGGCCACGCGCGCCACGGAAGAGGGGCGCGCGGCTGCACTGGCGGCCGAAGCCACCGCGCGTTTCGCACGCCGGCCCGTGGTCAACGTCCACGGCGACGTGACGGCCCGCGATCGCGAGTTCGATTTCACCACACCCCTCGGGGCGCTGACGCTGGGTGAGCAGGTGTCGCAGGCATTGGTAATCGACGTTGTCCAGCCGGTCTACGATCCCGGTCGTGTGCGGCATGCGCCGGCGGCGTCCGCGGCCCGCGAGCAGTCGGCCGCTGCCGTCCGGTCGCGTACGATCGCGACGCTGCGCGCGGAGGCCGCCGATCGCTACCTGGCGGTCCTATCAGTCGATGCTCGGAAACAGGCCCTCACGACCTTTGTCGAGAGTCTTCGCAGCACTCGGGCCGTGATCGAGAAGCGGGTGGAGGCCGGCCGCGCCCTGCGCGTCGACCTGCTCAAGATTCAGCTCGATCTCGAGAATGCCCTGCTGGATCTGCGCACCCTCGGGCGCGCGCGGCAGGTGGCGCTGGTCGCCCTGGCACGCGCGGTCGGGCACGATGGGCCGGTCGATGTCGAGCCCCTGGACCGCATCGACCCGGCTGGCACGGCGGGCAACGAGCTGCCAACCGTCCACGAGCTACTACCGGCTGCCCTGGACCTTCGCGCCGATCTTCGAGCCGTGCTCGCCGAAGCCCAGGCGTTCGGATTCGATGCGTCGCGCCTGCGGGCCGAGAAACGACCCGTACTCGACGCACAGGCCAACTTCACGGCAACGGAAGGCGACCCCTTCCGTCCCACGGCGCTGACCACGGGTGCCTTGGTCGTGCGCTGGCGGCCGTTTGCCGGCGGCTCGCGTCGGCCGCAGATCGAGGCCCTCGAAGCGCGGCGCAAGGCCTTGACATCCGAGGCGGAGGCGATCCGCAAGGGAGTTGCCCTCGAGCTGGAGCAGAGCTTGGCGCGTCTTGCCGATGCCCGCGATGCGTTCGATGTGCGTGCCCAGGGCGTGGCGTTGGCCACCGAGGCCCTCCGGGTGGAGCGTTCGCGCCACGAGGCCGGCCGGATCACCATCAATGATCTGTTGGCCGCCGAAGCTGCGCTGCGCGATCAAGAAACCGCCCATGAGCTAGCACGGCTGGAAGCGGTCGCAGCTGAAGTTGCATTGGATCTCGCCCGCGGTGCCCTCGCCGCCCGTGTCGCCCCGGCCGTACCGAGCAACGATCGCCCGCACGATGCGTCGGGGTCGGACCCGCCCGCGCGCTAGCGAAGTGTCACGATGCCGTGTGGTGTGTCGAGGGTGGCGATCAGCGCAGGTTGGGGACCGGCCGAGAGCTGCAGGTCGACGCCGAGCGCGGTCAGGGCGTGTCGCACGCGTTCCGGTTCCGGATGCTCGGCCCGCAGGTCGACAAGGGTGCAGCCGTCTGGTGTCGAGCGTGCGGGGTGCTCGCAATCTTGCCAGTCGATCAGGAACGGAACGATGCCGAGGAAGATGTCGGGCCCGCGCCAGGCCAGGCGCCACGCGAGGCGCTGGCCGTCGGGCCGCAGCCGTTCCAGAGACTCCGCCGGGCCTGGGTCATAGCCGGCCCGGCGCGCGCGGGCGAGCACAGCGTCGAGATCACGGACCACGATCGCCCAGGCGATGTTCCTGGGCTTCGGCAAGCCCGCGACCAGGCGGCCCCGTTGCGCGTCCGGATCGCCCGCGGGGTCAGCGGCGATCAGCTCGAGATAGCTGGACGCGCCCAGGCCGATAAGCGCGTTGTGGGTGCCGCCGGTAGCATGCCGGCCACCGATGGTTGCCGTGACGCCACAGCGGCGAGCAATATCTTGGGTCAACGCATCCAAGGGCAAGGCCCCGCCGAACATCAAGTGGTCGAAGCCTTCGGGTATGTGAGGCGTTCTCATGGCTCGTCGCCCGGATCGTCTTCCCGTATCTCGTCGGTGCGGGGATCGTGGTCGAGATCGGACGTCGACGGTAGGGCACCTTCCGCGAGCTCGGCGCTGGAGGCGTCTTCGAGCAGCGCCACAGCATCTTGCGCGTGCCGTGACGGCACACGCACCACGGCACCGACGCCGTGGCGGAACGGTCCTTTGCCGAAAGCTCCGAGCGGAAACAGGCTCATCGCCTCGTCGCCTTGGACGAGGTGCGGAATGTCGGCCCCGTCGAGGAGAGACTTGGCGATCGCCAAAAGACCTGGGTTGGTCGTTTCCAGCACGGCTACCAGCCGCGATGCCTCGTCCGTGGCGCCAGGGTCACAGTGCGCACAAAGCGAGTCGGCCGGGGCCGATGATGGGAGGGGCGCTCCGCACTGGGAGCAGGAAGGCGGTGTCGTGGGAGACATGCTCTGCATGGTAGCAGCGGGAACCGAAGCCCGCCCCGCGCCGTCGAAACTTCCAGAGAATGCCTGCGTAGCTGTGGAGCACGGGGTGAGAGCGCGGTTCCGTAAAGACCGAGACGGAAGATGTAAGGGGCCGCTGTTTGAATCGTTTATCTTGTGGACATCGGCGCTACTGCGCGCCTCCCGGCGATGGCAACCCGCAACCTGGACCGAGGCTGACTATGACGCGTTTCAATTTCCATCTGTTTGCTTCCCTGATCGCAGCTTTCGCGCTGCTGGTGACCTTGTCTGGCTGCACGGGCACCGGCGAGGCGCTCGAGAACGAGTCCTCGGAGAATTCGTCCGAAAACCAGGAGACGACGCTCGAAAAGGATCCGGAAGAAGAGCTCGTACCTGTTGAAGCGGCCTCGATCGAACGAGGCTCGATCGAGGCGGTGTTGCGCTTCTCGACCAACCTGGAGGCGGAAACAGAGGTCCAGGTCTTCTCCGAGGCGTCGCGGCAAGTCGTCGAGCTGCTCGTCGAGGAAGGCGATTCGGTTCGTCAGGGCCAACTCTTGGTCCGGCTGAAAGACGACGAGCAGAAGAGCGCGCTCGCCAAGGCCGAGATCCAGTACGAGAATGCGGCCCGCGAGCTTCGGCGGCAGAAGAATCTGTTCGAGAAGGAGCTGATCAGCGAGAAGGCGTTCAATGACGCCACCTTCGAGGTCGAACAACTTCAGATCAGCATCGACGACGCCAAGCGTGAGCTTTCCTATACAGAAGTGCGGGCGCCGATCAGTGGCGTCATCACCCAGCGCATGGTGAATCGCGGCGACACCTTGACCATGAATCAACATCTGTTCGACATCGTCGACTTCGAGTCGATCGTTGCCCGTGTTTTCGTACCGGAGAAAGAGGTGCCGCGCCTGGCGGTGGGCCAGAAGGCGCGTCTGTTCGCCACGCCGCTCGGTGCGGATGGCCGCGTTGGTCGCGTGATGCGCATCGCCCCGGTCGTCGACTCGCGAAGCGGCACCGTGAAGACCACAGTGGCCATTCCGCGCATCCAGGGCCTGCGCCCGGGCATGTTCGTCGAGGTGGAGCTGGTGACCGAGGTCCACCCGGATGCGCTGCTGATTCCGAAGCGCGCCATCGTCTACGACAACGATCAAGCGTTTCTCTTCCGGGTGGTCGCCAATGACGACCGTGGCGACGGCGACGATCTGGAGGTCGGCAGTAAGGCCGAGTTCAAGGCCGAGCGTGTCCTGATCCAGGCCGTGCTCGAGGATCGCGACTTCGTGGAGCCTGCAGCAGGCGTGCTGGAGCCGGGTGACCGGGTGGTCACCGCTGGACAGGCGGGCCTCAAGGACGGTGCGGGCGTACGGATGCTGGGCGAAGCGGCTGGTGAGCCTGCTGGCGACACGGAAGCAGAAGCCTCCGCGGAGGAAGCGGCGTGAGCGACAAAGAACGCACGGATGCCGCCGAGGCATCCGGCGCGCCGAGCACCTTCTCCACTGGCCGGCCCGTCGCCGTGTTGATGGTCTTCTTGGCGGCTGTGGTCTTCGGCCTGCTCTCGTACGATCGGCTGCCGATCACCCTGATGCCGGAGCTCAGCTATCCGACCGTCACGGTACGCACCGAGTACACGGGCGCTGCGCCGGAGGAAGTCGAGAACGACATCAGCCGGCCGATCGAGGAAGCCCTCGGCGTCATCGGTGGCCTGCGCCGGATCTCGTCGATCAGCCGGGCGGATCTCTCGGACGTGGTGCTCGAATTCTCGTGGGACACGAAGGTCTCCGACGCCACCCAGGACATCCTCGAGCGTCTCGACCAGGTGTTCTTGCCGGACGGTGCAGAGCGCCCGCTGATTCTGCACTTCGATCCGGCCCTCGATCCGGTCCTGGAGCTCTCGCTTGCCGGCCAGGGTGATCGATTCGACGGCGAAGAAGGCCTGCGTCGCCTGCGCCGCCTGGCCGATTTGCAGATCAAGCGCGCCCTCGAGCCGATCAAGGGAATCGCCGCGGTACGCGTTCGCGGCGGACTGGAAGAGGAAATTCACGTTCTGATCGACGACGAGAAGCTGGCGCGAACGGGCCTCTCGATCGATCAGGTGATCAACCGCCTGAGCTCAGAGAACATCAACGTTGCCGGTGGAACGATCAAGGAAGGGCGCACCGAGTACATGGTGCGTACGCTCAACGAGTACCAGAACCTGGCGCAGATCGGCGAGACGATCATCGCGCGTCCCTCGGGCCGGGAGGTGCGGATCAAGGATGTCGCAACGGTGCGCTGGGGGCACAAAGAACGCGAGATTCTCACCCATACGGATGGTGGTGAGAGCGTCCAGATCGACATCTTCAAGGAGGCTGACGCGAACATCGTGGCCCTTGCCACTCGGGTGCGCAACCGCCTCGGCGACTTCGACCCTGACAAGGCCGACGAGGAAACGACGGTCGCCGAGAGCCCACGCGGACCGCCGGGCGCAGGCCGTGGCCGAGGAGGAGACGAGGAGCGCCCCGAGGTCGGCTTGGCCGAGGAGCTCTATCGCGCCGAGGGCGCCTTCCTCAGCGTGGTTGCAGACCGTTCGCTGTTCATCGAGTCGTCGATTTCCGAGGTACGCAACACCGCGCTCTTTGGCGGCCTGCTAGCGATCGTCGTGCTGGCGCTCTTCCTGCGCAACGCATGGTCGACGTTCATCATCGGCGTGTCCATTCCGATCTCGTTGCTGATCACCTTCGCGCCGCTCAACCTGCTCGGCGTCTCCCTCAACATCATGTCCCTCGGTGGCCTGGCGCTCGGCGTCGGCATGCTGGTGGACTCGTCGATCGTCGTGCTCGAGTCGATCTTCCGCTGCCGCGAAGAAGGTGAGAGTGTCGTCCGTGCGGCGATTCGCGGTACCTCCGAGGTCCGCGGCGCGGTCATCGCCTCCACGCTGACGTCCATCGCGGTGTTCTTCCCGATGGTCTTCGTCGAAGGCATCGCCGGCGAGGCGTTCGGAGATCTCGGCATGGCGGTGGTGATCTCGCTGCTCGCCTCGCTCTTGGTCGCGGTGATGTTCATCCCGATGCTCGCCAGCCGCGAGGTCAACCTCGACGGCGGATTCTCAGGCAAGCAGACGCGCGGCTTCGCTGCGATCCGTGCCGCGCGGAGCGACTTCGTGGCGCTCGGTGCCTGGCTGGCGCGCCCGGGCTTTCCGGGGCGGGTGATCCGCCTGCTGCTGGCCGTGCCCACGGCCCTCTTCTTCGCTGTGCGCCTGCCGCTGAGCCTGACCTTCGAATTGGTGGGCACGCTCCTGTATCTGCTGACTCGGGGGGCGGCTCTGCTGGTGCGCCGCGTGATCTGGCCGGTGCTCTCCCGCGTCGTGGCTCTGGTGCTGCTGCCCCTGATGAAGCTGACCGATGCAGTGCTCGGCTTGCTCCAGCGAGTCTACCCGCCGACCCTTCGCTGGGCGGTGAGCCATGGCGGTCTGGTGGTGTTGGCGATGGCTGCCTTGATCGGCGCCAGCTACGTCATGGCCCGCGATCTCGGTAGCGAGCTACTGCCCGAGGTGCATCAGGGAGAGTTCACCTTCGAGGTGAGCTTGCCGGTCGGTACGCCGCTCGACGAGACCGATCTGATTCTGGCACCGGTCGAGCACGCGATTCTCACCGAGCGTGAGCACATCGCTTCAATGATCGTCACCTACGGATTCGACTCGGAGAATGCCAAGAGCGCCGATGAGGGCGAGCACTCCGCTCGCTTCAAGGTTTTGCTCGAACGCGAAGAGCGGTCGGCTGGCGAGAAGCTGGCTGCCTTGTTCGGTGCGGGTGGCGAAGACATGAAGAGTCGCGAGGAGAAGGTCATTGCGCGCCTGCGGAACCGCCTGCGCGAGATTCCGGACCTCGAATCGCGCGTGGTGCGCCCCGTGTTGTTCTCGTCGCGGACGCCGATCGAGGTCGAGGTTCACGGTGACGACCTGGGTCGTCTGCGGGAGATGGGCGAGGAAGTAGCTTCGATCATGACCCAGATGCCCGAGCTGGCCGATGTCGAGCTGTCGCTCAAGAG
>CALFAM010000154.1 GCA_937948815.1 uncultured bacterium
TTCGTCCGCGCGGCACGTGCGCGTGGCCTTCCGCTACTGGCGCCACCCGTCGCCCCGCTGGGACTTCCTGGGCTTCCGCCTTGCCCGAGGCCCAGGTCTGCGCTCGGAAGCGCGGAGCGCGAGGTAGGGGCGGAGCCCCGATCGGGCGCGAGCGTGCGAGGCGCCGGAGGCGCCGGCAAAGCCGTGCCCGCCGCCGCGGAGCGGCGGCCGAAATTGGGTGCAGCCACGAGCGTCTTTTCGGAATCCTCTGCCTCGACAGCAGGACGCAGCGCGTCTACAATTGCATCACAATGCATCGCACGCTGCATCAGAACAGGAGAAAGCATGAAGGCGATCACGCTGCGCAACCTCCCCCCCGAGCTGGCGCGAACCATCGAACGTGAGGCAGTCGCGGACGGAACGAGTCTGAATCGCACGGTGATCCGTCTGCTCGAGCGGGCCACGGGCACAGGCTCGCGGCAGCCGGCCGAGGTGCTGCATCGCGACCTCGATCATCTCTCCGGAACCTGGTCCGATGCCGAAGCGGATGCGTTCGACGCCGCACTCGCGGTCCAGCGCGAGATCGATCCGGAGCTCTGGAAGTGAGGCGAATCCTGCTCGACACCTCGGCCTACTCGGCCTTTCTTCGCGGCCACCCGGGCATTCGGAAGGAAGTACAGCAGGCGGCTGAGATCGTCATGAGCCCGGTCGTTCTCGGCGAGCTGGCGGCAGGCTTTCGGCTCGGCCAACGGCATCGGGAGAATGCATCCACCCTGGCTGAGCTGCTCGCGTCGCCGCGGGTCGGCATCGCGCCGATCGACCGGTTCACCGCCGATCGCTACGCGGAAATCTTCGCCGCACTGCGTCGAAGCCGCCGCCCGATTCCGACCAACGACATCTGGATCGCCGCGACAGCCATGCAACTCGCCTGCTACGTGATCACGACCGATCGCCACTTCGAGCACGTCGCACAGGTCTCGGCCGAAGTCTACGACCCGCCATGAGTGCCATCCCAATCTGGTGCATCCCAATCTGGTGCCGCCCACGTGGCCTCGGGCGCGTCCGCGGGCAGCGCGGCGAGGTGGGAAGGGGCGTCGTCGGTCGGGCCGGCGTCGGTACGGTCTGGGCCCTTCCAGCGATCGCATCGGCGAAGGCTGCCGGGGACTCAAACCTCGGGTGGGGCGCAAAGCCGTGTGGGGTTCGAGCCGCGAGTCGAGCTAGAATCCCCGAGCGATGAGTTACCTGTTCTTCTTCGGCCTCTTTTCCTGGATCATTCTGGGCCTTGCAACCGGCCTCACGGCGCCCGTCATCCTCGGCCTCGGCCGTGGCAAAGCGATCCTCTTCGGCGTCGGCGGCGCCATTCTCGGCGGCCTGTTGGCCACCGGCCTCGGCTTCGGCGGGCTCACCAGCTTTGACTTCCGATCCTTGACCACCGCGGGCCTGGCATCCGTCCTGACCTTGCTGGTTGCGCGCCTTCTTCAGCGTTCGTGACACGCCTCTTTCTTCCTTCGCCGGCTCGACACCATAGAATCAGCCGGTGATGAGCTCACTTCACCGTCGCGTCGTCTGCCGCCGCCTTTCGGCCAACCCTCTGACCATGTCCCCACGCTCGCCGCGGGGCCTTGCGCGCTACGGGACCGTCCTTCCCGGGCCGGTCCGCGCTCCCGGGCTCGTCCTGGCCCTTGCGCTGGTCCTCGCCGGGCCGAGCGCAGGCCAGTCCACCGCCTCGCGCCAGCCGCCGCCAGAGAGCGCTCTGATGCTGCGCGACCGCGGCTTCGCCGAGCTCGAGAACGAGCACCCGCAAGACGCTGAAGCCACGTACCGCAAGTTGATCGAAGCCGTGCCGCACGATCCGCTGGGACACGCCAACCTGGCGATCGCGCTGCTGCGCCAGCAACGCTACGACGACGCGCTGCTCGCCATCGACGCAGCCCTCGCTACCACCGACAAGGCCGCCGGTGATCAGGCCGACGGTGATCAGGCCGGCAAGCGCGGCAAGTTGCTGGCCATTCGTGGCGACGTGCTGCAATGGCAAGGACAGGTCGACACGGCGCTCACCGCCTACCAGCAGGCGGCCGAGCTCGCCCCGGACGATCCGGAGATCCTCTTTCAGCTTCATCAGCACGCCACCAACATCGGCAACGAGGAAGCCGCCTATGGCGCCCTCGACAGCCTGGCGCGCCTGCGGCCGGAGAACGTCGTCGTGCTGCTCGAGCTGGCCGACCGTGCCGTCGCCCGTGGCGAACGGACGGCAGCTTCGCAGGCGCTGCTGCGCCTCGAAGAGCTCCTGTGGCAAGGCAGTGATCTGGCCAACCGTGCCATGGGCATGGTGCGCACGGCGCTCGAAGGGGACGACCTGGCCAAAGCACAGTCGCCGGTCAAGCGCCTCGCCAACGTGCTCAAGGTGAGCCCGATGTTTCGCGAGAGTCTGCGCGAGTTGCGTACCGGCATCCTGGGCATTCCGCTCGAACGGTTCCAGAACGAGCCGTCGTCACGGCAGTTCGGCAAGACCCTGCCGGTTCGCTTCGTCGGCCACCAACTCGCCGCCGACGCCAACCAAGGCGGCGCGCTGGTGGTCGCGGATTTCGACGGCGACCAGCGCCCGGATATTGCCCGCGTTCGGGCCGGCAGCGGCGGCCAGTCAGTCGACACGCTGGAGGTGCGGCTGGCGTCAGCCGCCTGGGAGATCGGGGCTGAGCATCCGGCGCCGGGCAGCCACGTCCTGCACGCGATCGACATCGACAACGACGGCGCTCTCGACCTGGTCGCCACCAGCGACGACGCGCCCGGCCATGCGTTCAAGGGCAACGGCCAGGGCGGATTCGATCCCGCGGGATTCGGCGAGCAAGCGGCCGGCCTGAAGGACGTTCGCGCCGGTGCCCTGGTGTCGGTCGACTTCGACATCGAAGGCGACCTCGACCTGGCGGCGATCGGTCCGAACGGCGCCGTTCTGCTGCGCAACAACCTCGAAGGTCCGCTCGAGGCGGTCAGCGCCCAGGCCCTGCCGAGCAGCGCCCTCGGCGCCGAGATCGGCGCGGCGGGCGGCATTCGCGCCAGCGACCTCGACCGCGACGGCGACCTCGACCTGATCATCGGCCATAGCGAAGGGCTGACCTGGCTCGACAACCTACGCCAGGGCCGCTTCGTCGATCGCTCGGCGGACGCCGGCCTCCACGATGCGGGTCGGATCTCTGACGTGGTCAGTGCCGACCTCGACCACGACGGCCAGCCGGACCTGGTCACGGCTGGCCGGGGTCTGCGCGCCTGGCAGAACCAAGGTGGTCGCTTCGTGCCCTGGACCTTGCTCGGCTTGCCAGCGAGCGAGGAAACGCGGTCGGTGATCGCCTTCGATGCCGACAACGACGGCCGCCCGGACCTTGCCGCCGTCAGCCCGAAAGCCGGCTCGAGCAGTGGCTCGACGAAGGCTGCCGGGGGACCGAAGGTCTTCGCCCAGGCCGCGAGCGGTCGCTTCATTGCGCGCCGCATCACCGACGGCCCCGACACTGCCGAGCGCATTGCCGCCGCCGATCTCGACGGCGACGGCGATCTCGATCTGGTCACGGTCGGCGCCGCCGGGCTGCACCGCCTGATCAACGAAGGTGGCAACGAGAACAACCATCTTTCCTTGCGCCTGCGCGGCCTGACCAAAGGCAACAGCAAGAACAACGTCTTCGGCATTGGCTCGCTGATCGAAGTTCGTGACGGTCGCGCGTACCAGCTTCACGAGGCGCACGACGATGTCGTCCACATCGGCCTCGGCGACCGCCCCACCGCGGACGTGCTGCGCGTGGTGTGGACCAATGGCGTGCCACAGAACCGGCTCGCGGTGGCGGCCGAGCAGACGATCGTCGAGGAACAGCTGCTCAAGGGGAGCTGCCCCTTCCTCTACGTTTGGGATGGTGAGGAGATCCGCTTCGTCACCGACCTGCTGTGGGGCGCTCCGATCGGCCTGCCCGTCGCACCCGGGGTCTATGCCGGCAGCGACTCCGACGAGCTCGTGCGGGTCGATGGCGCGGTGCCGCGCGACGGCCATTACGACCTGCGGATCACCGAGGAGCTCTGGGAAGCAGCGTTCTTCGACCACACCCGCTTGTGGATCGTCGACCATCCGGCTGACGTGACTGTGGCATCGAATCTGCGCATCGTTCCGGGCCGGGGCCCGGTCGAGGCCAAGGTGCTCGCCACCCGGGACCTGCGCCCGGTGGTCCACGCGATCGATGGCCGCGGCGACGACGTCACCGCGCTGGTGCGCAGCCGCGACGAGGTCTACGCCGATGGCTACACGCCGAGCCCCTACCAGGGTGTGGCCTCCCAGCCGTGGACGTTCACCTTCGATCTCGGCACTGCACCCGCTGCCCCGATTCGCCTGCTGCTCGACGGCTGGATCTTCCCGTCCGACGCCAGTCTCAACCTCGCCGTGGCACAGCGTCATGACCTGCCGGACCTGCCGCCTCGGCTGGAGGTGGAGACCCCGGACGGCTGGCAAGTGCTGATCCCGAGCATGGGCTTCCCGGCCGGCAAGACCAAGATGACCGTGGTCGACACTCCGGCGCTGCCAGCGGGTGCGCATCGGCTGCGCATGGTGACCAATCGCTGGCTGCACTGGGACCGCATCCAGTGGTCGACGGCACCCACCGACGGCACGCCGACCGTGGTGGCCAAGCTGCTCCCCCACCACGCCGAGCTGGCCTATCGAGGCTTCTCCGCGCTCGAGCGGCATGCGCCCAATGGCCCCCATCGCTTCGCCTATGCCGAGGTCTCGAGCGAGAGCCCGTGGCTGCCCTTCCCGGGTCGCTACACCCGCTTTGGCGACGTGCGGCCGCTGCTTGCTTCGGTCGACGATCGTTCGGTCATTCTGGCCCCGGGTGACGAGATGCGCCTGCTGTTCGATGCCCGGGATCTTCCGGCGCCGGCACCCGGCATGGTGCGCACAGTGTTCCTGGAGAGCCATGGTTGGGACAAGGATGCCGACCGCAACACTGGCGCCGGCGAGCGCATGGAGCCACTGCCTTTCCGCGCCATGACGTCCTATCCCTACGGGCCGAACGAGCGCTTTCCGGAGACCCCCGAGCACCGGGACTACCGCGCATCCTGGTTGACGCGTGAGGTGGGGGCCCGCGAGGTGGAGGCCAACGAGGTCGGCACAGCTCCCACGGCGGAACGCTGATCACGCCGCCCAGGGCCCCTGCGGCGACAGCCATGGCGGCAGCAGACATGAACGACTCTCCGACCACGGACGTGACCGAGCTCTTGGTCGCCTGGCGAAACGGTGACGGCCAAGCCCTCGAGCAGCTCGCGCCCCTGGTTTATCGACAGCTGCACCAGCTCGCACACGGCCAGATGCGTCGGGAGCGACGGAACCACGAGCTGCAGACCACCGCCCTGATTCACGAAGCCTACATCCGGCTCGCGGGCGCTGACACCGCTTGGCAAGACCGCAATCACTTCTTTGCCGTGGCAGCCCAGGTCATGCGCCGCGTGCTGGTGGACTTCGCCCGCCGGCGTGGCAGCGCAAAGCGAGGTGGTGGCATCGACAACGTCTCCCTCGACACGATCGCCCTCGAAGGCATCGCCGAAGAAGGTATTGAGGTCGGCACCCGGCAGGCACCAGATCTGCTCGACCTCCACGCCGCCCTCGGCCGGCTGGAGCGTCTCGAAGAACGGAAGAGCAAGATCCTCGAGTTGCGCTTCTTCGGCGGACTCACGATCAACGAGATTGCCGACGTGCTGAACCTCTCGCCGCGAACGGTCGAGCGCGATCTGAAGTTTGCCAAAGCCTGGCTTGCCGCCCAGCTCGGGCCGAATCAGCCCGACCGCGAGGACGGCACGGATCCGCCCTCGTGACGCCTCCTCCCCCTGACGAGTCGACCCGCTGGCAACGGATTCAGGAGATCTTCCACGCGGTGGCCTCCGCACCAGCCGAGCAACGAACCGCGCGGCTTGCCGAGCTGTGCGGCGATGACGAGGCGCTACGCGCCGAAGTCGCGCTCCTCCTCGACGGCGACGCCCAATCCGACACACAGATTCGCGGCGTGATTCGAGAGACCTTCGCGATGGCCTCCGCCGAGCGCGACGCACGCGTGGCGCGCGACCAAATCGGCCCCTACCGCGTGCTTCGCGAGCTCGGACGGGGCGGCATGAGCACGGTCTATCTCGCCGAGCGCGCCGACCAGGAGTACCGCAAGCAGGTCGCGATCAAGGTCATTCGCCGCGGCCTGGACACCGACGACATCCGCGGTCGGCTGCGCCTCGAGCGACAGATCCTCGCCAACCTCGAGCACCCCAACATCTCGCGGTTCCTCGAAGGCGGCACGACCGGGGATGGGCTCCCCTACTTCGTGATGGAGTACATCGAAGGTGAGCCGGTCGACCAGTATTGCGACCGGCACGCGCTCTCGATCGATCATCGGCTGGCCCTTTTCCGGCAGATCTGTGCCGCGGTTCACCACGCCCACCAGCACCTGGTGATCCACCGCGACCTCAAGCCGAGCAACATCCTGATCACCGCGTCCGGCGAGCCGAAGCTCCTCGACTTCGGCATCGCCAAGCTGCTGGAACCGGAACGCTTCCCCGAAGTCGCCGCGCCCACGGCGATCGGCACCCGTCTCCTGACCCCGGCCTTTGCCAGCCCAGAGCAGATTCGCGGCCTCCCCCTGACCACCGCCACGGATGTCTACTCGCTCGGCATGCTGCTGTATCTCCTGCTTGCCGGTCGCATGCCCTACCGGCTGCCAGGGGGTACAGACGGCCGGCGCCTGGAGGAGCTCGGCGCGCGGGTCGACGAAGTCACGGTACGCAAGCTCAGCACGGCCGTCCGTACGGCTGCGCGCGCCGTCGATGCCGGTGATGATGGCGATCACGCCGATCGCGGCGCCGATGTAGCGATCTCACCGGAGCGCATCGCTGCGGCCCGTGACACGCGACCGCAGCTTCTCCGTCGCCGCCTCGCTGGAGACCTCGACAACATCGTGGCAACCGCCTTGCGCAAGGAGGCGGCCCGCCGCTACCCCTCGGTCGAGGGCCTTTCCGAAGATCTCCGGCGCCATCTCGCCGGCCTGCCGGTCATTGCGCGAGGCGACGGCCTGCGCTACCGCGCGTGGAGCTTTGCCAAGCGGCATCGCATTGCCCTCGGAACGGCCGGCGCGGTGCTCGCCCTGGTCGTCGCGATCGTCGGCTTCTACACCGCTCAGCTCACCCGTCAACGCGACCGAGCCCAATACGAAGCCGCCAAGGCCGCCGAGGTGTCGAGCTTCGTCATCGATCTCTTCGAGGTCTCCGATCCCAGTCGCTCGAAGGGCCGTGAGGTCACGGCGCGGGAGCTGCTCGAGCGCGGCGCCGAGCGGATCGAGCGCGAGCTCTCGGCGCAGCCAGCCCTACGCGCCGGCATGATGGACACCATCGGCATCACGTACCAAAAGCTCGGTCTGTTCGAAGAGTCCTTGCCACTACTGCGGCAGGCGGTCGCGCTCAAGCGGCAGACCCACGGTTCCGTGCATCTGGAGGTTGCTTCCAGCCTGGCGCATCTCGGCCACGTGGCGTTCGATCTCGGAGATGCCGACACCGCAAAGGTGGGCTTTGGTGAGGCGCTGGCGATTCGCCGAGAGCTGCTCGGCAGCGAGCACGAGACGGTAGCCGAGTCGTTGAACGATCTCGCGGTCGCTCTGGATGCGTCGGGCGAGCATGAAACGGCCCGCCCGATGTTCGAACAAGCCCTGGCGATTCAGGAACGTGCACTGGGGCCCGAGCACCTGCTGGTCGCCGAGACCTCGAACAATCTCGGCGCGCTGCTCTACGATCTGCGCGAGATCGACGAGGCCGTGCGCATTTCACGACGCGCGCTGCGCATTCGGCGCCAGATCCTGGGCAACGAGCATCCACTGGTCGCCCTCACCCTGAGCAACCTGAGTGTCTACCTCCAGCGCCAAGGTGCCCTCGACGAAGCCGGCCGACTGGCACGAGAGTCGCTTGCGATCCGGCGCCAGATCCTGGGCAACGAGCATCAAGACCTGGCGGTGAGCCTCAACAACCTGGCGAACATCGAGAAGGACCGAGGCAAGCTTCGTGAAGCCGAAGCCTTGTATCGCGAAGCGCTCACGATCACCCGCAGCCAGCGGGGCGACGACTATCCCCAGGTATCCGGGCTGATGATGCGGCTGGCCAAGATGCTGGCCGCCGAGGGGGATCTGGCCCGGGCGGAGCCGCTCTATCGAGACGCGCTGACCATCCGTCGGCGCAATCTCGAGCCGCAGGACTGGGGGCTGTCGAGCGCGCTGCTGCGCCTCGGACAAGTGCTCCTGCGCGACGGGCGACCGGACGAGGCTTTGCCCTTCCTGCGCGAGGCCGCCGAGATCCGCCGGCAGACGCGACCGGACCACAGCGGTACTGCAGAGGCCGAAGAATCGCTGGCCGCCGTCTACTCCTCCTCGCCGCCGTAGACCCCGGTGTTGGCGAGCGAGGGACCGACGACGTTCGACCATTCCCAGAAGTCACCCGAGCCGAAGTTGGCCGCCAGGATGACACGCCCCGCGACATCGTAGAGGTCCCGGTCCTCAGACGCGTTGTTGGCCAGGAAAAGATCCGGCAGGTTGTTGCTCGGCATGACCTCGGCAGCGACCCTCACCACGTCCACATTGTTCGTAGGCAGGACGTCGGCCGTTACGGTCATTGTCACCTTCTCGTCGGGGCCGAGGCTGATGCCGCTCCAGATGCCGGAACCAGGGTCGAACATCCCCTGCTCCGGGCCGAAGTCCAGGTTGCCCAATACCTGCGGAATCTGGACCGTTACCGCGATCATGCCGCTCGGGCTCGGCCCTTTGTTCCGGGCGATGATCTCGTAGACCGTCTGCTGATTGGGTGCCAGGGCACCTGCGCTGGATGCGCTGTGGTCGTGATTGGACACAGACACCATCACGTCGGCGGCCGCACCGATCGGGTCGATGTCATCTTCCACATTGTTGGTCGTGTCCGGGTCGTTCACGCTGCCGGGCGGCACGACCGTCGCCGTATGGACCAGGTCCGCCACGGATGGTACGAGGTCAACCGTGCCGCAGACCTTGTAGACCACGCTCTCGCCCGCGGCGAGGTCCACGGTGGTCAGCAGATCGCCCATATTCACTGCCGATTCGCAAAGCGCCCCGACGACTCCAGCCTCCCCCCAGGCCACACTGCCGAAGCCGGTGGGAACCGGTACATCGACCAGCGCGCCGACAACTGCAGCCGGTCCCTCGTTCCAGACCGTGACCTCGAAATCGACCAGCTCTCCCGGGAGCACGGCCAGGCGGTAGTTTCGGGTCTTGATGGCCAGGTCAGCCAGGTTGGTGCCCGGCCCATACGTCGGCACCGTTTCAGCGGCCCCATCGCCTGGAGGTACTGCTGCCATGGGCGCCGCGCTTCCCAGGTACATCATGGCCAGACAGAGCATCGCCCGGTACGGCATGGTTCCGGTCCCACAGAGCATCGAACGTCCCTTCCTCACATCACACACAATGGTTCATCCTCCTTGCCACGCGAGATCGCGCATTGGCTCGAGTCTGTGCTTTCCCCGAGGACCGACGGCGCAGATCATCTCGCAGTCGGCCGTCGTTCAGCCGTTTTCTCAGGCAATCGGCGCGTGGTGGCGCACGCAATCGCCACCAGCGCGCCAAGAGACACAGTGGGCTCACGGACTGACATCGCTCCAAGACGAGGCATCGCCCGACTCGAAGTTGTCGGTGAAGACCGTTCGGGTGCGCGCGCGCT
>CALFAM010000155.1 GCA_937948815.1 uncultured bacterium
ACCATCACCGTTCAGTTGATGGATGATGGCGGCACGGCCAACGGAGGCGTCGACATCAGCGCGCTTCAGGGCTTCGAGATCGAGATTGCGGACACCATCGCTCCCACCGTGCTGGCCCTCGCGGCATTGCCTGGCGGCACCGTCGAAGCCTGCACCGAGCTTCGCGAGCCAGCGGCACTTCTGGTCATCGACTTCAGTGAGTCGATGGCCGATCCCGCCGGCGACAGCGAGCCCGAGGACGTCACCAACCCGGCCAACTACCAACTGGTGGCGAGCGGCCCGGACAACGACGTCGGCACCGTGGCCTGCAATGCCCTCTCCGGCGATGACGTGCTGGTGCCGGTATTCGACGTAGGCTTCGACGCGATGAGCAACGAGGCGACGGCGAGCTTCATGCCTGGTCTCGCGGACAGCCTCTACCGTCTGTTGGTCTGCGAGTCTTTGGAAGACGAGGCCGGTAATTCGCTCGACCAGGCGTTCACGGTCAGCTTCCGTCAAGGCACCGCAAACCGCTTCGCCAACGGCCAGGTCGACTGCAGCCTCGACGGCTGGGATCTGACCAGCGCGGTGCCAGAGGAAATCGCGTACAGCATGGAAGACGCGGACGGTGCGGCGGCTTCCGGCTCGGTTCACATCACCAACTTGACCGGGAGCCAGTTCTCGATTGGCCAGTGTGTGAATGTGGCCCAGCCGCGACTTCGGATCGATTCCCGCATCCGGGTCGATGGTGCGCCTGACGTCGCGGTAGACGTCACGACGACTTGTACCTACTTCGACCAGACGGATTGCCGCGGCGCCTCCCTGGGGGAGCTCAGTAGCCTTTCTCCATTGCAGGACACGGCCGGCGTTTGGCAGGCCGAGAGGACCGAGCTCCAGTTCGATGGCGCCTCCTCGGCCCAGTGCGCCTTCGAGCTGAGCTTGCAGTCCGGCACGACTTTCGACGCCTTTCTCGACGCTCTCGAACTGTCCGGCAGCATCTTTACCGACGGTTTCGAATCAGGTGACGTGTCCGCGTGGTCGGACGTGGTGCCCTAGCGCTCGGTTGACGCCGAGACGGCTCAGCTTGGTGGCACATTCAGATGCCGTGCGGCTGGCGTCGAGGTTGCCCCGAACACGGAGCGTCGTCTGTGGCGGTTCGAGAGCCCGTGCCGTCCTGCCGGATTCGAAGGAAATTCGTCGCGACTGCACTCGAATAGGGGAGGAAGGCAATTCGCTGGCCGACGCCAGGACGGTATCTCGTATCGCTTTTTCGACCGAGGAGAAGGGGTGCAGAGGGCGGTGTAGGTCGATACGGGGACGTTTGGGCGCGCTCCGCTCGGTCTTGGCACGGTGGCGCTCGAGCACGGATTCTCCGCGTTTGGCTTGGGCGACAGCGAAGCGGCGTAGCGATGGGATTGGGCTGGCTGACAGACAAAAGGGACCTTGAATCCCGACCTGCTCCTTGCGTATCCTCGAAGGTTCCAAGTTGTGTCACCGTTCCCGATCTGCGAGTTCTGCTTCGCGCGAGGATGCCCTGATGCCATCTCCGTCTTCTAGTAGCCGACATCATTCCCCTCATGCGTCGTCAATGCGCTTGTCGAGTAGAGCTTTTGTTCTATCGTTTTCGGCTTCGCTCGCGCTTGGGATTGCAACCATCGTATGGGCAGGTGGGGTCACGCCGAACGGGACGCAGCCGCCCTTGACGTTTCCCATCGATCCGCCCAGCAATTGCGCTTCTTGCCATGGGGATTTCGACAGCGTGAATAATGTCGAGCCCTTTCCGACCTGGGCAGGCTCGATGATGGCGAATTCGTCGCGCGACCCGCTGTTCTGGGCGGCGCTCGATGTGGCGAACAACGACATTGCCGGTGTGGGCGACTTCTGTCTCCGCTGCCACATGCCCACGGGCTGGCTGGCAGGTCGATCGGAACCGCCGATGGGCAGCACCGATGGTTGCTCCATGGTCGGTGATATCGATGCGCCCAACAACGATTTCAGCGGTGTGAGTTGTCACTTTTGCCACCGCATGATGGAGAACGAGAGCCCACCGCCGGGCGAGTCACCGCTCTACTTCGAGAACGGCCAGACCTGGATCGACGACGTCGATTGCCCGAATGGCAGCGGACCGTGTCGCCGGGGGCCGTACGACTACGAGCCTGGCGATCCGGCCCCGCCGCATGCGTGGGCGTTTTCGGAGTACCACACGACATCGGGATTCTGTGGCAATTGCCACAACGTCACCAGCCCGGCCCAGACGCTGATCGACGAGACGGGCACCAACACGGGGATTCCCTTCCCGGTCGAGCGCACGTACCTCGAATGGCAGCAGAGTGACTTCGCTACGGCTGGCCCTGGGCAGCAGACATGCCAGAACTGCCACATGCCCGACGCCACAGCCGACCCGGTGTATGCGTGCGTCTTCCAGACGACGAACCGGACCGGCGACATGCCGACGCATCGTTTCGTCGGCGGCAACAACTGGATTCCGCGGGTACTGCGTGACGAATACCCCAACCTGGGGCGCACCGACGCCTTCAACGAGACAATCGCCTGGGCCGAGGACATGCTGAGCAACCAGACCGCGACGGTCGCGCTGACCGCGCCTTCGACGGTTGCGGCTGGCGAGCCTCTCGAGGTTTCGGTGCGGGTGACCAACCTCAGCGGTCACAAACTTCCCACGGGCTACGCGGAAGGGCGTCGCATGTGGCTGAACCTGATCGTGAAGGACGCGTCCGACACGGTCGTCTTCGAAAGCGCCGCCTACGACCCGGCCACGGGGACGCTGACCATCGACGAGCAGGCGAAGATCTACGAGCGCGAGGCTGGTGTCTGGGATCTCAATGGCACCGGCGAATGCGATGTCGTCGACGGCGACGGCGACCACATCTTCCACTTCGTGCTCAACAACTGCATCCGCAAAGACAACCGCATTCCGCCCTCTGGCTTCACGGGCGGTAGTGACATCGAGACCCAGCCGGTCGCCTACACCTACCCGGAAACCTCCCCAGGCTCCGGAGTGTTGGTCAACTACGACGATACGGTCTACTCGGTCTCGCTGCCGGTCGGCACGGTCTCGCCACTCTCCGTCGAAGCCCGTCTGCTGTTCCAGACCACGAGCAAGGAGTACGTCGAATTCCTGCGCGACGAGGCGGTCGAGAACAACTTCCCGGATGATTGCGTGACGCGCACGAGCGGCGTCCCCGTGGGCAAGAGCCGAGGCGAGCTGATGTTCGACCTTTGGCAGGCCTATGACCGCTCGCCGCCCTTCGAGATGGCGCTCGAGACGGCTTCGGTCACCCTGCCCGACGTTCTTTTCGCAGACGGCTTCGAGTCTGGCGATACGACGGCGTGGAGCATGACCACGCCGGAGGCGCCCGTGCTCCGATTCGATCTGGCCTCTCCCTGATCGCAAGATGCTTCCATCCTCAGGATCTGCGCCGGTCTCGGTTGACTGGCGCAGGTTCGAGAATGGCTGGCGATTGCCCGCTGCCGCGTTTCGCGGCTGAGGCTGCTTCTTGGCAGCGTGGTCGTTTCTGTGTACACTGATTGAGTGAGCGCTCATTCAAATTTCGAAGCGAAAGCAGAGCTTGGAACAAACGCGACGCGAGCCACGGCCCGTCGCGAACAGATCCTGGCGGGTGCCACCGAGATCTTCGCGACCAAGGGTTTCGAGCGGGCCACGATCAAGGAGATCGCGCGTGCGGCCGGTGTGTCGGAAGGCACGATCTACAACTACTTTCGGACCAAGACGGACCTGCTTTTCGGGCTGCTCGACCAGCTCAACGAAACGGACGAGCGCCCCGCTGCGTTCGCGCAGCTGGCGTCGGGTGATACCCGTCAGATGTTCCAGGCGCAGATCCGGAAGCGCCTCGAGGGCGTGGGTGAAAAGTTGCCCTTGCTCCGGGCGTTGTTGCCGGAGCTCCTGTTCAACGAGGCCCTGCGCACGCGCTACCTGCGCGAAATCGTTGGTCCGACGATGCAGATGGCCGAGGGGGCTTTCGGCGGCTTGATGGCGGCCCGAGCGTTGCGCCAGGCCGATCCCGCTCTGACCGTTCGCCTGGTGGGCGGCATGGTGTTCGGCGTGCTGATGCTGGAGATGCTGGGCGACCAGGAGCTGGCAAGGCAGCGCGACATCCTGCCGAAGGCGATCGCCGATCTGCTGTTCGACGGGATGGCGCCCGAGTCGCATGAGTCGTCAGCAGGATCGGGCGAGGAGGCTCGATGATGGGTACGGAGCCGCGGAAACCCTCGCCTTCGGTGGCCGCTGGCCGACGCCTTCGGATGCTTCGGGTCTACGTGACCCTCTTCCAGGTCCTCGCGAGCGTCGCGTGCTTCCAGCTCCAGCGACGTGTACGCGGCGAGACATGGGCCGCGGCCGCGCGCGGGCGATTCGACCGGGCGAACGCGCGGCGGGTGGTGGGCACCATCGGGGAGGTCCGCGGACTGTTCATCAAGGTAGGACAGCTCGTGAGCATGCTCGCAGGTGTCCTGCCAGAGGACTTTCGCGACCAACTCGAAGCCGTGCAGGATCGCATTCCGCCTCGGCCGTGGTCCGAGATCGAGGCGCGTCTGGCAGCCGAGCTCGGCACGCGGGCCCAAACCGCGTTCCGTTCCATCGAGCCGGAACCCATCGCGTCTGCCTCCCTGGCGCAGGTTCACCGCGCGCGGTTGGCGGATGGGCGGGACGTCGCGGTCAAGGTCCAGCATCTGGACATCGAACGCCTTGCCGAGATCGATCTTGCGACGGTTCGACGGGTCCTCGCCATCGTGTCCCTGGTCACCCGCGCACGGGGGCTCGACGCGCTGTTCGCCGAAGTGCGAGGCATGATCGAAGACGAGCTCGATTTCGCGCGTGAGGCTGAGCACGTCGCGGAAATTGCCGCGCAGCTCGAGGATGATCCGATGGTCTGCACACCGGAGGTCATTCGCGACCTGTCGACCTCACGGGTCTTGGTTACCTCCTTCGTCGATGCCACCAAAGTCAGCGATACCGACAGCCTCGACGCCCTCGGCGTCGACCGGGCCGCGCTCGCCGAGCGCATCTTGCATGCCTACTGCCGGATGATGTTCGAAGGCGGGATCTACCACGCGGACCCGCACCCCGGAAACATCCTGGTGCGTGACGACGGCGGTGTCGTCTTTCTCGACTTTGGCGCTGTCGCCCGCGTTTCACCCGCGATGAAGGCCGGTATTCCGACCCTGCTCGAAGGCGTGGTGCGTCGCGATCGGGAAGGCATTGCGCGTGCCTTGCGTCAGCTCGGCTTTCTCTCACGGCGCCCAGGCGACGACGTCGCCGAGCGGCTGATCGACTACGTCTATTCGCGTTTCCTCGAGAGCATCGACTTCAGTACCTGGAATCTCGAAGAGGTCCATTTCGATCTCGCCATGAAGATGGAGCTGATGGCCGATCTCGAGCGTCTCGACCTATCGCTTCACGACCTGACGGCGAGCTTCCAGATCCCACGCGAGTGGATTCTGCTGTTCCGTACGCTGGTGCTGCTGCTCGGGGTGTGCACGCGTCTCGATCCGGCGATGCGTCCGGTGGCGGTGGCGCGGCCCTATCTCGAAGAGGTCGTGCTCGGTCAAGGGCGGGATTGGTTGCGCCTGGTGCGGACCATGGTCCAAGACCTGGCGATGAGTGCGGTCACCTTGCCGGGGGACATGCGTCGCCTCGTGAGCCGGGCGGAGAAGGGGCGTCTGGCGATGGAGGTCGGCGGCCTGCGCGAGAGCGCGACGCTGCTCTACGCCCTCGGGCACCAGCTTCTCTTCGGCCTGGCGGCCCTGGGTGCCGGAGGCATGGCCTATGTCGCCCACGGGAGGGGTGACGCGAGGCTGGTCCAGACACTGCTGGCCGCTGCCGCGGTGTTGGCGCTCTTGGCGGTGCGGTCGATGTGGAAGATGCGCATCTGGTCGCGTCGTCTGCGTCGGGGTGCGCCGCCGGGTTGAGGCCAGGCGGACCGGTTCCCGCACCGTCTGGTCCGGGCCAGTTCGAGCACGCATGGTAGGTTCAGCCGCCCATGACTTGCCGTTCGAGATGCCTCGGCAGAGGCATCTCTGTCCTCGGCATGTGAGACCTCACGCGTGACTGATTCCCCGTCACCCACGACCCACATGCGGTTCCTGCGTTCCGCGATCGCCTCGGGGCTCTCCCAGGGCTGGCGGGTGCTGCTCACGTTCGGCGCGACCTTTGCCCTGCGACGATTCGTGTCGCGCGAAGACTGGGGACTCTTCACGCTGGTGCTGGTGATCTTCATGATCCTCGGTGCCATTCGTGATCTCGGGTTGGCCTACCACGTGTTGCGCACCAAGACGCGCCCGTTCGGCAACCTGCTTCTTGTCGAAGGGCTGTGGGGCGGTCTGCTTTGTGCAGGTCTGCTGTGGTGGGCGCCGACCCTGGCGGAGCTCTATGGCCAGGTTCGGGGTGTTGCGCCTCATCCCGAGATGGCGGGCGCGATTCGCGCCATGACGGTCTTCCTGTTCTTCGAAGGCCTGGCCACGGTGCCGCGCAACTATTTCGACAGCGAGCTGGCGACCCATCGAACGGTGCTCGCCGAGGTCGTTCGCAACCTGGCTTACGTCCTGCTGTCGGTGGGGCTGGCGTGGTGGGGGCTGGGCGTCTGGAGCCTGGTGATCGGCCATGTGGTCGGTACCGTGCTCTACGCTGTGTTCCTGTGGGCGCGGGCCTGGAAGGTGATGCCACTCACCTACGAACGCGGTCAAACCCTGGCCTTGATTCGCGTGAGCATGCCCTTGGCGGCGATCTGGTTTCTTCTCATCCTGACGCGCTATGTCGATCCCTTGATCATCGGCCTCGGACACACCCTGGAGGACATCGGAGAGTACGGTTTTGCCTATGACTGGGCGATGATCGTTTCGGCGCAGATTCTCATGCCGGCTGTCGGGCGGGTGCTCTATCCCGCGCTGATCGCGTTCTCGGACCAGGTCGAGCAGCTCTTTCAGGCGTACTCGATCGCCACACGCTTCGTGATGACCTTCGAGGTCGCTTCGGCGGGCATCCTCATCCTCAATGCCGAGCTCGTGCTGCGCCTGGTCGGGGGCTCCCAGTGGCAAGACGCTCCCACCTATCTGCGCGTGCTCTGTCTCGCACCCTTGGTCGACCCTTTCAGTCGGCTCGGTGGTGAGGTGCTCAAGACCCGCAACCAAGACCGCACCTGGATCATCGCGACGCTGATCACGCTCGTTTCGTTTACGGTCGGTGGGCTGTACTTCACCTCGCTGTACGGCCCGATCGGCATGGCGTGGGTCAACATCGCGCAGTTTGGCGCCGTGGTCATTGCCTGGTCGCTCTATCGCCTGGACCCGTCAGGCTTCAAGCAGCTCTGCGTCGACCTTCTCGTCCTCTACGCTGCGTCCGTGCCGGCGTTCGCCGCCGCCGCTGCTGTGCCGTCGACCATGCCGTTCCTGCGCCTCCTCGCATCGTGCGCCGCGGCCAGCGTGACCCTCGGCGTCGCTGCCTGGCGCTTTGGACCCGAGGTCATCGCCTTCTTCCGGCAGCGTCCCGGCGCCGCGAAGACCTAGGCGCGGCGCTCCTTCAGGACTTGCGCAGGACCGCTAGAAACTCGCCACCGCGATCGCTCAGCGCATCGATCGCGAAGCTGCGATCGAGATACGGCTGGGCACGGTGAAGGAAATCTTGGAACCGCTCCCAGTCCCAGACATGAAAGTGAATGCTGTAACCACTCGCCTCGAGCGCGCGCGCCTGTTGGCGTGCTGTCTCGCCTGACTTGCCTTCGACCAGGGTCGACCACTCCAGGTAGTGGCCGGCTCGGGACCCTGCGGGATCTTGCTCGTGATCGCGCACCAGGTGGTCCCAGTCGGTGACTTCCCGTGCCCGATCAAAGGTTTGGTCGCGATTGGGAACTGCCAGCAGCACCCGTCCACCTGGTCGCAGCACGCGCAGCCAGCTCGCGAGGGCACCGAGCGGATCCTCACAGTGCTCAAGAACATGGCTGGCGACGACGAAGTCCTGTGATCGATCGGCGATCGTGCCCAGGGTCTGCGCATCGTCGACGATGTCGACCGGCACGAATTGACTGTGATCGAGCTCAGGGTAGTGATCCGCGAGCGCCTGCCCGTTCAAGCGATCGACGTACTGAACCGTGACGCCACGGCCCAGCGGCGTCGGTGAATGCAGCGCGCCGATCTCGATCCCCGATCCGCGAAGGTGCTTGCGAGCGAGCTGGCCCCGCCGAGACCACCGCGTGCGGATCAGGGAAAGGAGGTTCATCCCGGCTCAGCTACTGCATCGGGAAGAGCAAGCGCAGGAAGTGGTCGCTACGGTTGCGCCAGCCGCCCCAGCCGCCGCTGTCGAGCATCTCGCCGCCGGTAAAGGTGTAGCCGCCGGCGCGCAGCTCGTTGGCCAAGGTGCGCGCTTGGCGACCGAAGGAGTGACCCCGGTCGCGGTTCTGCTCGTCGAAGCGGTTCCAGTCCAGGTAGAGCGTGGAACCCTTCGCTTTGCCGGCGCGAATGGCATCGCTGATCGCACCATGGATGCCGTGCCCGAGGTGAGGGCTGAGCATCGCGGCCTTGCCGAAGACATCGGCGCGTTCGAGCGCAGCAGAGATCGCGCTCGAGCCGTAGTAGCGCAAGCCGAGGACGCCGCGGGCCGCGGCGTCGGTGGCCAGGTGGTAGCGCTCCTCGAGTGCCGGGACGAGCTCGTCGGCTTGCATGCTGATGTAGGCGTCGTTCTTGCTGCCGCCGGATTCTTCCCACCAGGCGCGGGACGCCTCGACGAAAGCCACCACGACAGGAGCGACTTCCTTGCCAACGAGGTTGTCGAGACTATTCGTGAGCAGGCCTTGATCACGCCATGCCGGGCCCTCGCTCACCACCAGAAGTGGGTAGGGCTCGCCAGCCGGATCGTAGCCGGGGGGAAGCCAGACGGTGACCTCCTTATCGACCCCGAGCGCCTCGCTGGTGAGCGTGAAGGTCTCTTGCTTGCCGGCTGGTGTGCGCGGGGTCTGGAGATGTTCGGCGACCTGATAGCCGTCCAGCACGAGCTCGGAGAGCTCGGCGCGGCCGCCCATGGTCGGGACCGTGCGTGGATTGCGCGGGTCGGTCTTCCAGTCCTCGAAGTCGACCTGGAAGCGGTACTCCCAGCGCGTGCCCGGCGTCAGCTCGAACGAGCGGTGGAAGAGGTTGGTGCCCGCCGCGTGATGCATGGGCGTCGCGGTCCGGTCGTCGAGCATGGAGCCAGCGATGGCGACGTCTTCGCCGTCGCTTTGGAAGAGGAAGTGGACGAAGCTGCCTTCGACGATCGGGCCACTGGGGTGCTTGGCGAGCAGCGCGTCGACCATGGCTTGCTTGTCGTCGCTGGCAGCCAGCTCGGTGAGCCACTGTGCGAAAGCATGGTCGCCGTCGTCGGTGGTCATGGCGGTGTCGGCGGTCCGGGTGGTGCCGCCGCTGCCGACCGAGACGGCCGCCATCTCGACCAGGTTGCGCACGAACACGCGACCGCTCGCGAAGCTCGGCCAGGTCAGGCTGGCCCCTTCGATGGCGGTGGTCCGGGCACGCTCGAAATAGCCCTTGGGCGTCGCCTCGGCCACCACCACGGTGCCGCCCGCAGCGAAGATCACGAGGTGGCCATCGACCAGCACGAGGCTCTCGCCGCCCGGTGGTCGAGAGCGCCAGACGCGGCTTCCATCGTCGGCCTTCATGCAGGTCAGGATGTTGCCGCGGATGCCGTAGACGTGGTTCTCGTAGTAGACCGGTGGGGCGTAGGTTCGACCGAGCACGTTCGAGCGGTAGAGCTCCGCAATGGTGAACTGGCTGCCCGCCTGGCTGACGCGAAATGCGGCGACGCCGCCGGCCAACGGGATGAGAAATCGGTCCTCGCCGATAAAGGTCGGCACGGCGCTATTCGAACGGTCGTCGCCCAGGGGGTGCTGCCAGAGCACATCGCCGGAGGAGGCCGCGAGTCCTTCGATCCGTGAATCACTCACCGCGACCACCTGTGAGCGGCCGGCGAGATCCATGACGATCGGCGATTGGTAGGAGACGGTGTCGTCGGTGTGGGCCCAGCGCGTGGCGCCGGTCTGTGGGTCGAGCCCGACAATGGCATGCCCGTCTGCACCGCCAGCTTGGAGCACGAGCACGTGACCGTTCGCATCATCGCCTGCAATCACCGGCGTGGTCGTGAAGCCGAAGGAGGGTTTCACCGCGCCGAGATCCTGCTCGATCTGGCGGTCCCAGGCCGGCTTGCCGGTATCGAGGCGAAGGGCGACCAGCCGACCGCCCGGTGCCAGGGCGAAGACGTGCCCGTTGTGGAGAACCGGCGAGCTGAGGGGCCCGTCGTCCGAGCCGTCGACACCGATGTAGCGATCTCCGAGCCGGTGCTGCCACAGCCGCTTTCCGGTGTCCACCGCGAAGGCGCCGGCCCAGTCGCCATCTCCCTCGCTGTAGAGCGTGATGGCGCGATTGCCCGCAACGACGATTCCGGAGTAGCCGGACCCGAGTGGTATGCGCCAGGCAAGGTCGAGAGAGAGGCTGCCTTCGCCGAAGGGGCTGCCATCGCCAGCGGAACCGGCGCCAGGTGCGTGGCCGTCGAGGGAAGGACCTCGGGTATGCGGCCAGTCGCTGGATGCGGCGCCCGCGAGGAAGAGCATCAGAGTAAGACAGACAGCGGCGGAAGGGCGTTGAGCCCTGTTCGGTAGCCCGCTCATGGCAGCCTCCGTGATCAGTCGGACGGTTGACGACGGCTTCGGTACAAGGCGTTCAATCGATTGTAAGGACTCGAGCGCGTCTTTCGAACGCTACACGATTCCCGCGGCGGGCTTGTTGCGAGATCGTTACCTGCTGGGGCGCCGAATGATCAGGTTTCGGCTGCCACGGCAGCCAGCAGGTCCGCGACTTCGGCGTTGTCCCCGAATGTCAGGCTCACATGGGTGAAGCGATCTTCGTGGCCCGGCACGAACACGAAGCTGCCGCCGAGCTGGAAGGGGTTTTGGCCGAGCCCGTGTTGGCGATGTCCACCGGCCTTCGCCCGACTGCGCGCGCGGTGGTTGTCGGCGCGCAACAGGTGAAGCAAGGAGGCGGTGCGCAGCTCCGCAGCGCGGTAGGCCGTACGCTCTTCGTCGACAAGGAGTGGGAACCCGATCTCGGCCCTGCGGCGAAATGCTTTGGCATGCCGTCGATTGCCGAGGCCGATGGCGGCCAGGTTCGCACCTGCATCGCGAATCCTCTGCTCGTGATCGCGCAACTGCGCGATGTGCTCGCGGCAGAAGATTCAGCCGTAGTGGCGTAGAAACACGATCACAGCGGGCTGTGATCGCCAAAGCTCGCCGAGTTGGACGATGTTGTCTTCGGTATCGGGGAGAGAGAGAGGTGCGAGACGCGCGCTGAACGATTTTGCCATGAGGCGATCCTACCGTCCTCGAGGCTACGTGCAAGTGGGGATAAGCAGCGCGTCTTCACACGCGTCGGTGGTTTTCACGCTAGCATGTGAGAGAAACCCGGACGAAAGGTGTGTTGGATGCCAACGACGCGAAGAACATTTTTGGGTACGACTGCCGCCGGCCTGGCGCTCGGCCTGGGGCAAGGACTGGGGTCGGCCGCAAGGGCCGCGTCCACGCCACCGGCCCCAAGGGATGCGTCCGACGTCGTGCCTGCGGCGCGTCGATCGGTCGCGCGACGGCCCACGGACGCCGAACGCCGGGCGCTGATCCACTCTGCCCACTTCGGCCGCAAGCGTGGTGCGTCGAGTCGCCGCGGGATGGTCATCTGCACCCATCCTTTGGCCTCGAACGAGGCACTGCACGTGTTGCGCGAGGGAGGCAATGCCGCGGACGCCGCATTGGCAGCAGCGGTCACGCAGACGGTCGTCGAGCCTCATATGACCTCTCTCACCGGCTGTCTTTGTTTCTTGTACTACGATGCCGAGCGCGGCGACGTGACCTACTGCAATGGGAACGTCGACCATCCCATGGCTGCCACGCCAGGCTTCCATGCAGGTGATCTGGAGACGGGGCGGGGCGTTGCCGTACCGGGATTCTGGGCAGGGTTTCAAGCTGCCCATGGTCGGCATGGCGCCTTGCCTCGCCGCCGGGTGATGGACGGTGCCATTCGCTATGCGCGCGACGGTTTCGAGACGCACCCTTTCCTCTGGGGCGAGATCTTCGCGCAGAACGAGAAGATCGGGCGTACTGCCGAGGGGCGGGAAATCTACATGCCGACCCGTGCCGTGCCACGGCCGGGGGAGATGCTGTTCCAGCGACGGGCCGCCGATACGCTCGAGCGGCTGGCCGAGGAAGGAAACGAATTCTTCTATCGCGGTGCCTTTGCCGAGGAGTTGGTGAACAAGGTCGCTGCCGCGGGCGGTGTGCTTACGCGGGCGGACATGGAGGCCTACGAGGCGCGCTGGATGATGCCGGCGCGAAGTACCTATCGAGACTACGAGACGGTTGGCTCGCCGCCGCCGGACAGTGGTGGCACGCACATCGTCGAGATGCTCAACATGATCGAGCTCCTCGATCTCGAACGCCTCGGGCCGCCGACGGAGAATCCAGAGACGCTGTTCCAGCTCGCCCAGATCGTCGGCCATGTGTTCACCGAAGGGGCAAAGCAGCGAGATCCACGCAGCTATCCCGTGCCGCTGGAACGGATCGTGTCCAAGGATTATGCACGGATGCGGTTCGAGTTGTTGCAGATGTCCAACGCCACCACGGAGGCGGATCCGTCATCGCTGCCGCGTGCCACGGCTGTGCCGCAGCCCGGGAGCACGCAGGTCACGGTGGCCGACGCGCAGGGCAATGTGTGTACGATTCTCCATTCCAGCCTCTCGCTGCCCTGGAGCAATGGGCTGTTCGCGGGCGGCGTGTCGGTCTGCGCGGCCGGGGCGCACTACCTGCGCGTGATGCCCAAGCCGGGCGACCGGATCACCGCCTACGTAGCGCCCAACATGGTCCTGGCGAACGGCAAGCCGATCCTTGCCTCGGGCTCACCGAGTGTCGGTCTGCTGCCCGCGATCATTCAGAACACGATCAATCTGCTCGACTTTGGTCTCGACATCGAAGCGTCGGTCCATCAACCGCGGTTCGGTGGTTTCGACTACAAGGCTGGTTTTCTGGACGCCCAGCAAACCATGATCGAAGCGGATATCGCAGCCTCCGTGCGGGAGGCCGCGGCGCGGCGCGGCATCGCCTGGAGCGTGGTGAATCCCTGGAACTGGTTTCACGGCTCGTTCGAAGGTATCCGGGTCGATCCGGATACCGGCGAGATGACGGCCTGTGGCGATCCGCGCCGTACGGCACAAGCTATGGCGCTCTAAACCACCTGGGCGTCCCGATACACGCAAAGTGACTTCGGCCGTGATCGGTTGCGGGCGTCGCTATCGACTTCGTAGGTCGGCGCCCGGCACCGTCTGCGGGCGTACCTCCGCGAACTCGCTTTGCTCAAACACACTCCGGCCGTCCTCGATCGTTGCCGGTCGCCGGTAGAGCATCGTTGGCGAACCGGGGCTGCGCGTCGCCCGGCACCGTCTGCGGGCGGACCTCCGCGAACTCGCCGAGCCTCAGACACACTACGGCCGTCCTCG
>CALFAM010000156.1 GCA_937948815.1 uncultured bacterium
GCGCCACGCCCTGGACGTGCTGCGTGGCAAGTACGACAACCCGAGCGATCCTGGGCAGATCAGTCATTTTCAGGCGCTGTCGACCGCCCTGGCGTCGACCATTGGCCTCGGCAACATCGGCGGCGTGGCGATCGCGATCACCCAAGGCGGCCCCGGCGCGGTGTTTTGGATGTGGTTGGCCGCGCTGGTCGGCATGGCGACCAAGTTCTTCACCTGCACGCTGGCGATCATGTACCGGCCTGAGCAGGCTGCCGGCAATCAGGCCGGCGGTCCGATGTACACCATCGAGGTCGGACTCGGTCGTCGCTGGCGGTTCCTGGCCGTCTTCTTCGCGGCCTTCGGCATGATCGGCTGTCTGACCATGTTCGGCGCCAACCAGGTCGCGGGGATCCTCAAACAAACCTATGGCATCGCCACCTGGCAGACCGGCGCGGTGGCCATGGTGATCACGGCCATGGTGATCATCGGTGGCGTGGTGCGCATCGCGCAGGTGACCAGTCGCCTGGTGCCGGCGATGTGCTTGCTCTACTTCGCGGGTGCGCTGTTCGTGGCCCTGGGCAACCTGGAGGCGATCCCCGGCATCATTGCGCAGATCTTCCACGATGCCTTCAACGGCACAGCCGCGGTCGGCGGTGCCGCGGGTATCGGGGTCGCCAAGGTGATCCAGACCGGCATCAAGCGGGCGGTGTTCTCCAATGAAGCCGGTTTGGGAACTGCGCCGATGGCACACGGCGCCGCGCGCACGGACGAGCCGGTACGCGAAGGGCTGGTGGCGATGATCGGTCCCTTCATCGACACCATCGTCGTGTGCACGTTGACCGCCATCGTCATCCTCTCGACCGGTCTTTGGCGGACCACCGATGGGGTCGAAGGAGTGACCTTGACCGTGCGTGCCTTCGAGCATGCCCTCGGCGATCCCGGACGCTTCTTGCTGGTGGTGGTGGCCAGCCTTTTCGGACTCACCACCATGGTGGGCAATGCCTACTACGGTCGACGCTGCTTCACCTATCTCTTCGGGGACGCCCACGAGCGTTGGTACGACGCGTTCTACCTTTCGATGCTCTTCTTCGGCGCGGTATGGACCGTTGGTGGTGTGATCAACCTGATCGACAGCGCCTACGCCATGATGGCGATTCCGAACATGCTCGCGACCCTGATTCTCGCGCCCAAGGTGATGGCCGCGACCCGCGACTATTTCCAACGCTTGCGTACCGGGAATACCCGCGACCTGCGATAAGTAGTTCGGCCGTTCCTTTGCCGCCGCGCAGCTTGCCGCTGTGGTTGCGGCTACCCCCCCTGTCGAGGCGGCAGGGGCTAGTTCCGCTTGACGATTCCCTTCCGCTTTCGTCGGGCTCTACTCCGCATTGGCGGCGCTTCAACGGCTTGCTGTTGCTACGGCGCTGCGCCTTGCCAGTACCACGAAGCCTTCGACGAAAGCTGGAGGGCTCTCATCGAACGAGGCACTTGCTGGCGCCCACGGCGAGGCCTTGCCGACGAAACGTCGACGTGCGCGGGTTCATCGGCTGTCGAGCTGAGGTATGAAAATGGCACAGAAGCATGAATTGGTGTAGAGTTCATGACTCCAGGACATCCGTGCTTCCCGAGCAGACCACCAGGTAGGAGATCATTCATGCTTCGCTGTTCCACCTTCTCGTCAGCCCTTGTGGGCTCTCTTGGCTCGATATTGCTTGTCTCCGCCACGCTGTCGGCGCAGGAACCTCGCCTCCTCGCCGATATCTTCCCGGGACCCAGCTCGAGCTTCTTCAGCGCGAGTGTCGGTTGCCTGGGTGGTCCGCAACCGACCTTGCCGCCTCCGGGGTTCTTTCTCGTCGGCGACCGAGACGCTGTCTTCATGAAGGCCACCGACGGTGCCAACGGCGCCGAGCTGTGGACGGTCGAAGGCGAGAGCAACCGGGTGATGATGGTGGCCGATCTCTTTCCCGGTCCAGACAGCGGCTTGGGCGACTGTCCGACACCCAATACGACGGTGATCGATGGCGTGCTCTATGTCACGGCGGACGATGGCGTTCACGGTTTCGAGCCGTGGCGCAGCGACGGTACTGCGGCCGGCACGTTCATGCTCGCGGATCTCAACCCCGGGTCTGATGGGACGTCCACGCGCGCGTTCGTTCGATCCGGTGAGCACGTCTATTTTGCTGCCGGAAGCGGCGCCGCCGAGCGCGGAATCTGGCGCACGGATCTCGCGACCGGCTCGATGACCGAGTTGGTCTTCGGGACCGGCAATGGACAGGTGGGCGCCGCACCGCTCTTCGGCACGGACGACTACGTTCTTTTCTCTCGGGGTATCCCCAGCGGTATTGGTGGCATCATCGAGCTCTGGCGTACGGATGGCACCCCGGACGGAACCTTCCTGCTCGATTCGGCCGGCAACGGCATCTTCACGGCGCAAGTAAGCGCCTTCGTCGAATTCGCCACCTACACCTACTACTTTCGTCAGATCAACTCCTCACTTCTGCTTCGGCGCACGAATGGCCTGACGGATGAGCTCGTCACCGAGGTCATCCCGATTACGAGCCCCTCTCTTGCGCTCCCGCGTGCGGCCTGGGTGGTCAATGAGCAGATTCTCTTCTTCGTACGGCGCAACGGCAGTCGGGAGCTGTGGCGCTCGGATGGCACGGCGGCCGGTACCGAACCGCTGGGCCTGCCACTGTTCGACGACTTCCGGGACGACCTCACGACCAATCTGGACGGCCGTGCGTTGGTCTTTGCCGCCAGCACGCCGGAGCATGGTCTGGAGCTCTGGCGCACGGATGGCACGGTCGCCGGCACCGTGCTGATCGCGGACCAGGTGCCGGGCCCTGACGACAGTTTCTTGCCGTGGCGGGTCCGAGATCCGAATGGCGGGGTCCTGTTCGCGCAGGCTGCCGATACCGCCACGGCACCTCATCTCTTCCGGCTCGATTCGGCTGCACGTGCTCTCACCGATCTTGGCTCGCTCTGTCCGACCGCTTCCAACTGCATTCCGACCGATCCCGCCCTGCTTCGTGGCGACCTGATCTATGCAGGCTTCGACCCGGAACGCGGGCGTGAGCCGTTGATCCGGGAGGGTGTCGGCTTTGCCGGCTTGCCGATTCCCACGGTGGGGTCGGTGGGGATGATCGTGTTGACCGTGCTACTCGCTGCTTTCGGCCTGGCCGGGCTTCGCGTTCGCGCGTGACCCTGGCCCAGCTGGTTCGGCTCCTGCGCGGCATCACTTTCTAGCCTGACTGAGGCGCCGCTCAGCCCGCCTGCGGGCGGCTTCGAGGGAGGTGATTCCCTCTTCGTGCGCGGTGTGAAAGACCGCTTCGACTGCCGCGCCGATCGTGCGGTCGACGTCCGAGAGCAGTTGGTCGGTGTCGGTCGTGCCGGCACGGAGATCGGCATAGGCCAGGGCACCGCCAGCGTTGATCACCCAATCCGGAGCGTAGAGAATGCCGCGCGCCGCCAGACGCTCGGCGTCACGATCCGTGGCCAGTTGGTTGTTGGCAGATCCCGCGACGATCGCACAGCGCATCTCGGCCACCGATGCCTCATCGACCGTGGCGCCGACGGCACAGGGGGCGTAGACGTCGCACTCCATAGTGAAGACCGCCTCCGGATCCACGGTGCGACCACCGATCATCTGAGCAAGCTTCTCACTGCGAGCTGGGTCGAGGTCGCTGATCAAGACGGTGGCGCCGGCTTCAGCCAGGCCCCGGGCCAGCGGCTCACCGACGTCGCCGACACCTTGGATCAGAATCCGACGCCCCGATAGGGTTGCCCCATCGAATGCATGAGCCACCGCGGCGCGAATGCCCGCGAGCACGCCTTGGGCCGTGAACGGCCCGGGGTCGAGGGGTTTGCCAGTTTCGGGATGAATGCCCATCACCGACGCGCAGGCTTGGGCGAGGAATGCCATGTCCTCCGGCGTGGTACCCATGTCCGGGCCTGTGCGGAAACCGCCTTCGAGCCCCCGCAGCACGTCGCGATAGCCGGTGAGCAGGCTGCGCCGCGTGGCGGCGTCGAGGGGGCGGGGAATCATCAGCACGGCTTTGCCACCGCCGTAGGGGCGGTCGATGCCGGCCCATTTCGCGGTCATGCCGGCTGCCAGGCGCTGGGCATCGACAATCGCGTCGGACAGCGATGGGTAGGACTTCATGCGGCTACCGCCAGTTGGCGAACCGAGGGTGCGGTCATGAAGAGCGATGACGATCCAGGCACCAGAATGCGGCTCGAAGCGCAACACGGTGGCCAGGCCGTCCCAGGTTCGAAGTAGCTCGAAGGGCTCGGTCATCAGCGGTAGGCTTGCTCGGTGGTGGTGGTCTCGGTCATGGCAGCGCGGAAGGGATTCGGCCTCGGGCTCGGCCATTCGTAGGATACTCGAAGGACCCTGGCGCGTACCCGGCTCTACAATTATGACGAAGCCGATCGGGAAGCCGATCCCCGGGGAACGTTCACCGAGGAGGAGTCACCATGTCGCAACGCCGCGCTTGCTGGAGTCGAAGAATCGGCACGGCCCTCATGCTGACAGCCCTCGGAGGCATGGCCGCCGCGCAGCCGCCGGCCGACTTGGAGCTCGAGCTCGAGCCGTTGGTTTCGGGGCTGGTGCGGCCCGTGAACATGGCCGCCGCCCCGGACGGTTCGAATCGACTCTTCATCGTCGAGCAGGAGGGTGTGGTCCGGATTTTCGATGGGGCGCGGCTGCTCGACCGGCCTTTTCTCGACCTTCGCGGCCGGATTTCGAGTGATGGCGAGCGTGGCCTCCTGGGCCTGGCATTCCATCCTCGGTACCGAGAGAATGGCCTTCTCTTCGTCGACTTCACCAACCGAAGCGGCAACACTCGGGTCGTCCGCATGCGGGTCTCGGACGACCCCAACGTGGTCGATCCGTCGACCATGACCACGATTTTGTCGGTGGCCCAGTTCGCCTCCAACCACAATGGTGGGCATATCGCCTTCGGCCCGGACGGGATGCTCTACGTCGCGCTCGGTGACGGCGGTGGCGGTGGTGATCCGCGCCGCCATGGCCAGAATCGTGGCACCCTATTGGGCAGCATTCTGCGTCTCGACGTCGACGGACCCACACCGCTGACCATTCCGCCGGACAATCCATTCGTCGGCGACGCCACCGGCCGCGACGAGATCTGGGTCTACGGTCTGCGCAACCCGTGGCGTTTCAGCTTCGATCGCGCCAACGGCGACTTGTTCATCGGCGATGTCGGCCAGGGCGCCTGGGAAGAGATCAACCGACAGCGAGCTTCGAGCGGTGGGGGAGAGAACTACGGGTGGAATCGCATGGAGGGTCCTGATTGCTTCCCGCCGGGCAGTGCCTGCGACACCAGCGGCCTGACCGCGCCGGTCATTCGCTACGACCGCAGCCAGGGTCGATCTGTGACCGGCGGCTATCGCTACCGCGGCAGCCGCTTCCCGAGCTTGCGCCGGACCTACCTCTATGCCGATTTCGCCAGTGGCAACATCTGGGGCGCACGACCCGACGGTACCGGCAACTGGTTGTCGCGCCTGCTGCTGGCGAGCGGTCGGGCGATCAGCACGTTTGGCGAAGACCGTGCCGGAGAGCTCTACGTCGCCGACTATGTCGCCGGCGAGGTGCTTCGCGTCGTAGCTGCCGGTGGCGATGGCGATGAAGGCGGCGGCGATGGTGCCTCCTGCCCGTTGCCTGCCGGCCATCCGGCCTTTTGTCGCGATTGCGGTCCGTGCACCGAAGGCCAGGGTGACTGCGACCGCGACAGCGATTGCGCCGAGGGCACGGTTTGTCGCGACAACGTGGGCGCCGC
>CALFAM010000157.1 GCA_937948815.1 uncultured bacterium
GTCGGCGGATTCGAAGCCATCGGCGAAGATTCCTCCGGCGACCGTCGCGAAGGTGCGGGCGACGCGGGTGATGTTGCCCTGGTGGTCGCGGACTTCGACGTGGACGGTGGCGCGGACGAGATCGCCTAGGTCGCCAGGCGAGATGGCGTAGACCCCGGCTGCGTCGGGCACGGGCAACGCAAGGTCGGCGAGCTCGCTGCCCGCTGGCCGGCCCGCGACGGGAAAGTCGGCGGTGACGGACAGGGTGGCCAGGTCGATGCCGGAGTTGGCGTCGGCGAGGCCGAAGCGGATGGTGTCGACCGGCTCGCTGGTGAGGCCGGGACGCGGCTGGCTGACGGCAACGGTCGGCCGGAGATCGTCGAGGAGCCAGCCGAAGGGATGATTGCTGTTGCCTTCGCCGTGGTCGATCGGGCTGCCCAGGTCGATCCAGCGGGCGAAGGTCAGCTTTTCTTCGGTGGTCAGCTGGGGACTGCCGGGTGGCGGCATGGGATCGCCGGTGAAATCGAGGTCGGCGAGATTGGGGTCGGCGCCTGATGGCAGCGTCGCCGGATCGCCGGGCACGCTTTCGGTCGGGTGATCGGCATTCGTCCACCCATCGAGGCGCGCGCCGAACAGCTTCCAGATCAGCATGCTGCGCCGGCTCTGAAACTTGCGGATGTAGCGGCTGGCGTTGGTCTGTCGCCACACCGGCCCGAAGCTGATTACCGGCGGATAGCCCCAGTCCGCGTCTTGATCTTCCGCCAGTCGTTTGTAGTCGCCGGGAAGATCCGGACTGCAGCAACCCGTGCTGTAAAGCGTGGTGTCGTCGAGCACCAGGTTGCCGGGAGGGTTGGCGTCATTCTGCGTGTGGCAGCCCACGCACTTGGCTTCGAGAATTGGCCGGATGTCTCGTTTGAATTCGACATCGACCAGCGGCACCGGACGATCTTCGATGACCGGCTCGCCGGTGGCGCCGAGGGTCACGATGGGCGTCGAGGCCGACAGGTCACGCACCGAGTAGCTGGGCAGCGCGGCGGCCGTGGTCGCGAAGTCGAGAGGCTGCTGGCTGTGAGCGTGGCATCCACCACAGTCGACCCGCACTTCCCCTGGCCGCACCTGGTGCCAGGTCTGGGCCATGTTGAGCACCATGCCCTTGTGATCGAGGGTCTGGAACGTGAAGGGGGTATCGGCCGGGAGCTTGACCAGGAAGCTGGTGTCGGGATTGCCTTCGATGTCCAGTACCGGCTGGCCCTGATCGTCGAATTTGCGCAGTGGAATCTCGCCGAGGATGCGGTGGCGCTCGTTGGCGTGGTTGTGGAACTGGCCCCCGGCGTTGGGTCCGTAGCTGCGGTGGGTATTGGGTTCCATGGCGACGATGCGCAAGGCCCAGATGTCGCTATCGTCGTACCTGCCGGCGTCGGCCCCCTGGTAGACCCAGTTGCTCGAGTGACCGTTTTCGCTGGTGTTGAAGACGTCGAGCCCGTCGTACTCCGAAGCACCGTGACCGGGGAAGCTCTCGCGCTTGTAGACACTCGACGAGCCGACCAGGCCGAACGGCGTGCCGGCGGGTAGCTCGGCGTGGGCCGTGCCGTCATTGGGCAGCCAGGGGTGGGCGTCCGGCTCGGGTACGCCATAGAGCGCCTGGTAGGGGACCAGGGCACGCGGCCAGGCTTCGTTGTAGGCCGGATCGTTCTTGATCAGGATCAGATCCTCGGGGCTCGAAAGCGGGTCGCCACCCGGTACGACATAGAGACCGCCGTCGTAGTACGGCAGAGGCGTCGGCCGGTTGAGGTCGTTGGCGGGCCCTGGGGTCCAGACCGCCAGCAGCTCACCACCCGGGGCGGCCGACGGATGGGAGAACTTGCCCACGCGGGTGACGCCGTCGGTGCCCACGGGCGCGGCGTGATCGAGCCCGTGGGTGAACGGGGTGATCGAGTACATGCCCCACGGCGTGTAGGACATCCGGAAAGGTGACAGGAAGCCACCGCCCACGGTCTGGTCGATCGCTGGGTTCTCGCTCGGAATTGGGCTGCCGAAGGCTGGCGTGCCCGCGGGCGGGCGGACCGGAAAGCGGTACAGCGCGCCAAAGCCGTTGTTGTTGAGGTTGTAGTAGTCGGCCACCACCAGGTCGTCGTTCGCGAGCTGGGTCATGAAGTGGAAGGCCTGCGGGGTGCGAAAAGCGCTGATCAGCGGCTCCCAACCCCGGCCATCGGGCCGAATGGCCCAGATGCCCCAGAGACGCCGGTCACGCAGGCCCTGGCTCTCGTAGCTGGAGAACGCAATGCGGCCGTCGCGCAAGATGGTCGGGTGCAAGGCACTGCCCAGCGTCATCGGCGCGATCGGCGTAACGTTGGCCCCGTCCTCATCCATGACAAAGAGCTGGAGGGTCGGGCTGGTGAAGCCCTTGGTCGGCACGAAGCCGTTGCGATTGCTGGTGAATGCGATTCGGCCACCGGGAAGAGGGCAGGGCCCGAGGTTGAGGACGCCGTAGCCCAGACGATTGAAGGTCGATGGAGGATCGAGCGGGTTGGACTCGTCCCAGTTGCCAGCGCCGGTGTTGGGCGTGAATTCACCGAACGTGAGCTGTTCGATTCGGCGGCTCGGAACGTGAATGCGGTAGAGGTCGGAGCCGAGGTGGGGCAGGTCGTTGCGCTGGCCATTGAGCGCCTCCGGCCGCAGATCCGGGAAGCGGGCGTAGTAGACCCACTCGCCGTCGAACGAGACGTAGGGGTCGGTCACCGCGCCGACCCCACCGGCCACCAGGACCTCCTCACTGCCATCCGGATGGAGCAGCATGAGATCGGCACCCGAGTCGGCTCGGGCCGGATGGAAAACTTCGGGCCAGAGCGTATTCGTGTCGTCGCCAAAGCGCGGCTGGCGGACGTAGACGATGTCGTAGTCGCGTGCCCCGTCGCCCAAGCCACGGGCATCGGGCACCTGCGCGAAGGAGGCAGCTGGCGCCATGCCGATGCCAGCGGCGAGTAGTACGACGATCCCCGATCCGAGCAGCAGCAAACGCGATGTGCGCACGATAGCCTCCTTGGAGATGTAGCAACTTTACTATAGCCCTATCGGGAGCTGGGCGACATGTCTGCGGCAGCCGTGACGAGGTGAGGGACCAACAGGAGCCCGCGTCTGTGTCATCGGCTCGGACCGCCCCGATCGCACTGGCTCTCTCCCGCGCGCCGGACGACGCGGACCAGGAACCATCTGGTCGCGCGACGACATCTTCGGTGGCGATCAACCCGATCGGAAAGGGCGTGGGTGTCCACAGGGCGCCCATTTCAACCTTACGATGTCGGCACAGGTGACGCCCTTGACGCGACGCTGGCGAGGTTCAGGTAGGGCGCTTCGCGGTAGCCCGGTGAAAAGTTTTGGCGCGAAAAATCGATGCAAGTCGCATGAAGAGTCGAACTGCCGATGGTCGGCAGCCTGTCCCAGATTGGACTCTTATAGGAACGAACTCATGAAGAAGTTTCCAGTTCGGTTTATGACTCATCTCGCCCTTACGAAGCCCCACAGCGTTCTCGCTGCGACCCTCACGTTGTGTCTCATATCCTCCCAAGTGATTGCCGAGGAACCTTCTTGCGGCTCCGGCAACCCGCAAGAGGACTTCCTGCAACTGGTCGTCGGCTCGGACGATCCGGCCGTCTTCGCGTTCCAAACCGAGGACATCCACCTGGGGATCGCGTGGGAAGGGGCCCTTCTGCCGACGGCCCTCGCCGATGTCAAGGGTTATCCGATCGCTCTGCACGTCTCTGAAGTGGTACCAGAGCTCACCGCAGAGGCTCTGGCTGAGCTTGCCTCGGAAGGCCAAGTGGAGAGCATCTCGCTTCAAGTCACCTCAGAGCTGAGCTTCGGCGAGCTTGCCGAGTTGGCCCAGCAAGGCGATGGAGATGCGGATCCCAAGGATGTCGAACTGACCTTCGCCCTCCGCCTTGTTGGGGAGGACGAACCACGATTCTCGAATCCCTTCCCGGGGTTGCTGACGGCTGCCTCGAGCTGGCATCTGTTCGATTGCTATTCACAGTGGCGTATCTACAAGGTCGGTTTTGGCTTCGCTCGTGACACCGTTTGTGGAGGATCTTGTAACGTCGGTAGCTGCCTGTGCGAAGACGTGGATGGCCAAGACAAGAAGCTGTGCAGCGGTTGGGCGCTATGTACCTGTTCCTAGCGCCATAGCGTGAGCGCGAGGCCGGACCGCCCCGGACAGGGTGCAGTCCGGCCTGTGTCCGTGGCTGGCGTAGCCGGTCATCATGGATCTGCTCCCAACATTCGGGTGGCACTTGTCGGGGCGGGCACCCGGATTGGCCCGCGCTGGATGGAAGGTTTCGGGCCAGAGCGTATTCGTGTCGTCGCCAAAGCGGGGTTGGCGCACGTAGATGCTGTCGTAGTCGGGTGTGCCGTCGTGGAGACCATCGCCGGAAGATGTCTGAGCGATGGGGGCCGGTGGTGTGACAAGAATCCCGGCCGAGATCAGCAGGGCGATCCCCAAGGCGAGTTGCGAGCTGGGCGCACGACAGCTTCCAGCCCACCGAGAAGTAGCTTTCCGGTTGTCGATGAGACCATCAGTCCGCCGTGCTGCTGAAGCAGAAGGCCGTTTCTGCGCATTCTTGCGGCCGCCCTGAGGCCAGATTGCCTTCCAGGTCGAGCTATTCGCTTCCGGCGAAGGTCTTGCGATAGAGCGGGATCAGGGATTCGGCTAGCACCAGCACCTCGGGCCGATCTTTGCGTAGGGCAACACGGCCGCCGTCAAAGGCCTCGTAGTCGGGGCTTTCGATTTCAGCCGGGCCGTAGCTGTCGATCAGGGCCCGCCTGATCCGAGCCTCTTCGGCCTTTCCCGTCAGGATCCATGCAAGCTCGAGCCTGCCGTCTCCGAAGACGGCCTCGATCTTTCTGGGAAAGCCCGCGAACGGGTAGCCGTAGCAGTTGATCTGGGTCTGCCGTTTCGGTTTCGAGGGCAGCCAGGGATGGGCGATCTCTTGCACATCGATGCCTTGGCAATCCTGCTCCATTCGCTTCGCCATGGTCTCGAGAGTGGCCCCGAAAGCGAGTGCGGCAGGGACGGCGACACTGAAAGAGGCGTCTGCCGCCCCTCGAGAGTTGGCAGGTAGGGCCGGATTTCGCCACAAGAAAAGATGGGCGCGGGCGGCATCCTCGGTTAGAACCCAGACCGCGTCTTGATCCACGTGCGCCAGGGTCCAGCTCGAGGTGTAGGCGTGATAGCCGGCGATCGAGGCGCTCAATTCGCCAGCCTTGGGGACCAACACCTCGACGGCTCCTCGCCTGGCTTCGATCAGTGCCAGACGCCCGTCGGCGAAGCTGAATGCAACTTCCGAGATCTGACCGCCACCACCGGCGCTGAGCCCGAGGCAGATCAGATGGGACTCGCTGACTGTTGCGAGAGGGAAGGTGGGGGGCGCCACCTTGACCTCGGAAAGCTCACGGCATGACCCCTCCAAATGAACTCGCGCGGATTCCATGGAAGATCCGAACGCGATGCCGTGGAACGAATCGTCGAGTATGGCTCCGGTCGCATTCGCAGAGAGACCGGCAATGGCGAGAAAGAGAGACCATGTCCGTTGTGCCATCTCATGCATCCTCCAAGATCGTGGCCGACGATCTTGCCGACCGGGAAGGAGACGGCTGAAAGAGGAAGAAGGTTACGCCAGGCCTGTTTCGGTTCAGGGAGCGCTCATCCATGCCAAGGCCGAGGCGAGAGCCGCCTGGGCAATCTCTTCGGCAACGTTCTCGTCTTTGACCGCGCGTGCCATACCGGCGCCGCCGGCGAGGAGAGCCATCAGGCTCCAAGCGCGCTCCTGACGAACATCCGGATCGTCACCCGGAAGGCCCTTCGCGATGGTGTCAGCGATGGCCGTGAGCTCGCTTTCGTAGGCGACACGGGTTTCGTCGGCCGATCGCGTTGCATCGGCGGTCAAGGTCGGGAGCGCGCAGGCTTGTCCGAGATCGACCGCCAAACGATCGCGAAAGTAGAAGGTGACGAAAGGCGCGAGCCATGCGTCGCCATGGTCTTGCTGAAAGTCCTCGATCGCGTGACGCAGATTCTTCAGTCCCTCGACGAGAGCGATTCGGAAGGCCGCCGCCTTGGAATCGAAGTGACTGTAGAAAGCGCCCGACGTCACGCCAGCCTCCTGGGCCAGTTTGTCGACGCCGATGCCGCCATAGCCCCCTTGCCGAAAACCACGTCCGGCGGCCGCGAGCATTCGCTTCCGGGTCTGTTCTTGGTGTTCCTTGGTGTAGCGCATGGACCTTCCCTGGAGCCAGATTCTAGCGCAGGGTCTTGATTAGATTGCGATCGTTATCTATACTTAGATAGTAGTCGTTACTTAAGAGTCGTCACGACAAGGTTACGGATCGCGCTCAGCCGCGCGCATCACGACATCGAAAAGGAGAAGCAATTCATGTCTCAAAGAGCATTTGTCTACACAGAGCTACAGATTTCAGTCCCATTTGCTGACGCGCCGTGGCGGGAAGTGAATCAGAGCTTGTTGCAACAGCCCGGGCTGGTGAACAAGACCTGGCTCGCAGGGCTCGGCAACAACTCCCTCGGCGGTATCTACACCTTCGCCAGTGCTGAGTTGGCGAAACAGTTTGTGACGGGCTATTTCTCTGCGGAGGCAAAGAAGTTTGGCGTCGCGCACACCACCCGGGTGTTCGACGCGAGCGTGGTGGAAGAGGCCAGCCGGCAGATGCGCTCGCCGTTCTTCCCCTGATCCTCGATCAGCGCAGGGACCCTGATCAACGCGCGCGTCTCTCACAGCAGGTGAGGGACGCCACCTTTCTCGAGCAGGAGCCTCAGATGGCGATTGAATCGAAACGGATCCTTTTCATCATCACCAGCGCCAGCATCATCGGACCCAGGCAGCGGCAGACGGGATACGAGTTCTCCGAAGTGGCCGGTCCGTACCTGACCTTCGTGGCAGAGGGCCATCAGGTCGACTTTGCGAGCCCCCAGGGCGGTCGCCCGCCGGAGAGCGGATTTGACGAGGCAGACAGCGCGAGCGTCATCTTTCGCCAGAGCGCAGGCTTTGGGAGGCTGAATGAAAGTGGGAGCCTTGCCGACGTCGAACTCGGAGCGTATGACGGAATCTTCTTTCCCGGTGGTCTCGGCCCGATGGTCGACTTGTTGGATGATCCCCAGGTCAAGCAGGCCATCGCTCGCACCTACGATCGCGGAGGTGTCGTCGGTGCGGTTTGCCACGGGCCGGTCGCAATGCTCGGCGTGACGTTGGCCGACGGCACCAACCTTTTGAGCGGCAGGGAAGTCGCTGCCTTTACCGCGGCGGAGGAAGAAGGGCATTCCAAGGACGATGTTCCCTTCATGCTCGATGCGGCACTCACGGCCCAAGGCGCCCGGCATACCTGCGCGGACCCCTTCGAACCGCATGTGGTCGTCGACGGACGGCTGATCACCGGCCAGAATCCGGCATCAGCCATCGGTGTGGCGAGAGCAATGCTGCTGGCTATGAGTACCCGATGCCGACAGCGATAGCGAGGATGACGGCGGCGAGGAGCCAGATCTTGACCATGAAGGGCAAGATGAAGCGCAGCCAGCGGTCGTAGGGGATGCGGCCGAGGCCGAGGATGCCCATGAGCACGGCGTTGGTGGGCACCAGGATGTTGGTGAAGCCGTCGCCGAACTGGTAGGCGAGGACGGCGACCTGCCGCTGGATGCCGAGCAGGTCGGCCAGCGGGCTCATGATCGGCATGGTGACGTAGGCCTGGCCGGAGCCCGAGGGGATGAAGAGGTTGCACAAGCTCTGGAAGACCAGCATGCCGAACGCGGCGATCTGGGTGGGCACGACCGAGAGCGGTGCGGCAATGGCGTTGACGATGGTGTCGATCACGTGCCCATCCTCGAGCATCAGCAAGATGCCTCGCGCGAAGCCGATGAGGAGGGCGGTGGTGGTGAGCTCGGCGGCGCCTTCGCAGAACGAGCGCGCCGTGGTGTCGGCGGAGACCCGCCCGATGATCGCCAGCACCACGGTCAGGGCGAGAAACATCGCGCCCATCTCCTCCAGATACCACCCTGGACCGCCGAGCTTGGGATCGCGCAAGCCCCAAACCAGGATGCCGATGGCGAGGGCGGTGGCGAAGAGGATGAGCCCGTGACGGATGGAGAAGGGCGTTTCCTTGCGCTCGCTGAGGCTGGGATCGGTCTCGACGTCGGCGACCAGGCTTTGGGTCGGGTCTTTGTGGACGCGGCTGGCGTAGCGCCACACGTGGTGGATGCCGACCGCGAGGAAGGGGATCGCGATCAGCAGCCGAAAGCCGGCGCCGCTGGTCGGTACGAGACCGGCGACGTCCTGCGCGATCATGATCGTGAACGGGTTGATCGTCGCCACGCCGTAGCCGATGCCGTAGCCCACACAGAGAATGCCGATGGCGGTCATGGCATCGAAGCCCAGGCCGATCGACAGCGCCACCAGCACCGCGACGAACGGTAGGTACTCCTCCGCCATGCCGATCGTGCTCGAGCCGAGGGCAAAGAGAAAGACACCGCCCGCGATCAGGTAGAACGGGCGTTTGCCGAACGCTTGCAGCAGGAGGCTGATCAAGGCGTCGATCGCGCCGGTCTTGCGCAGCACGCCGATCGTGCCGCCGACCAAAAAGACGAAGAAGATGATGTCGCCGGCCGCGGCGAGACCCCGGGGAACGGCCTTGAACAGATCCCACGGTGCGAGCACCGTGCGCTCGGTGGCGGGCGTGTACGAGCCCGGTACGACTTGCTCGTGGCCGTGATCGTCGACCCGGGCGAAGCTTCCCTGAGGCAGCACGAAGGTGAGCGCCCAGGCAAGGACGATCATCGAGAAGAGCAAGACCAGGGTGTGGGGAACACGGAACCGTCGTGCCATGGGGCATTCTCCTCAGTCGATTCGAACGGGTGCTCCTACCGGTTGTACCACAGACGACCTACCGGACGCTGATCCGAGACCTCGGGGCCCGCTTGAAGAATTTCTCGAACCCGGTCATCCGATTTCTCGCAGCCCGCAGAAGAGGGAGGTGTACGTCGATTTCATTCACATGGCCAAGAGGTAGTCAGCATGTTCCAACCACACTGTCCCGGACGATTCCCGCGTCCTGCTTTCCTGGGCTCCGTCGTCGCAGGATTTGCGGCGCTTCTCGCGCTCACGTTGCTTGTCGTCACGCCGCTCAGCGCATCGAGTCACCGTGAAGCACCGTTCGTGACCGAGCATCCCAAGGTGGACGGCACCGACTTCTACATGTTCCGTAGCTATGAGCCGGGTCGTGACGGCTTCGTCACCCTGATCGCCAACTACCTGCCGCTCCAAGACGCCTATGGCGGCCCGAATTACTTCTCCCTCGATCCCGAAGCGCGCTACCGGATCAACATCGAGAACGACGGTGATCCGGAGACCGACCTGATCTTCGAGTTCCGCTTCACCAATTTTCTCAACAATCTGAGCGTTCCCGCAGGGGGCGTGGACGTGCCGGTGCCCTTGCGCATGATCGGCCCCTTCCCGGGAACGCCACTCAACGTCGCTGAGCTCTACACCATGCAGGTCATTCGTGACGGCGACGCACAGCAGGCGATCAATCCGGCCAACGGCAGCTCGTTCTTCGCCAAGGCGCTCGACTACTCGGGCGAGAAGTCGTTCCCGAACTACGAAGCGTACGCGGCGAGCCGCATCTACGCGGTGCAGATTCCCGGCTGCTCCGCGGGCCGCGTCTTCGTGGGACAGCGCCGCGAGCCCTTCCAGGTCAACCTCGGTGAGACCTTCGACCTGGTCAACATCAGCAATCCGGTCGGCAATGTCGCGGCCGAGCGCTCCTCGACCTACGACAAGAACGTCACGGCCCTCGCCCTCGAGGTACCGATCGACTGCCTGACCGACAGCGGATCGGTCATCGGCGGTTGGACCTCAGCGTCCCTGCCGCGCACGCGGACTTTGCTCGAGGATCCGACCTTCGAGCGCCCCGAGGACACCAGCAGCGACATGGTGCAGGTCTCCCGTCTGGGAATGCCGTTGGTCAATGAGGTGGTGATCGGTCTTCCGGACAAGGATCGCTTCAACGCCAGTCATCCCTCGGACGACCTGCAGTTCGCGCAGTACGTCACCAATCCGACCTTCCCCGAGCTGCTCGAGATCCTGTTCGGTGTCGGCGCACCCAACAACTTCCCGCGGGGAGATCTGCTCGCGGCATTCATCACCGGTATCAGCGGTCTGAACGAGCTGGGATTCGGCGAAATGCAGCGACTCAACACCGACATCCCGCCGACGCCTCGTGACGAGCAGAGCTATTTGGGTGTGGCCGGGGGCGACAACGCGGGCTTCCCGAACGGTCGGCGACCGGGGGACGATGCCGTCGACCTCACCTTGCGGGTGGCGATGGGCGCGCTCTGCCACCTGATCCCGGATGCCTTCGGCTGCGGCCCGGGCGATGCGCCGACCGGCGCCCTACCGTTCACGGATCAGACCTACCAGGCTGCCGCGCAGTTCGACGACACGTTCCCCTACCTGCGTACGCCGATTCCAGGCTCGTCCAACCCGGGTCGTATTTTCAAGGTCGACCTCCGTGGTCGCAATGAGGTGCCGCCGATCACCAGCGCCAACCGCGGTGCATGCTCGGCCCTGATCGCGACTGACCGGAGCGAGGTGCTCGTGACCTGCACCCACGACGTCGACGATGTGACCGCGGGCCACATCCACAACGGCGCGGTCACCGGTAGCGGTCCGGTGGTCTGCAACCTGGGCGCGGGTGTCAGCCCGATTCAGTTCTCGTGCAACGCGGCGACGATCGGCAATGTGGCCGACATCGAGACCTTCGTCTCCTTGCTCGAGAAAGGGTTGCTCTACGTCAACATTCACTCGTCCCGCAATCCGACGGGCGAGCTTCGCGGCCAACTGGAATAGCAATCCGTGAAGAGATCCGACATCCACGCAGCAGCCCTCGTGCTGCTGCTGATTCCGGCGCTCTTCTCGGCTGGAGCGGCACGAGCACACGATATGTGGCTCGTGCCTTCCTCCTTCGTCGCAGAACCCGCTGAGCTGCTTTCGGTTTCGCTGATGGTCGGTCACCGTGACCAGGCGGAGGCCGTACCCCGCGACAGCCGGCGAATCATTCGGTTCCAGGCGGTCGATCTGGCCGCTGAGACAGCCAACCGCCCGGCGTCGTACGCTGGGTCGACCCGTTCCGAGCACACGTTGGACCTTCCGGGCTTCGACGGGCGCACACCGCTCGGTCATCTACGGCCGGACCGTGCGGGCGCTCAGGCGTTGATCTACGAGAGCACCGCAGCGTTCTCCGAGCTGCCGCCGGCGGCCTTCGAGGCCTACTTGCGCGAAGAGGGGCTGGACGTCGTGCAGGCAGCACGCGTGCGGCGCGGGGAGGAGAACATGCCGGGCCGTGAGCTCTACTCGCGGTCGCTCAAGAGCTTGGTTCGCGTCGGACAGGGCCGCGTCGGTCCAGAGGCGGCGAGCATCGAAGCAAGTCGCGTCGATCGGCCGCTGGGGTTGCCGCTGGAGTTCGTCCTACAAGGCGAATACCGCCAGAGCAGCCAGCCAGCGAGGGCTGGAGGGGCGAGAACGGGCGACCGCGAGGTGGTGCTGCACCTGCTGTGGCAGGGAGAGCCGCTGGCTGGCGCGCTGGTCGACATGGTTCCGCTTTCGGCTCCAGCCGGTGACCGAACGCATCAGTCGGTACGGACTGGCGCCGATGGCTCGCTCCGTGTCGCACTCGGCGCGGGCGCCTGGATGGCCTCCTCCGTCCATGCCGAAAGGGCGACGGGCGACGAGGTGGCACGCGCCGAGTGGCGGACGTTCTTCGCCTCGCTGACGTTTGCCATCGAGGATCGCTAGGGAATGCTGGAGGTGGGATTCTCGACGCCGTCTGCTACCGTTTGGCCAGTGGAGAAGCATCGCAAGAGCAGCGCACGGGAGCAGCTCGGCGCCAGTCGTGAGCTCGACACGACGGCCGATCCCGTGCTGCTGGCGCGGGTGGCGGGGCGAGACCGGGTGGCGTTCCGCGTGCTTCATCGTCGGCATGCTGGCAAGGTGCGTGGCTACCTGCGGCGCGTTTGCCGCGATCCAGAAGTGGCGGAGGACTTGCTTCAGGAGGTCTTTCTCGGCATCTGGCGCCAGGCGGGCGGGTACTGCCAGGAGCGCGGTGCGGTTGGGGCGTGGATCTTCGGAATCGTTCGCAACAAGATCTTCGATGCCCGCCGACGAGGCAAGCTGGTGTTGTCCGCCATGGACGAGGCGATCGAGAACGTCGAAGCACCGCCAGATTCCCGTCGCGATTTGCGACTGGCGCTCTACCAGGCCCTCGAGACCTTGCCCGAAACGCAACGCCAAGCCGTATCGATGACCTACATCGGCGGCTTCACCTACGATGAGACAGCGGCGCGGCTGGCCGTTCCGCTCGGCACCCTCAAATCGCGATTACGCGCGGGTCTGAAACACCTGCGTGATTGTCTGGGAGTGAGCCCGACGTGAGCCAACTCACTGGCAACCCCGAACCCCGTCACCACCCGCCGGAAGAGATGCTCGTGCAGCACGCGGCCGGGCAACTCGATACCGCACGGCGCATCACCATCGAGGCGCACCTAGGCTTTTGTCCGCGCTGCCGCACAGCGTTCGCGCGCTGGTCGCAGCCGGGCGAAGCTTTGCTCTCGGCCTTCGGCACGGCGCCTTCCGCTGGCCCTGGTGGGACGGCGACGGCCGAGCTCGACCCGGCAGGCGAGCTCGGGGATTCCTGGTCGCGCTTGGAGGCCGGAATCGATGCGCTCGAAGAAGAGGATGATCGACCCACCTTCGCGCCGCCGCCGCCATTGCCGCCAGGGCTCCGCGGAATGCTGCCGGCGCGGCTGTACCAGCGCCGTTGGCGGCGGATACCGTTCTCGACGGCCCGCTTCACCATTGTCGAGCACGATCAAGAGAGCTCGACGACCTTACTCATGGTTCATATCGGACCCGACCGGCTGTTCCCGCGGCACGAGCACCTCGGCTACGAGGACGTCGTGGTGCTGGAAGGTGCCTTTCGGGATCAGAAAGGCCTCTTTGGCCAGGGTGACTTTCAGCTCAACGAACCCGGGACGATGCATCGCCCAGAAGTCCAGCCTGGCGCGCCATGTTGGATTTTGAGTCGGTACGACAAGGGTGTGCGCTTCACCGGTTTCCGCGGCTGGGCGCAGCGTTTCGGATCCTGAGCCTCACGTCGTTCGTCCAGTGTCTCCTCGCCGCTCGCCCGTGCCGGCGGGCGGCCGCGGCCGCGTTCCTCCGCCTCGCCGACCGTGCTAGCATTCATCGGTCCGCCAAGACAGGCCGTGTGAGGAGGATGCCGGATGAACCACTTCCAGCCCGTGTTGCTGTGTCTCGGTGTCTGGCTTCTCGCATTCACGCCGATCACTCTGGCGGCCGACGAGCTGACCCGCTCAGAGCCGACACACTCTGAGCCGACACACTCAGAGCCGACCCGCTCAGAGCCGACCCGCTCTGAGCCGGTACTGTGTCCCCGGGCACCCGTCTGTGGGACTGGCCTCGGGCAGGTCGACTGTGCCAACTCCCCGTACGCATCCATGTCGTGCTGGCCGACGCCCTGCGGACCCGCCATCGCGGATGTCATCGAGCGTCCCGAGAACATGCTCTATTGCCGGCGGGGCGTCTATGCCCTGTGCTTCTATTCCGGGCCGGCGCACGCGACCGGCCTGTCGCCTGCCGAGAACGTTCCGCTTCCATGCACGGTGAGCGAGGCGGGCAAGGTCGCCGACTGCACCTGCAAGGCGTTTCGCTCGGGGCCCGACAGCGAACCCTTCTTTGTCGACATCAACGCGATCCTCAACCAGGGCGTCTACTTCGAGACGGTCGAGCAGTGCTCGTCGGACGGCAGTGGCTGCAAGAACATCGTCAACTGCGGCCGCGACGGCAGCGGTGCCGACTGTGACGCGGTCGATTTCGCGCCGGTCTGTGACTACGTCGCCGAGCAGGGTGCGAAGGCGCTGCGGAAGTCATTGATTCCGGGTGCCGATCTGGTCTCGGCCTTCAGCTTCGCGATGATCGAGTCCTATGGCGAGGGCTCGACGAGCTGCCTCGAAGAGCCCGGACGCTATGCTGGCTGTATGACCGCTCCGTGCCAGCGCCAGGCGACCCGCGGGCCGATCCGTGATGGCGAGCTGGTCAACTGCGCGTGTCCCACCTGGCAAGGGCCGTTTCAGGTCGGACAGCAAGGTGAGACGATCACCTGCCAGCCTCAGAGCGTCGACGGGAAGTCGTACGTCTGGTCGGCGTCATTCACGGTACCGTCCGAAGCCTCGCCAGAAGCGGCGCAGCCCGCCGAAATACGGCCCTGATCGCGAGCGCTCTCAGCGCCGGTGCCGACCGCGTCGCCCGGCGATGGCGCGGATGGTGTCGGACTCGAGGATCTGCTTACCGGACGCGTCCGAGCGGGCGACCGTGAGCATGGCGTCCGCCACCAACTCGGCGGCGATGGGCCGATAGCGGCCGAGTGGGCCGATCATCAGCCACCACAAGCCGCGTGCCAGGCCGCCGAGAAAGGTCTCGAGGGGCCGCGGCTCCTCGCGTACCCCCAACAGAAGCGATGGTCGTAGGAAGATGGTCGTGGCATAGGGCAGGCGGCCGAGCGCTTGCTCGAGCTGGCCCTTGACCTGGAGATAGAAGGAGCGGGCGTCAGGCGCCGCACCCAGCGAGCTGACCACCAGCAGCTTCTCGGCCCCTGCTTCGGCACCCAGCCGTGCGGTTTCGAACGGGTAGACATAGTCGACCTGCCGGAACGCGTCCTGGGAGCCCGCCTTCTTGATCGTGGTGCCCAGGCAACAGAAGATGTCATCGACGGCGAAGGCGCTGGCGTGGTCACTGAGCCGCTCGAAGTCGGCGATTCGTTCGTCGAGCTTCGGGTGCTCGCGGCCCAGCGGGCGACGGACGAGAATTCTGATCCGGGACCAGGTGTCGTCGTCGAGCAGGCGATCGAGCAGATGACCGCCGATCAGGCCACTGGCCCCGACCAGGAGGGCGGATCGCGCCTTCGTGGTCTCGTGTTGTTTCGCGCGCTGTGCCTCGCTCTGGATCTCGTTCCGTGTCTCGCCATGGAGGCCGTCTGAGGGCTCGTTCATAGATGGGGCTCCGATGCTTCAGGGGAAAGGTGACACGAATGGACCGCGCGATGGCGCGTAGAGAAAGTATGACCCAAGAAGATCGAGATCACCTTCAGCTCCTGTCCATTTTCCACTACGTGGTGGCCGGACTCGTTCTGCTCATGGCCTTGTTCCCGGTCATTCATCTCGTCATGGGAATCGGCATGCTTGCTGGTGGGATCGGCACGCAAGAACCCATTGCCGGACTCATGGGTATCTTCTTCGTCGTGATCGCGGCCATCTTCATGGTGGCGACCGCTGCCCTGGGCACTTGTATGGTGCTGGCGGGCCGAAACCTGCTGCAGCAGCGCCGATGGACCTTCTGCTTGGTCGTGGCGGCGATTTCGTGCCTGATGATGCCGTTCGGAACCGTGCTCGGCGTGTTCACCATCCTGGTCCTGATGCGGCCTGCGGTGAAGGAAGCTTTCCAAGGCTCGACGACCGCTGAGGCCGCGGCGGTCGCGCCAGCGGCCTACGAGGCCAGGACGTAGGCGAAGACCAGCGGTGCGACGATCGAGGCGTCGGACTCGATGATGAATTTCGGCGTCTCGGCAGCGAGCTTTCCCCAGGTGATCTTCTCGTTGGGTACAGCGCCGCTGTAGGAGCCATAGGACGTGGTCGAGTCACTGATCTGGCAGAAGTACGACCACAAATCGACGTCCTCCTGCAGGTCTTGCTGGATCAGCGGCACGACACAGATCGGGAAGTCGCCCGCGATGCCACCGCCGATCTGGAAAAAGCCGATTCCAGCCTCCTGAGTCGTTTCGCGGTACCAGCCGATCAGACGCTTCATGGCGTGCAGACCACCCTCGACTGTATCCAGGCTTTGAATGCCGCCGCCGAGGTGATTGGCCACGAAGATGTTTCCGAGGGTCGAGTCTTCCCATCCCGGAACGAAGAGCGGCAGATCGGCCTCCGCCGCGGCCAGCATCCAACTGTCCCGCGGGTCGATCTGGTAGTGCTCCTCGAGGGCGCCATCGAGCAAGATGCGATAGAGGAAGTGGTGAGGGGGATGGTGCTCGCCAGCCTGATCCGCTTCTTGCCAGTAGCGCAACACGACCCCTTCGAGACGACGCATGGCCTCTTCTTCGGGGATGCAGGTGTCGGTCACCCGATTGAGATGGCGGTCGAGCAGGGCTTGTTCCTCGGCGGCGGTCAGCGCCCGCCAGTCGGGGATGCGCTCGTAGTGATCGTGCGCCACGAGGTTGAAGAGATCCTCCTCGAGGTTGGCCCCAGTGCAGCAGATTGCGTGAACCTTGCCGCGCCGGATCAGCTCGGCGATGGAGATGCCGAGCTCAGCCGTCGACATGGCGCCGGCCAGGGTCAGCAGCATGCGGTTGCCCTGATGAAGCTGCTCTGCCCAACCCTGTGCGGCTTCGACCAGGGTGCGAGCGTTGAAGTGCCGGTAGTGCCGGTCGAGAAATGCTTTGACGGTCGCGAGATCGTTCATGCTGGCCTCCCGGGCGCACGGTGCGGCCGATCAGCGGCCCGCGGCCGGAAAGTGGGTTGGCAGGATCGTGCGCTTCGGCGGCTGATCGTAGCAAAGGAGGGCCGCTCGCGGTCCTCCGGAAAGTGGTCCCGATTGTCAGTCGCCAAAGCCTCCGATACAGTCCGGCTCTCCGCAGCATTGCGGTCTCAGGAGAATGCACGATGGCGCAAGAATCGCTGGCGGGTCGGTGGACGATCGCCGACGCGCGCGAGCTCTATGGAATCGACGGCTGGGGCCGTGATTTCGTGTCGGTCAATGAGAAGGGGCATCTGGAAGTCGGTCCCGGAGGCGAGGATGCGCGCCGGATCGATCTCAAGGATCTGGTCGAAGAAGTCGCTGAGCGCGGAATCGAGCTGCCGCTGTTGATCCGCTTCTCGGAGCTGCTCCAAGCGCGCATCGACTCGCTGCACGCGGCCTTCGCACAGGCGATCGAGGCGTATGGCTTCCAGGGGCGCTATCGGGGCGTCTACCCGATCAAGGTCAATCAAGACCGGCACCTGGTCGAGGATCTTTTGCGCTACGGCCGGCGCTATCACTACGGTCTCGAAGCGGGCTCCAAGCCCGAGCTCTTGGCGGTCATCGCCATGCTCGACGACCCGGAAGCCCTCGTGGTGTGCAATGGCTACAAAGACGAGGCTTATGTGGAAGCGGCGCTCTTGGCCTCGCGCCTCGGCCCGGAGATCGTGCTGGTGGTCGAAAAGCCCTCCGAGATGGCGCTCATCGCCTCGGTGGCGGCACGACTCGACGTGCGTCCGCGCATCGGCGTGCGCGCCCGGCTGTCGACCCGGGGCGCCGGGCATTGGGAAGCCTCCGGTGGCGATCGCTCGAAGTTCGGCCTGGGCGCCCGCGAGCTGGTCGAAGCTGTCGAGTTCTTACGCTCGCGCGACATGCTCGACTGCTTCGTGTTGCTTCACTTTCATCTCGGCAGCCAAATCTCCTCGATCCGCAACATCAAGGATGCGCTGCGCGAGACCGGCTGGCTGTTCGTCAACCTGGTGTCGATGGGCGTGCCGCTGACCTATATCGATGTTGGCGGCGGGCTGGGTGTCGACTACGACGGCTCGCAGACGAACTTTGCTTCGTCCATGAACTACTCCTATCAGGAGTACGCCAACGACGTGATCTACGGCATCCAGCAGATCTGTGACCAGCACGACGTGCCGCATCCGACCATCGTGACCGAGTCCGGGCGCGCGACTGTAGCGCACCATGCGGCGCTGGTGCTCGAAGTGCTCGAGGTGGGCAAGTTCGAACCGCAGAGCTTGCCGGACACCCTGCCAGAAGATGCCGAGCTACCGCTGGTTACCTTGTTCGAGGGCTACCACGCGATCAATGCCAAGAACGCCCGCGAGACCTATCACGATGCTCTGCAGCAGCGTGACGAGTGCCAGAGTCTGTTCACCCTCGGACACCTGTCGCTCGCGCATCGCGTCTTGGCGGAGGACATCTTCTGGGCCACGTGCTTCGAGGCGCGCGAATTGATGGGGCAGCTTTCGCGGCGTGCCGACGAGCTGCCATCCATTCGGCGGGCGCTTGCCGATACCTATTTTTGCAACTTCTCGGTCTTTCAATCGCTGCCCGACTCTTGGGCGATCGACCAGCTTTTCCCGATCGTTCCGGTGGACCGTCTCGACGAGCAGCCGACACGCAGTGGCGTGATCGCGGACATCACTTGTGACTCGGACGGCAAGATCGAGCGTTTCATCGATCCGCGGAACGTCCGGGACACGCTCGAGCTTCATCGCCCGGATGGCAAGCCGTACTTCCTGGCGATCTTCCTGGTTGGCGCCTATCAGGAGATTTTGGGCGACTTGCACAACCTCTTTGGCGACACCAATACCGTTCACGTATCGCTCGATGCCGAAGGCGAGGATGGTGAGGCGGGTTACACCATCGATCACGTGGTGCCGGGCAATACGGTAGCCGACGTACTGGCCTATGTCGGCTACCAGCGCTCTGAGCTGGTGGCACGGGTGCGCCGCAGCGCCGAGGCTGCGATGCGTGCCGGCCGCATGACCCGCCAACAGGCGCGCGAGCTGCTGGCCGACTACCAGCAAGGGCTCGACGCCTACACCTATCTCGAGCGCTGAGCGAGGGGCCTGTATGGGGACGTCCCGAAACACGTTCATCCGGCGGACCTATCTCCATCTGGCAGGGGCCGTAGCAGCCTTCGTCGCCCTCGAGGTCTTCTACTTTCATACGACCATCGCCTCGCGCATCCTCGCGCGCGTTGCGCAGGTGCCGTGGCTCGCCGTGCTCGGGGCGATGATGATCGTCGGTTGGCTGGCGAGTCGCACCGCCTGGCGCGCTCGCAAGACGCGGTGGGCCTACGTGGCGCTGGCCAGCTACGTGGTCGCCAAGTCACTCATCTTCGTGCCGCTGTTCCACGCGGCGGAGCGAGACTTCCCCGGGGCCACGCAGAGTGCCGCGGTGGTGACGCTGCTGGGTTTCCTCGGACTGACCGGCGTGGCCTTTTGGAGCGGGCGCGACTTCCGCTTCCTGGCTGTGCTGGTGCGCTGGGGCATGATGCTGGCACTGATCGCCATCGTGGCCGGTTTGTTGTTCGGCTTTCGGCTCGGTACGGGATTCTCAGTCGCCATGGTCGGATTGGCGGGGGCAGCGGTGCTGACGGATACAGCCAAGGTGTTGCGGCGATACCCCACGCATCGACACGTGGCCGCGGCATTGGAGCTGTTTTCGTCCGTGGCGCTGATGCTCTGGTACCTGGTGCGCCTGATTCGCCAGGGCCAGCGCTGACGGAGCGGCGTTGCCAGGCCAGCGTTGGCGGGCCCGCGCGGCCGCGGAACGCCGAAACCGAGGCGGATGACAAGATAGCGAGATGAGCCCGACATCTGAGAATCTCTCCTTGCAGGCCCAGCACACACCCGGCGGCATCTGCTTCGGCTGCGGCCCGGCCAACGAGCAAGGCTTGCGGCTCGAGAGCTTTGCCGCATCCGCGGCGCTGGAGGCCGAAGTCGTGGCCACGTGGACTCCGGCCGCCCATCACCAGGCATTTCCTGGCGTGCTCAATGGCGGCATCATCGGCGCCTTACTCGACTGTCACGGCAACTGGACCGCAGCGCGCTACCTGATGGTGCGTGGCGGCCTGGCCACGACCCCGGTGACCGTGACGATGGACTTTCACGTGCGCTTGCGACGGCCCACACCGGTCGATGGTCCACTCCAACTCGCCGCGCACGTCACCGCGAGCGAGGGTGACCGTGTCACCGTCGAAGCCAGCATCGAGGCACAGGGCAAGGTCACGGCTACGATGACCGGAAGATTTGTCGCCGTACCCCCCGATCATCCGGCGCACCACGCCCGCTGAATCGAGACCCGTGGAAGGTAGGTTGGAGTTGACGATGGACAAGCACGATCAATGGAAGAAGATGGTCGCTGCCGGCGTCGTGTCGGTGATGGCGGCCGCCTCGGCTGGCCTCGCTGCCGGCGCGGGCTCGGCTGCCTACGAGGCGGCGGTTGCGCGGGGCATCAAGCAGGTCGAAGCCCGCAAGTGGGAGAAGGCGATTGCCAGCTTCGAGCGGGCCGATGCCCTGCGTGAGGATGGCTGCGATCGCGCGTGCCTCTTACCTTGGGGGCGGGCGCTGACGGTGACGGGACGCTCGCTCGAGGCAATCGAGCGCTTCGAGCGCGTCATGGAGCAGGGCGAGCTGGACCGCGAGTTGGTCCGGCGCATGCTCCTGTTCTACGACCTACGACAGCGGCCCCGAAAGGCGATTCGCCTGCTGCGACGCTTCTTGGAAGATGAAGCGCTCGACGTACGCGACCGGGTGTGGGCCGAAAATGATCTCGGTATTCGCTTTCTCTCCGTAACCGAGGACGCGGAGGCCGCACTGGTGAAGGCCGAGCGGGCCTTCCGCCGAGCGGATGCTGCCAGCGACGGGTGGGCGGGAAGCCCCCGGATCAACCTCGCCGAAACCTTGATGCGTGCGGATCGAGCCATCGACGCCCTGGCGGTGCTCGACGAACTGGTCGCACGGGATGACGACCAGTTTTCGGACCTGCCGCGCCTCGGGCTTTCGCGCGAGGTGGCCACCCGCGCCCGGAGCCAAGGCTTTGACGCGGACGTCGAGCCGGCCGTGCGCGAGAAGGTTGGTCGGGCCTTGCCGCCGATGGACCCAGATACGGTTGTGCCCCGACGGCGCGGCCGACTGTCACCGGAGTACACCGAAGAAGCTCGACTGGCCAGGATCGAGGGCGTCGTCATACTCTCCCTTCTCATCAACGAGTTCGGGACCGTGGAGGAAGTCATCGTGCGCCAGGGGCTGCCCATGGGCCTGACCGAAAGTGCGATTGCGGCCGCCAAGAGGTCGACCTGGGAGCCTGCAACCCTCCATGGCGAGCCGGTGGCGATCTGGGCCACTGTGACGCACAATTTCAGGGTTGGTCCCCAGGGCCGATGATGCCAGGAGCGACGATGCCAGGAGCACG
>CALFAM010000158.1 GCA_937948815.1 uncultured bacterium
GAAGAACCAGTCCACGCGGGCGATGTCGGCCATGGCGGCCGAGGCCAGCTCGCCGGTGTGCCGCCCGCCGAGGCCCGCAGGCGCGAGGCGCACGAACGCCGAATAGAGCGAGGTCCGCAAGGTGACGAGGGCACGATTCGCCAGCTCGTACTCGAACCACATCTTGATCCAGCCGACCACGCCGAGGGTGACGACGACTGACAGGAGTACCGTGAAACCCCGCTCGATGTCGCCTTGGGTCGGTTCGGTGGCGAGCGCAACCAGGTGGGCGCCGAGGGCGGCTGCGGTGATCGCCAGACCTTGCTGGAGCGCGCCGAGGAAGACCGCGATGCCGAGCTTGCCACGGTGTGCGCGGAGAGCACGCGTCAGGTAGGTGAGAGCGCCCGTTGGCGGTGGGCCGGTGGCCGGGGTGCTCGAAGCGGTCATCGGATCACCTCCTGTGCATCGATCAAGGCAGCATAGTGACCACCGCGGGCGAGCAGAGAGGCGTGGTCACCGACCTCGACGATCCGTCCGTCGTCGAGGACAACGATGCGGTCGGCCTGCTCGACGGTTGCCAGGCGATGGGCGATGACCAGTGTGGTGCGCCCCGCGCAGAGACGTCCGAGGGCGGTCCGGATGGCGTCTTCGTGGGCAGGGTCGACCGCTGAAGTGGCCTCGTCGAGCATCACGAGGGGGGTGTCCTTGAGCAGCGCGCGGGCAATGGCCAGGCGCTGTCGCTCACCGCCTGACAGTCGGCATCCACGTTCGCCGACCTGGGTGTCGAGCCCGTCCGGGAGCGCCTCGACGACCGCAGCCGCTTGCGCGGCCCGCAGCGCACGCCAGATCGCGTCGGTCGAGGCATCGGGCCTGGCGAGGCAAAGGTTCTCCTTGATCGTTCCCGGGAAAAGAAACGTATCCTGGGCGACCAGCGCCGAGGCTGCGCGAAGATCCTCGAGGCGCATGGCCCGCAGGTCGACTCCATCGAGCGTAACGCGGCCCTCTTGCGGGTCGAAGAAGCGCAGGGCGAGTGCGGTCAGGGTCGACTTGCCCGCGCCCGAAGCACCGACCAAGGCGATCTGCTCACCGGGCATCACGGTGAGAGAGATCGACCGCAGCGCCGGCCGGTCGGGCGTGTAGGCGAACGACACATCTTGGAAGTCGAGCACGGGTGCCGACGTCACGGTTCGCTTCGGCGGCGGAGGGTGCTGCTCGCGGACTGCGGGCTCGGTCTCGAGCAGCGACTCGAGCATCGGTGCGGCAGTCATGCCGCCGAAGCCGCGGTGCCAGTGGCGGTCGAGGTCGGTCAGTGGCTCGAAGCAGATCACGGTAAAGAAGAGCAAGAGCACGAGCTCGCCGAATCCGAGGGTGCCGCCCGCGGTGGCGAGAGCGCCGACGCCGACGGTGAGCGCGGTGCCCGCACCGCGGGCGATGGTCACCAGGCCGCTCTGCATCGAAGTCAGAGAGAGTTGCCCCATGGTCTCGCGGTACAGGCGCTCACTCTGCCGCCGAATGGCCTCACCGCGCCGACCAGCAGCGCCGCACGCCTTGAGGGTCGTCATGCCCTGGAGGCTGTCTAGGAAGCTCGCTGCCAGGTCGCCATAGGCACGCCAGTGGGCCTGACCGGCTTGTCCGAGCATGCGTTCCCAAAGGCGTGGGCCGAAGACCGCGAGCAGCCAGCACACGGCGACCAGGAAAGCGATCGTGCCGTCGATCGAGGCCAGAATCGCGAGCACGATCGGGGTGCCGATCCAGGTGACCACGAGCTGGGGAAGGTAGTGGCCGACGTAGGCCTCCACGGCTTCCACCGCGTCGACCAAGGTCGTCTGCAGGTTGCCGGTTCGGGTCGCGGTCACGTATCCGGGACCGAGTTGCTGGAGGTGTGCGAAGAGATGGCGTCGAATGCGCACCTTGGCCAGCCCGGCGAGGCGCATGGCGAGTGCTTCGCGAAGCACCTGGAGACCGCCGCGGGCGAGGACCAAGCCGGCAAGAAGCAGGAATGCGGGCGCGACAGCATCCCAGGACGCGCCCGCGAGGACGTCAGCGATGGCCTGCGCGGTCAGCCAAGCCTGGGTGGCGCTCGCTGCGAGCAGTGCAAGGCCGATGAGAACGGGCGCCATCAGGCTTGCGCCGGCGCGCTGCGACCAGCGGATCAACGGCCACGACACCATCATTCCGGCCATCCCTCCTCGACTCGTCGAAACGACCCGAAAGAGCTCGGGCCGCCACTCCCCTTCGCAAGATCAGTGTAGTGGCTTCAGTAATGATAAATCAATATCAATCTGGTGCAGTGATACCGGCATCGATCGCACGGTTCCTTTCCGGAAGTGCCGCGCGGCCGTTCAGGGTTTGGTCGGCGAGTGGGCGGGTTCCAGCCGGCGACGCCAGCGCGGCGTGAGCGCCCCGCGACGGGCGCTCGCGACGAGCAGGCCGACGAGGACTGCGAATGCCGCGCCCTCGAGGATGCCCACCTGGTGGTGATGCGAGGTCATGAGCGGCGAATGAAGCCTCATGCCTAGCGTGAGGAGAGCGAGATCGAGCATGGCACCCGCCGCCAGCGCGCCAATGACCACGCCTGCGAGGTAGACCTGGACAAAGCGCCGACCGAAGGTGCGAGCCAGGAGCACCAAGCTCGCCGCGTTGGTCGCGGGGCCTGCGAGCAGGAAGACGAGGGCTGCGCCAGGGCTCAGCCCTTTGGCCGTCAGCGCCGCTGCAATGGGCGTCGACGCTGACGCGCACACGTAGATCGGAATCGCAGCGAGCAGCATCACGATCAGGCCGAGGGGGCCTGCGCCGAGGCCATAGCGTGCGAGATCGTCGGGCAGGACAGCGCTCAGAACGCCCGCGATCAGCGCGCCGATCACCAACCAGGCTGCCAACTCGTCGAAGAGGTGCTTGAACGCATAGTGGCTGGCCCGACTGGCCTTGCTTCGCCAGTCGCTGGGCGGGTGAGTGCCCGTCGTTTGGCCGTCGGTGCGCAGCACAGGGGCGTCGTGATGATGGTCGCAGCCGCAGGCGTGGGACGAATGTCCGTCCGCGTGCGAATCATCCGCCTGTGGATGGACCTCATGGGAAGAGCACGGCTGCTGATCAGTATGCCGTGTTGGCGCCTCGCTGTCCGGTTGAGGCAGGAGCTTCAAGGCGAGGGCGCCGCCGAGCAGAGCGCTGCCGATGGCAGCAAGAGGTCGCGCAATCGCCATCACCGGGCCCATCATCGCCCAGGTCAGCAAGACCGAATCGGCTCCGGACTCGGGCGTCGTGATCAGGAACGACATGCTGGCGGGGTCGCTGGCCTTCTTCCGCTTGAGCTCGACGGCGATGGGCACCACACCACAGCTGCAGATGGGCAGCGGAACACCGATCGATGCAGCACGGACGATGCCGCCCCAACCGGGCCGGCCGAGCCAGCGTTCGATGACGGTCGAGGGCAGGGCGACGTGCATGATGCCCGCCATCGCCAGCCCGAGTAGCAAGAGCGGGGCGGCGAGCACGAGCATGTGGACGGTCTCGGTGAAGATGCTCGCGAACAAGCTGACCATAGGGGCCTCCAGCGATAGACGCACGCTCGAATCGGGTCCGAACGCGGCTGGGAGGTTCTTGGGGTGCCGCTGCGGTGCCGAACCGCAGAAGCGAGCCGGAATGGCGGCAGTCGTGCTCAGGCAGCAGGTAGCCGAGGCTACGCGCCCGGTCGACCTGCGGTGTCGTGAATCGCGAGGGAGGGCGCTGACGGCGGTCCGCGTGGTGCGGCTGCACGTTCCGTTGGTGAGACGGCGGGTGGGTGCGGATCGAACCCGCTCAGGTGCTGGATCGGTGCCGGGTCGATGCCGATCGTCAAAGATCGCGCCGTGGACGGTCGGCGAGGGGTGCGGCAGATGATGCACCGATCGGTCTCCGCGACCGGCGCGTGATGATGCGCGTCGATCCCGTCGCGATGCGAGCCGCTGTGGTTCGTATGGGCTGCGTGGCTCGCGCGGAGCGCGTTTGCGGAACCGGCTGAAGAGCCGTGGAAGTGAAGAAGGTCGCTGCCGAAGCCAAGCACCAAGAATGTCGCGAGCAAGGCTCTCCAGCCCTGGTGTCCGATCGTGACGCGGACGCTCTTCATCGAATCAGCATATCGGTACGGGGCCTTGTAACGCAAACGAGAAGTCATTATCATTATTGGATGTTGAGTCGACACCTTCCCCCGCCCGGCCTCGATTCTTTCGGAGCCGCAGCCTCGTTGGCCTGCGCCCTTCATTGCGCTGCCATGCCGTTCATCTTGGCGCTCGCGCCGCTGAGCGGGATCGCCCTCTATCTTGCCGACCCTCGGGTCGAGTGGTTGCTGGTCAGTGCATCGTTGATCGTTGCGACGGTCAGTCTGACATCGGGCTTCCGGCGTCATCGTTCGCGGCAGTTGCTGCTCCTGTTCCTCGGGGCGGCAACGGTTCTGATCGTGGCACGCTTAGGCGAAGAGCTCGCCTGGTCGATTCCTGCCCGCATGATGAGCATCGCCGGTGCAGTCGCTCTCGCCAGCAGCCACTTCTGGAACGCCAAACTATGCCGACGGCAATCGATGCCACACCCTCGTCAAGCAAAGGGG
>CALFAM010000159.1 GCA_937948815.1 uncultured bacterium
CCAACTCAATTGTGCCCAAGATTTGCCCAAGATCTTGGGCAGAACGCGGCACTGACTGCCGAAACACCCTTCTTAGGTGCCACGTAAGTCGTTTTTACTGTGTGATTTAGAGGGAGGCGAAGAGTGGAGCCGACGAGCGGATTTGAACCGCTGACCTGCTGATTACGAATCAGCTGCTCTACCACTGAGCTACGTCGGCTCGGGGCGGGCCAAGTGTGCCGGCCCGTAGGGTCCGGGGATTGTAGGCGATCAAGTTGGGTCAGCGCAATGCCCTCTGTGAGGTGGAGGCGGGTTGGGAGGATGGTTGTTGCCGGGGATGCGGAGATGTGTCGAGAAGGGGCTGTTGGTCTTGGGGCTGGCGGTCCGTTGTGTGTGGCGGTGTACGGTGGGGTGGCTGGCTGTTCGACAAGGATGCTTGTTGAATGGGTCTAGAATGTGACGATGAGTCGGTCTCTAGCTGTGGTCGGTATGGGTTGGATGAGGCTGAGCTTGGTCTTGTTGGTGGGGTTGGCTTTGGCGTCGCCGTTACTGAGCGAGAGGGTGTTGGTCGAAGTGAGGGATGGAGAAGGGACGCGGACGGTGCGCGGGGTCGGTGTGAACCTGGAGCGGGTGGAGCGGACGTTTGGCTTTCGCATGGGTGAACAGGTCTCGGGTGTCGACGGTGTCGCGGCGTTCGAGGATGTGCCGCCTGGACGCTATCGGCTCCGTCTGCGGCGCTTCGACTCGACGGTGATTCGGGCACGCGACGATCCGTTTGCTCGGCCCACCGACTTCACGGTCATCGCGCCGGGAAACGAGGAGCAGCAACGGGTGGTTGTGCGGGTGCGCTCGGGGGTGCGTACCCGCTTCGTGCTCGCCGGTGTCGATGCGCAGGACCGTGCACGATTCGATCTTCAGCTTCGTCATCGCGGTACGGATTTCCAACTGAAGCGGAACCTGGATGTTTCGGCGGAGGTGGCGTTGCTGCCCGCGCTCTGGCGCGCGCAGGTCGTGCCGATGTCCGGCTATCTGTTGGTCGGTGTCGAGGTCGATGGCGAGCCACGGCCTCGTTTCGATCCGATGCTCGACCTGGAACGCTATGCGCACCGCTCGGTGATCTTCCACTCTGCGGGTGAGGCGCTGCTCGAGGGCGTGGTCTCTGCGAGCGACGGCAAGGTCAGTGGTGAGGTGCGGGCCGAGCTGATCGAGCCGGGGGCTTGGTACGAAGCGGCGAACGATAGAGGTGGATCGATCTTCGAGATCGTCCGCGCCGCTGTCGATCCACGCGACGGCCAATACCGAATGGTGTTGCCGTCTGGACGGTGGAAGATCACTGCCCATGCCGGGGGGATGATCTCGAGCGCGCCCGCAGAGCGATGCCTCCAGCTCGCTCCCGGTGATCGCGAGGTACAGAACTTCGACCCTCTGCGTGCGCCCGCGGGCCCCAGCGCGGTGGATGATGCGCCGCCGGCCCTGGAAGCCGTCGTGACGTCTCCGAGGGGCTCGCCGGTGGCCGGTGCGACGGTCGAGCTCGTACGCATCGAGCCGGATCCGCCTCTGCTGGTCGCCCAGGCCGTCGCGGACGAAGCGGGCAAAGTTGACATACCGGATCCCGGTGAGGGGCGATGTCGCATCGTTGCTGGGCATGCAGACTTTCTCGAGGCAGAGCGCGTCAGTCGCTTGGCTGGTGATGCGCGCCCGCCTCGTCCCGTTGGTCTGAGTTTGGCGAGCGGGCGTGCGATTCACGCGCGCGCGTCGTTTCGCGACGGCACCCTGGCGGAGGAGATGATCGTCGAGCTGGTGGACCGGGAGGCGGAACGGGTCGACGTCGTCTTCTTCGGCGACCTCGTTGCGCCATCGCTCGGCCTGGCATGCGCCGATGCCGGTCTTCTCCCGTATTCCACTTCGGTGCGCGTCTTCGATGGGGCCGGGCAGCTACCGTCGGATTGGCTGGCGGTGGACGGGCGCGGTGACTGGGTAGAAGGCGATCTGGTGGTGGCGAAGCTCGGCGGCGTCATCGAGATTCGCGGCCCTTGGCGAGCTGCGCGCCTCGTCTCCGGCGGAGAGCCTGCCATGCCGGTCGAAGCTGGCGGTGGTGGGGTCCGGACTCCGTCGATCGAGCCTGGGTGGTATCAGGTCGATGCCTGTGTGGATCGGGCCTGTCGCACGACCGGCGAGACGTAGTCTGACATTCTCGTCGAGCCCGGGCAGACGGTGCGCCTGCCGCCATCCTGAGTGAGCCTGCGACGACGTGGTGCCCGCGACGCCTGGACTCTGCGCTCGAAGGCCCGCACGACCAGGCTAGAATCGCTCGAGACACGGTGGGCGCGGTCGTCGCCTATCCGGAATCGCAGGTTGGCTCCACTTCGTGAAAGAACCGCTCGAGAAAGCACCGCGCGTGAAACCAGCCGGCATCCTTCCGATGTTGGGGCGCACCTATCGGGCCGCAGCCGTGATGCTGCTCAATACACTGGTCGTCCTGCTGGTGCTCGAGGCTGGGCTGTCCTTCGCGTTCGCGTTCAAGGATCGACGCGACCGGAACCCGGTGTCGTCGGAGTATGGCCACGAGAGGGTTCGTGACGCGTACCCGGAGCGCACCGAGGCGGACATGGATACGCTGCTGCGGGAAAGCTGGAAGCGGCCCTACGCCTATGAGCCGTTCACGCAGTTCAAGGAGGCGCCGTTCGCAGGGCGCTTCGTCAACGTCGACGCCAACGGCTTCCGGGTGAGCGCGAACCAGGGGCCTTGGCCTCCCGATCCAACGTACATCAACATTTTCTTGTTCGGGGGCTCGACTGCCTTTGGCTACGGCGTGGCCGATGACGAGACCTTGGCTTCGGCCCTTCAAGACGCGTTGGGAAGCCTGAGAGGGCGAGTTGTTCGGGTCTACAACTTTGCTCGCGGCTACTACTACTCGACGCAGGAACGCATCCTGTTTCAGGAACTGCTCGGTGCTGGCCTGGTGCCTGATCTGGCGATCTTCGTCGACGGTCTGAATGACTTCTACCACGCGACCAACGAACCGCTGTTTACCGACCGCTTTCGAAACTTGGTAGCGGACGAGACGACGAGCAGCGTGAAGAGCCTGGCGCGCGCGACCTCCTTGGGGCGTGCCCTGCGTGGATTGGGTCGCAAGCTCGACCCGTCACCACCCGCCGAGGTGCCGGCAGCATCGACCAGCCGGGATTCTTCTGCCTCGACCGAGGTGAGCGTGGAGCCGCTGATCGTCGACGTGGTGGCGCGGTACCTGACCAACAAGCGGATGATCGAGGTCGTGGCGGCGGATTTCGGGGTGACGCCGATCTTCGTGTGGCAGCCGGTGCCGACGTACGAATACGACCTTCAATTTCATCCTTTCGCCGCCGGAGGCTTCGAGGGCCATGGGGCATCCGAGCAGGGCTATGCCTACATGGCCGAGCGGGTCGCGGCCGACCCGCTCGGCGGGCACTTCCTGTGGCTGGCGGACATCCAGAAGGACGAGAAGCAGGCGCTCTACGTCGACAAGGTGCACTACACGGCGGCTTTCACCCGCACCCTGGCGACGCGCATGGCTGCGCGGATCGCGGAGCGCCTGGCGTCGTTGGCTGAGCCTGGCTCCTCCCACTGAGCCTTCGCTTCAGCCTCAGTTGTTGATCAGCGCCAAGGCTGCGCTCCGGAACGATGCGACCTTGGCCCCGACCACGCGTTTGGCCACGGAGTTGTAGCCCGAAATGATGCCGAAGGCGAATGGTGTCGCTGCGATTGGCTCGTTCTCACGGTTGAAGAGGAGACCCGTATTGGCGGTGCAGTTCGGGGCGCAGGCGGGAAACCCGAGCAGCGCGCGGCGTTCCGCGGTGGAGAGGAGATCGCTTGTCGAACGTGCGGTGTGCCAACGGCCTTGCACATCGGCTCGGCTCCGGCTGGCATTCGGAGCGCGCCATCTTCAGAGCAGGGTCTCGTCCTCGAAGCACCAGACCCAGTCCTCACCCGGCTCGAGCGAGCGGGCGAGGGCGTGGCCGGCAGCGCTCGCGTGGCGGCTGGCGTGGCGGTTCTTGGAGCTGTCGCAGCAGCCGACGTGACCGCACGTCATGCACACCCGCAGGTGCACCCAGCGTTCGCCGGCGACGACGCACTCCGGGCAGATGTCGCGCGCTTCTGGAACCACGGCCCGCGCCTGGTCGGTGTGGGTGCAATGAGGCGAGCTGCGCTGCTCCAGGCTCAGCACGAACGCTGCGTTGGCTTCGTTTTTGCCTCCCGAAAGCGTCGACTGCTCGGCCGCCTCGCGTGCGTGCCCACAGTGTCCGTAGACCTCGGCGAGCAGCGCACGATGGCTGGGCGCCTCGTCCGAAACGGCAAATTGCACGCCGTGGCTGCGCATCGCTTCCGCGTCGGTCTCGAGCGCCATCTTGGCCAGGATCGGGATGTCCGGAAGATTGGCGCGGATCATGGCGACAGCCCGCTCGGCGACTTCGAGGGTGTCGTCGGCGATGACCACCATGCGGGCCCGTTGCAAGCCTCCTTCCTTGAGCAAGGACATCTTGGTGTAGTCACCACGCAGAACCGGCACGCCCTTGGCGTCGGCCTCGGCGGCGCCGGTCGGGCTGAGGGTGATCACCAGGCAGGAAATGTCGGCTTGGCGAAGCTGCCGCGAGAGCCAACTTCCGGCCCGGCCGTAGCCGAGGATCAAGACGTGATCTGCCAGGTCGTGATGGCTGTCTGCGGCCGAAGCCTCGGCCGGCGCGTTCTCGGAGGGCCGCGGGCGCTTGGTGGCAGTTCGTGCTCGCAGGCGCTGGTCGAGGGCGGAACCAGCCTGGGCCAGAAAGGGTGTGAGGGCCATCAATACGACCGTTGCAGCGATGAAGGTCTGGCCACCGGCTCCGTCGATGCCCGCGGGCGACAGGCCAGCCTCACGTCCGGCGCGCTCCAAGACGAAAGAGAACTCACCGACCTGGGCAAGCAGCAGGCCGCTGGCCACGGCCGGTCCCGTGGCGTAGCCGAGCACCTTGGCGCTGAGGAAGGTCACGGAGGCCTTGAGCACCAGCACGCCAGCCACCACCAGGAGCACGAGGGGTAGATGACGCATCAGGAAGCCGACATCGAGGAGCAGGCCAACCGAGACGAAGAACGTGGCGCTGAACAAGATCTGCAGGGGCAAGATCTCGCCAAGCGCCTGGCTGCCAAAGCGGCTCTCGCTGACCAGCAGGCCGGCGAGAAAGGCGCCGAGAGACACACTGACGCCGGCAAATCCGGTCACCCAGGCGGTCCCCAGGCAGATCGCGATCACGCCGAGCAAGAAGACTTCGGGTGAGCAGGCTCGCGCGAGCAACTCGAGAACCTTGGGGACCAGCTTGCGGGCGATCAGCAGCACCACGACCACGAGAAGGACCGCGCCGGCGAGGGACAGGAGCCGATCCATGCCCCCGCCATGGGCCTCCTCGTCACCACCCTGGCCGAGCAGCGGAATGGCGATCACCATGCCGACCACCGCCAGATCCTGGAAGATCAGCATACCCACGGACAGATTGCCGGCATCGGAGCGCGTTTCGCCGCGGCTCTCGAGCAACTTGAGCACGATGGCGGTGGAGGAGAGAGCGACCAGCATGCCGGTGAAGAGGCTTGCCTGCCAGGCGACGCCGAGCAGCATGAGGGTGCCCGTCACCAGGCCCGTGGTGAGACCGACCTGTAAGCCTCCGCCGACGAAGATCAGGCGCCGGATCCGCATCAGGCTCTCGATCGAGAACTCGATGCCAATGGTGAACAAGAGCAGGATGACCCCGACCTCGGCCATGGCTTCGACCAGTGCCGGGTTCTCGACCAAACCCGAGGTATTGAGGACGACGCCGGTCATCAGGAAGCCCAGAATCGGTACCAGGCCGATGCGGAAGCATAGGTAGCCCATGAGGGCGCAGCCGATGATCAGGCAGACCAGCTCGGTGTAGAACGATGGCATGGCGCCAGCCGCCCATGCCGGCGACGCGACGGCCGCACACAGGACTGTCAGGAGGCTCCACGATCGGAGCGGATTCCGTGCTCGCATCATGTTGATTCGCCGTCTTGAGGAGGTGTTCGGGCAGCGTCTTCGGCAATCGGCAAGCGCACCCGAAAGCAGGTCCGGCCGGGCTCGGAGGTGACCTGGATGGTGCCCTGATGGTGGCGGGTGATGATGCGGTTAGTGATGTCCAGTCCGAGGCCCGTACCCTCGCCGACGCCGCGGGTGGTGAAGAAGGGTTCGAAGATCCGATCTTGGATGGCTTCGGGAATGCCGCTGCCGTTGTCGATGACGTCGATGCAAGCACGACCGGCTGCGCGGTCCCAGCTGGTCACCACGCTCAGGGTGCCCGCATCGTCGACTGCCGCCACCGCATTGTCGATCAGGTTGGTCCACACCTGGTTGAGCTCGCTGCCGTAGGCCAGGATGCGGGGCAATGAGTCATCGAAGTGCCGGACGACCTGAATGCTCTTGGCCTCCAGCTTGTGACGTAGCACGCGCAGGGTGTTGTCGATTCCTTCGTGGACGTCGACCTCTGCTTTGCTCACGCCTTGGTCCATATAGGAATAGGACTTCATGGCCGCGACCAGCTCCGCAATGCGCTTCGTGCTCTCGAGCAGCTCACGGGCCAGGAGTCGCATCTCGACGTCCTTGGACGTCCATTCGAGAAAGTTCGTGATCTGGTCGGGCACCAGCCGGCGCGCGAAGTCGGCGAGAAAGGACTGGGTGAGGCCGCCGGAGATCAGAGTCGGCGCGACCATCCAGGGCTCTTCTACGCCCTGTTCCGAGAGCCAGTCTTCGAGCTCGTCTTCGAGGTCACTTTGCTCGAGCGCGTCGCGCGCCGGGCTCTTGAGGGTCATCTTCGCGTAGACCGGAGCGAAGGGGTCCTCGCTGGCCCCATCCGCGCTGCCTGCAGCAAGATCTTCGAAGATGAACTGACGGACGATATTGGACGAGTGCTCGTCGAACGCCTGGAGCGTTTTTGCCAGGTCTTGGGCGGTCCTGCGGGCGGCGGATGCGGGGTTGTTGAGCTCGTGTGCCAGGCCAGCCGCCATGGTGCCGAGGGAGGTGAGCTTCTCGCGGTTGACGTCGAAGCGGGTGACGTCTCGGGTGCGGTCGATCATGCGGTGGACGAAGCGTTCTTCGGCCACCGGCGCGTGGGTGTGCAGAGCCTCGAATTGGTCGGTATGCAAGAGGGCGATCCGACACGCCTCTTGTGCGACCATCTCGACGGTGTAGTGGGTCATTCGCGAGAAGGGCAGGCGGCCGGCGGTCTCGCCGGCATGCAGCGCGAAGCTCGCGACCTCTCGTCCGCCTTCACGCCGACGCAGGTCGACCGTTCCTTCGAGGAGGAAGACGATTTCGCGGGCTTCGGTGCCGAGGGCGAACATCGGCTCACCAGCGGCGCAGCAGCGTTCCTCGCAGTGCTCCGCCAGCCACGCGAGCTCGTTCGCAGGAAGCTGCGCGAGCAGCTCGATGCCTTCGAGATCCTGAATCGCTACGCTCATCGAGCTTCTCTCGGCGTCATCGCGCTTCCCTCGGGCTCATGCGCCGACCTCTGCCAGGTAGCG
>CALFAM010000160.1 GCA_937948815.1 uncultured bacterium
TGAGGAACACCTGCTCGGGCAGGAAGGGATAGCGTTCGGACGTACCGATGACCTCGAGCTGATCGACCATGCGCACGCCGTGCTCGCGACTGAAGGTCTTCGCCGCCTCGAAGTAGTGCTCGATGTGGGCACCGTGGCTCCGATTCATCCACAGTGCCGCGAACTCGTACATTCGGTCATCGCGCAGGGTGAGGGTGAACGCCTTCTTGGGCCGCAGGTGGACGATCTTGAACGCATCCATCAGCTCATCCCGGATCGCGCGCAGCGCAAGGAAACGCTCGTCCTGCTCGAATCGCTTGCGAGCATCTAGATCAGGCCATTGGAAGAGACCCCAGAGCCGCGCATCGTCGGGGCCATGGGCAACCTCCGAGATCGAAAACAGGCCCAGGTTCTTCATGCCGAAGGACTCCGCCAAAGGCAGCACCTTGCTGAGATAGCGCGCGCTGAGCTCGGCCTGGTTGCCCGCTCCAACGCGAAAGAAGGCTGCTTCCACGATGGTGTCCGGACGAAAAGAGATCTGCGTCTGTTTGAACGGCTCTGCTCCGTCCGTTGCAGACGCGAGAACCGGTACGGTCGCGGCGGCCAATACGAAGAGGAAGGCGAGATTTCGGAACGATTGCATCAAGGGCTCCTTCGAGGCGTGGATGGGTGGAAGAATTCACGGGGCGAAGTATCAGTTGACCGGTCGTCTAGTCGATGTTGCAAAAAGGGACCGAAGGAGGGAGCTCACGACACCAACAGCTTGCCGAAGACCTGGGCCTGAAAGTGATCGAGGGGCACCCGACTCTGCGACGCTTTCATGCGTAGCAAGGCGCCCTGCCAGCCATTGAGCATGAAAGAAGCCAGACCATCGATGTCCTCGGAAGCGGCAATCTCACCCGCCTGCTGGGCAGCCCGCAGGCATGCTTCGAAGTAGCCCTGGATCGTGGCGAAGACTTCGTGAACTGCGACTCGAAACTTCGCGTTCTTGGCCGCCATCTCCTGACACAAGGTGCCGGCGAGGCACCCACGCCGGAAGTCACCGGCCTCGGAGAGGTCCGTCCAGACTTCGAACAGGCGCTGCAAACGCGTGAGGGGCGTCCCCTCCCCGCCTTCCAAATGCTGCTCGAGCTGGCTGCCCATAAAGGCACGGTAGCGCCCCAGAACCTCCAGCGCAAAAGCCTCCTTGCTCGCGAAGTAGTAGTAGAACGACCCTTTGGGCACTCCGCAGGAGGCGGTGATGCGTTGCACACCGGTCTCCTCATAGCCGTGGTCGTAGAGCAGCTCGAATCCCTTCGAGAGCATGAGGTCCTTGTTCGCTGACTTCGGCATGATCGCTATCTTCTCATCGTCGTCGTGTTGGCTCCTCAGCTCAGGGATTATCCAACGCCACTAGACGACCGGTCAACTCGAATTACGGACACGCTGCACCAAGGTTTCTTCGCGGCCCGGTCTTCCTGTCGTTAGGTATCGAGAGCGAGATCGTACGCTGCGCGGTAGCGAGCGCCGACCGCGTCCCAGCTCAGCTCACGCCGCGCTTTCTCACGGCCCGCCTGCCCCATCGCGCGAGCCATCTCCGGTGCTGCCACCAGGTCGGCGAGGGCCGCGACCAGGGGTGCGGTCTCCCCTTCTGGCACCAAGCGGCCGTGCTCGCCATCGGTGATGGCCAGCGGAATACCCGAGATTGGCGTGGTCACCACCGGCAAGCCGCTGGCCATCGCTTCCAGAATCACATTGGGCAGGCCGTCGACATTGCCCTGAGGATCGTGGACGGCGGGCAGGACGAAGATGTCCGCAGCACGGTAGAGATCGGCGATCGTGTCGCGAAGGACGGCGCCTGGGAAGTGGACGTTGGCCGACCACTTCGCGGCGTCCCGGCGAAACGCCTCGAGACGATCCCCTGCCCCGGCCAGCACGAGATGAGCTTCGGGGCAGCGCGTGAAGAAGTCTTCGAGACCGGGCATCAGCACCTGGTAGCCCTTCTTGGTCGCCATGCGTCCGACCGAGACGATCATCGGCGCGTCGGCCGGAATGCCTAGCCGGTCGCGCCAGACCGCACGGCGCGCAGCATCAGCGCCCTCGTCTGGGGCGAAGAGCTCACTGTCGACCCCGTAAGGAATGACACGGGCGCGCGCCGGACCGAATCCAAGGGCACAGACCCGGTCGACCAGCTCCGGCGAGCAACCCGTGAGCACCGACGTCTTGCGCAGCGCCCATGCGACCATGCTGCGCACGCCTGCCTTTTCAGCCAGAAAAACGTCGCTACCGTGCAGGCCGACCGCCAGCGGAACGCCCATGCTCTTCGTACCGAGACCAGCCGCGGCTGCGATCAGCGCGTTGGGCACAACCCAATGCGCGTGCACGAGGTCAAATGGCTGCCCCTGGCGTGCTGCGGCCTTCAGCAGGCTCCGCAGCGCGCGGCGTGCACCGAGCATGTAGAGCGGCGCCGACACCACAGCACCGCCCTTGAGGGTCTCGTCCTTGTCCAGACTGCGACTGTAACCAACCAGCTCGTAGCGTTCGGGCGCGTAGCGAAAGCTGCGCACGGCCACGCCATCGTCGTCCCAGGAGGCCGGCACATCGGGCGCGTGCGGCGTCAGCACGGTCACCGCGTCGCCCGCACGCACCAAGGCGCGGGCCAAGTCCCGAATGAACGGACCGGCGGTATCCCCCGCGAACCGCGGATAGGTCTGGGTCAGAAAGAGGAAGCGCTTGGGCGCAGACGCCTTCTTCATCAAGCTCGCAGCTCGTCAGCGACTCGTTTTGGGGAAGCTAGTCGACGCGATCTTCGATCGAGTAGCTGTCGTCCGGGCGGAAGGTTCGGAGCGTGATCATCTCGCCAATTAGCCCCGTGGTCAGCACCTGGAAGCCGAGCACGGTCAGCAGCACCCCGAGCAGCAACAATGGCCGGCTGCTCAGCGGTTGGCCGAAGAACCACAGGATCGCCAAGTAGAGGTTGATGCCAAAGCCCGCGGTGATCGAGCCCAGGCCCACCAAGCCGAAGAGATGGAGGGGCCGGCGGGTGTACTTGGTGATGAACAAGACGGTGATCAGATCGAGCAAGCCCTTGTAGAGGCGATCCCACCCATATTTGCTGGCACCGTGACGCCGTGGCTCGTGGCTGACCGGAAGCTCACCGATGCGAAAACCGCGGCGACTGGCGAGCACCGGGATGTAGCGATGGAGCTCACCATAGATGGCGATCTCTTCCAACACGGCCCGACGGTAGGTCTTGAAACCACAGTTGAAGTCGTGCAGATCGACCTGTGCCAGCCGCCGTGTCGCCCAGTTGAAGAGCTTCGAGGGATAGCGTTTCGAGATCGGATCCTTCCGCTTCTGCTTCCAGCCGGACACCAGATCGAGATCCTCGCTCTCGAGCTTCTCGAGAAAGCGCGGAATCTCTTCGGGAACATCTTGGAGGTCACCGTCCATGGTGACCACGATCTCGCCGACGCTGTGCTCGATTCCAGCCGTCAGCGCCGCTGCCTTGCCGAAGTTGCGGCGCAAGCGGATCAGCCTCACGCGGGCATCGCGCTCCCGAGCCTCACGGACACGCCGAAGGGTCTGATCCCGAGAGCCATCATCGATGAAGATCAGCTCGAAGCTGCGGTCCAAGGCGTCGAGGGTTGCTGCGACCCGTTCGGACAGCGCCAGGATCGTGCCCTCTTCGTCCTTGACCGGCACCAGCACCGAGATCTCCGGAACAGACAGACTGTCATCGGCGGCGCGCAGATCCGGTCTCGAATCCGTGCTCGAATCAGTGCGGGTCTGGGGCAATGCCTGGGGGCCACTCATCGCGCGCGCATTCTACCCCGCGAAGGGCTCGCTTTTGGTATTCGTCGAGACCAAAGCCAGATACCGCGCCCGGGTGGCCTCCGCTGGCTCGACGTCGAGCTCACGCAGGAGGTCTTCGAGGCGCATGAACTGCCGGCGTACCAGGTCGGGCCGTCGCTGCCGTGCGTAGATCTCGATCAGCGCAAGATGGATCGACTCGGCGTACGGGTCGTCGATCAGCAGCGTGCGGTAGGCATCCATGGCTTCTTCCAGCCGCCCAGCCTCGGCTGCCAGGCTGGCCACGACCTGCAGAAGTCGGTGGTAGCGATGTTGGAGCTCCTGGCGCGCCGTGTCAGCCCACGGCTGATGACTGCTCGACAGCAGCACGCCACGGTACAGCCGCCAGGCACGGCGCCCGGCCGTCAACGCTGCCGCCGAATCTTGCTTTTGCAGGCTGGCCGCCAGGTCGGCGTGGTGCCGAAAGCGATCGACGTCGACACGCCAGATGACGGCTTCACTCAGCTGATAGCCACCCTGATCGGCGATCACGGTATCGAGGCGCTGCCCTGCTGCGCGGGCCAGGGCACCGCGAGCGTCGCTGATCGTCGGATGAAAGTTCCGCGCGACGGTGGACGGCTCGGAATCGGGCCAGAGCGCGAGTGTCAAGGCCTCACGGGCCAGCCATCGATCCGGTGCCAGAGCCAGGCAGGCGACGAGCTCGAAGGCACGGCGCAAACGCCAAGCGACCGGTCTCGACGCTTCGTTGGGCGGAACGAACGTGACATGCGGGCGGCCGAGCAGGCCGATCTCGAAGACGGGCTTGGCCGCCGCAGCTGGAGGATTGCCATGCTGCGACCAATGAGCCGCGGCGAGGCGAGCCAGGATGCGGTCATCGCCCGGGGCAGGGCCGGAGGTCACGATCCCGCTCCCCATCCGTTGCCATCCCGGTCTCGCCGTCGGCAGCGCATGTCCAAAGATCTTTCCGGTTCACCGTTCTAGCGTTGGAGGCGATCTCGCACGAGCTTCATGTCTTCCCACGTGGGGCGCTTGTAGCTCGCTTGGCGCAACAAGGCAGCAGGATGGTAGGTCACGCGCGTCGGAATTCCGCGCACCGTATGCCAGGTTCCGCGCATGCGACCGAGGCTCTGATCGGACCCCAGCAGTGCCTGGGCCGCGACGCGCCCCAGGACCACGATCAGTTTGGGGCGCACGAGATCAATCTGACGCGCCAGGAAGCCAGAGCAGGCTTCGACTTCGTCCGGCTCGGGATTGCGGTTGTTCGGCGGGCGGCACTTGACGACATTGGCGATATAGACCTGATCGCGTGACAGGTTGATTGCTGTCAAGATCTTGGTCAGCAGCTCGCCTGCCGGACCGACGAAGGGCAACCCTTGCTTGTCCTCCTCCGCGCCCGGCCCCTCACCGATCAGCATGAGCTCGGCGTGCGGGTTCCCGCTGCCAAAAACGACTGAGTTGCGCCCCTTGGACAGCCCACAGCGCGTGCAGCTCATGGCCTCCTGGGCGACCGATTCCAGCGTTCCCGCCGCGGCCTCGCCGACCGTGGAGGGTGCTGCCGAAGAAGGTGTGCTGTGTGTCGGCCTTGCGGGCGCCCCAGACGCTGCAGGCGACGCCGGTGGCCGGGTCGTACCCGCTGCTCGGTCAGGAGACGCTGCTGGTCGCCGTGGCTGTGGTGAGACGGCGGGCGGACTGGGCGAAGCTGACCGGTCGGTACCCTCCCTGCCGCGTTGGGATGGGACCGTAGCCGCGTCGACTGCAGAAGCCAGGTAGAGGTCGTCCCAGCCGAGGTCTCGGAGGTAGTCGAGCGCGCCTGCGATCGACCCACCCGAGTTGCTCTGATCTGACGTCATGGTGCGCGGCCAGTTCTACGCGGCGATCGAGGACAAGCTGCCATGCTGGTCTTCGCGCTGCCGATGCTCGCCTGTCAGGCTACCGCCTTCTCAGGCTCGATCTCGACGGCCAGCGACGGTCAGCGCGGTCGTCGGCCGTCTCGCGCGGCTCAACCCTCGGCCGCGTTCTCCGCTTCGATGATGCCGTCGAACTCCTCGTCAAAGCTCTCGGACTCGGCATACGCCGGCGGGCCGTAGTCCCAGGCGACCGCATCGTTCTGGATCTCTTCCATGGCGACCGTCGTGGCCTTGGTTTCCTGGCTGTCGATACGCGGACGCGCACCGCGCATCATTTGCTCGGCGCGCTGCGCGGCGAGAAGCACGAAGCGGAATTTGCTATCGAAGCGCTCGGGTAGTTCCATACTGGGATCCTGCTCGACTGATGACGGCCGCGTAAGCCACTGTGAGCCACGCGACGGCTGGGTTGATTCGGTTGGCTGTCTTCTTCCGCCCTGGCCTGCGGCCGATTGCCTGCGTGCAACCGCCCTCGGGGCTGGCGTCTACTTCGCGTCGAGATCCGAGAGAATGCTGTTGATCTGTGGCTGCAGTCGCTCGCGACGGTGGCGCCGGGCCTCGATGATCGCCGCGAGCGAAGCCACGGCGGCCTCGACTCGATCGTTGATCGTAACATAGTCGTAGTGACAGACCTGCCGCAGCTCTACCGCTGCATCGGCGATCCGCCGGGCGATTTGCGCCTCGTCGTCGAGCCCACGGCTGGTCAGCCTGCGACGCAGCTCGGCGACGCTCGGCGGCATGATGAAGACGGAAATGGCGGCCGGATAGCGTTCACGCATCAGGGCGGCGCCTTGGACATCGACGTCGAGCAGCACGTCGATACCATCGGCGAGCCGTTCGAGAATCGGGGCCTTGGCGGTTCCCTTGAGCTGGCCGTGGACGTCCGCCCACTCGAAGAAGGCATCCGCCTCGATCATCTCCGTGAAGGTCGCCGGGTCGACGAAGAAGTAGTCCCGCCCATCGACCTCGCCAGGCCGTCGGTCGCGCGTCGTATGGCTCACGGAATAGTAGAGCGACGCGCCGAAGCGGCCCTGATTCCGGTCGTTTGCACGATCCTGATCGGGGCTCGCCCCGCCGGAGCTGGCTTCGTCAAAGCCGAGCAAGCGCCGAATGATCGTGGTCTTGCCAGCGCCACTGGGTGCCGAGAGGATGAAGAGATCTCCCCGGCCAGCCGGCTGTCTCGGCTCCCCGGACGCGGTCTCACTCGACATTCTGAACCTGCTCACGGATCTGCTCGCAGCGTGCCTTGCCGTCGAGCACCAGGCGGGTCATGGCGGCGTCGCGACACTTCGAGCCGGTGGTGTTCAGCTCGCGAAAGATCTCTTGGGTCAAGAAGTCCAGCCGTTTGCCAATGGCGCCCGGCTTGACCATCAGCGAACGAAAATGCTCGAGATGCGAATCGAGACGGTCGAGCTCCTCACGAACATCGCTGCGATCCGCCAGCAGCGCGACTTCCTGCGCCACGCGGTCGGGATCGGGACCGTCGACACCCTCGAGCAGCGTGTCGAGACGGGTGCGGAGGTGCGCCGCGGCCGCGGCTGGCCAGGCCTCGGCACAGGCGCGGAGCTCCTCGGTCAACCTGTCGAGTGCCTCCAGGTGTTCTTCGAGCACGCGGGCGAGCTTGGCACCCTCGGTCGCGCGGGACGCAAGCAGCTGATCGAGCGCAGCGTCGAGCGCGCGGACCAACGCCGCCTTGGTTTCGTCATCCCAGGTCACCTTCTGCGCGCGCACCCGAACCACGTCGGGCATCCGCATCAGGTCACCGAAGGTCGGCCCCTGGTCGAGCACACCTGCGCTCACCAGGGTTTGCGCGGCCTCTTTGACGGCCGATACCAGGCCGTGGTCGATCTCGACTTCCGCAGGCACCTGTCCCACCGGCTCGACCTCGAAAGACACCTCCACGCGGCCGCGCGACAGACGCTTGCTGAGATGCTCGCGCAGGGCGGGCTCTTGCGACCGCTGTTCCTCTCTCAGGCGCAACGCCAGGTCCAGGTAGCGGTGATTCACACTGCGCGTCGTTGCGGCGATCCGCAACCCTTCCGCCTCGATTTCGGCGTGGCCGAATCCGGTCATGCTCTGCATCAGATCCTCCTCTCTCAACCCTCGCGGGCGCCGCCGCGCGCGTCGCCACCAGACGGAGTGACTGCCTCGGACTTCGACTCGTCACGAAACTGCAGGTCGTAAAGCTGACGGTAGCGCCCACCCGCATCCAGCAGGTCGGCGTGGGTTCCCTGCTCGACGATCCGCCCACCCTCCATGACCACGATTCGGTCCGCCCGCTGGACGGTCGACAGCCGGTGGGCGATCACCAACGCAGTGCGCCCTTCCATCAAGCGTGACAGTGCCTTCTGAACCAGGCGCTCGGCTTCACTGTCGAGGTTCGAGGTCGCCTCGTCCAGGATCAGAATCGGTGAGTCCTTGAACAGCGCACGCGCGATCGCGAGGCGCTGGCGCTGGCCACCTGAAAGCTTGAGACCGCCTTCTCCGATCGGCGTGTCGTACCCTTCCGGCAGGCGCTCGACAAAGTCGTGTGCGAATGCCGCCCGCGCCGCGGACTCCAGGCGCTCCCGCGACAGGTCACCGCGCCCGTAGGCGATGTTGTTGCGCACCGTCTCGTCGAAGAGAATCGTGTCCTGGGTGACGATTCCGATCAGCGCGCGGAGATCGGCAAGTCGCACCTCCCGCAGGTCGACGCCGTCGATGCGAACACTTCCCTGGTCGGGATCGTAGAAACGCGGCAGCAGGTTGACCAGCGTCGACTTCCCCGCGCCCGAAGCGCCCACCAGGGCCACGACCTCGCCACGCCGAACCGTCAGATCGACCGCCGAGAGCACGGCTTCGGATTCGTAGGCGAAGGAAACACTTTCGAAGACGATCGCATCCTCGAAGCCGTCGAGGGCGCGCGCCTCGGGCTTCTCCACCACGTCCTGCGGCTCGACCATCAGCTGGCGAATCCGGTGCGCGGACGCCAGCGCTTCCTGCACGACGAGATTCACCTTGTTCAGCTTGCGAATGGGATCGTAGAGCATCATTGCCATGACGATGAAGCTCAGCACCTCGGCCGGATTGAGCGTGCCGAGACGGATCTGGCGCCCGGCGTGGATGAAGAAGGCGGCAGCGCCGACGGCTGCGACGCTTTCGACCACCGGAGTCGATGCATAGCTCAGCATCTGCGCCTTGAGACGGACCTTGAGATGCCGCTCGGTGGCCTGCCGGAAGCGCTCCTGTTCGAAGGCCTCCATGCCGAAAGCCTTGACCACCCGGTGACCGCGAACCGCTTCGCCGACCAGGTTGAAGAGGTCCGCCATCCGTTCCTGGGTCCGTCGGCTGGCGCGGCGCATGCCCTTGCCGAAGACCGCGATCGGCAACGCGACAGCCGGCGCCAGTAGCAGGCAGAAGAGGGCCAGGCGGAAGTGCGTGCTGAGCATCCAGACGAGCAACGCGACCAGCGTCGTCGACTGCTGGAACAGGTCCAGCAGCCGCGTCGACACCGCATTCTGCATCACTGAAATGTCACTGCCGACCCGGCTGGCCAGCTCTCCGGATGGATGGCGGGCGTAGAACCGGCTCGACTGATCGAGGATGCGCCTGAAGAGATCGTTGCGCAGATCATTGGTTGCGCCCAGGCCGAGGACCTGGAAGAAGTAGCCGTTGGCAAAGCCGGCCAGGCTGCGCATCACGATGACCAACGCGAAGAGCAAGGGCAAAAAGAACACGCTGTCGGTGTCCGAGAGGCCCATCCACTCCTGCAGGCGCGGGATGACCGCTGACACCCATTCCCGCGGGTCGAAGCCATTGTCGACACCGACCCTTTCCCCCGCTTCGGCCACCTTGCCGATCATCGTCTCACCGACCTGCTCGTCCGACATCCGCAGCACGTCGCCGAAAATCGGCTCGAGCAAGGCGAGCACCAGCACCATCGACCCGGTGTATACCGCGGTCGCGACCAAGGTCAGCAGAATCGTCGGCAGATAGGGTCGGAAGTAGCGCCAGAGAAAGCGGCCGATCGACTCCTGGCTCATACGCCTTCTCTCCGCTGCGTTGCCACACGCTGCCCCTGCAGCACCGCGGCGACGTGCTCCGCGGCACGCTCACTGGCACCTGTGGCGCCGAGTCGATCGCGCAGCGCGCCGAGGTGCTCGCGCATGGTGTCGATGGCTGTGCGATCCGCGAGGAGGGCCAAGACGTCGGCCGCCAGCTCCGGAGGCCGGGTAGCCGCTTGCACCCGCTCGGGAACGGCCTTGCAGTCGAGGACCAGATTGACGAGGCTGAAGCTGGGAAGCTTCACCAGAAGCTTGGCCAGCCAGTAGCTCCAACGCTTGAGGCGATAGACCACGATCATCGGTGTGGTCAACAAGCCGACCTCGAGGGTCGCGGTCCCCGACGCACAGAGCGCGAGATGCGAGCCGGCAATCGCCTCGAATCGGTCGCCGCTATCGATCACTTCCACCGGGACCGCGCAGTGGGCGAAGGCGTCCTCGAGCAAGGTACGGGGAATGGCTGGCGCGCGAATCAACCGGACGTGAATCGGCCGCGTTTCGGCAACGCGAGCGACCGTCGCCAACAAGGTCGGCAGCAGCGCTTCGACCTCGCTCCGGCGTGAGCCGGGCAACAGCGAGACGATCGGCGTTGGGGCCGTCTCGCCTTCCGGACAGTCTTCCCACGCGCTCCGCATTACTGGCACTTCCTCGACCAGCGGATGCCCGACATGGGCCGCCTTCATCCCGTACTGCTGGTAGAAGGTCTCTTCGAAAGGAAAGAGCACCATCATCAGGTCGACGGTTCGCCGGATGCCATGGACACGGCCGCGTCGCCATGCCCAGACCTGGGGGCTGATGTAGTAGATCACCGTCACCCCCCGGCGCTTGAGCTGCTTGGCGAGGCGCAGGTTGAAGTCGGGGGCATCGACCAACAAAGCGTAGCGGGTACCGCGCTGGTCGACAGCGTCCAAGAGCTGATGGAAGATCTGTCGCGCGCGCCGCAGGATGCGCAGCACCTCGGTGATGCCAACCACCGCGATCTCATCGCTGGACGCCAGCGGCTCGAGCCCTGCTGCCACCAGCTCATCGCCCCCCAGTCCGAAGGCCGAAACATCGGGGATGTGTTGGCGCAGTGCGGCGAGCAAACGACCGGCGTGGAGGTCACCGGAAGCCTCACCGGCGACCACCAGCAGGCTCGGCCCGCGCTCATTCATGGAAAGGGCGCGGGTGGTCCCGAGGGGAAGAAGTACATGAGCCAGGCAAGCGCCAGCCCGAGCCCCACCAGGGAGCCAAACATCTGCAAGAAGAGCTTGATCTGTCCTCGCCGGGTCCGGCGCCACAGCAAGGAAAAGAACGTGCTGACCATCGCCGCGTAGACGGTCATGAGGATCATGTGGCTCATGATGAGCCGCCTTGCAGTCGGAGAGGCCGTCGACAAGCGGCGATCGGGCTCATTTCTTGCGCCCCATTGCGATGTCGAAAGCGTCCAGGACCAGCATGTAGTTCATCAGTCCAGCCGACACCAAGAAGGCAGAACCGTACTCGTAGCCGGGCGCTTCGGCACTGCCGACGAATCCGACGACGAATCGCAAGGTTCCGTAGACCAGCCCGGCGCCCATGCAGCCGAGGGTACGAAGCAAGGCCAGCGGAGGTCCCGTCAGGCTCGTGCCCAGATTGCCTTCGAGGCCGACGCCGAGCACGGCGGCGCCGCAAACGATCACGAAAAACGCGATGCCTCGGGCACGATGTCCGAGTGTGAAGTGTCCCAGCCCCGGAACCAGCCAGGCCAGGACTCCCGCGGCGACCGGCGAAATGCGCGCCGTCTTGTCACCCGTTGAAGGGTTAGTGGCCAACCTCGGTTCCTCCGGGAGCGTGCTCACGCCCGACATGCCGTGCGAGAACCTTCGTCATCATGGAGATCTACGACGTGATGTTTGTGACGTTCTGGGATTGGAGCCGAGCAGGAGCCGCCTACGAATCCTCGTTGAGCAGCTCACGAAGCTCTTTGCCAGGCTTGAAGTACGGGATGCGCTTCGCAGGCACCTCGACCCGAGCACCGGTCTTTGGATTGCGTCCGATACGGGCAGAGCGTTCGCGGATCCGGAAGCTCCCGAATCCGCGAAGCTCGATCTTCTCGCCTTCATGGAGAGACGCCACGATGCTTCGAAACACCGTGTTGACAA
>CALFAM010000161.1 GCA_937948815.1 uncultured bacterium
CACCTGACAGGAGTTTACAACCCGAAGGCCTTCATCCTCCACGCGGCGTTGCTGGATCAGGCTTTCGCCCATTGTCCAATATTCCCCACTGCTGCCTCCCGTAGGAGTCTGGACCGTGTCTCAGTTCCAGTGTGGCCGATCGCCCTCTCAGGCCGGCTATTGATCGTCGCCTTGGTAGGCCGTTACCCCACCAACTAGCTAATCAAACGCGGACCCCTCAAGGAGCAGTGGCTTGCAAGCATAGGCCACCTTTCTCGACACCTCTTGTGAAGTGCCGACGTATGCGGAATTAGCCCAAGTTTCCCTGAGTTATTCCCCACTCCGAGGCAGGTTGTCCACGTGTTACTCACCCGTTCGCCGCTCTACTCGTGACCGAAGTCACTTTCGCGCTCGACTTGCATGTGTTAGGCACGCCGCCAGCGTTCATTCTGAGCCAGGATCAAACTCTCCAGTTTAATCCTGCAATCGAGTCATGACCGAAGCCATGCTCGAGTATCTACTCGGTTTGCCCGTGCCTCGCGACACAAGCCATCTGAACTAACGTCCAGATGTGAATTGACGTTGACTTCTCTCTATCTAGTTTTCAAAGAACCGGCGCTTTGCCTCGCAAGGCGCGGTCGCTCAGAGTAACTCTCAAACTCTCTCGTGTCAACCCTTTTTTTAGGATTGTCAGCGATTCAGTTTTTTGAGGAAGCTGGTTACGACTGCGCGTCCCACTTTCCACCACCAGTCCGAGGACTGACCCGGAAGGGGAATTGCCTGCTAGGCGCTGCGCTCTCAAAGATCCCGTTGGGGTTTCCCCCGTCGGGAGGCGAATACTAGAGAGCTGTTAAGGGAGAGTCAACCCCCTTTTTGCTTTTTTCTTCGATCTCGTCCTCAAAGCGAACACGGCGCCCCTCGACGCGCCATGCGCGCCCGAGAAGACGCCGGAGCGCCTCAGGGTAGGCACGGTGCTCTTGGCGCAGAATTCGCGCTGCCAGGGCCGCCTCATCGTCATCGTCAGCGACCTGGACGGCCCGCTGCTCGACGATCGGGCCACTGTCGAGCCCCTCGTCCACGAGATGCACCGTGCAGCCGCTGAGCCGCACGCCGTAGTCCAACGCCTGCCGCTGAGCATTGAGTCCTGGGAAGGCCGGCAGCAGGCTTGGATGGATGTTGACGATGCGCTGAGGAAAGGCGCGGACGAACGCCGCGCTCAGAATTCTCATGTAGCCAGCCAGGCACACCCAGTCGACGCGCGCGTCACGCAGGGCGGCGATGACTTGGCGATCGTGCTCTTCGCGGCCGAGCAGCCCGCTCCCCGCCGATCGCTTCCGGGAGACGACGCACGTTTCGAGGCCACGTGCTCTGGCGGCCTCGAGGCCGGCTGCATCAGGTCGGTTGGAGAGTACGAGGGCAATCTCTGCTGGCAGCTCGCCGCGATCCACGGCGTCAGCCAGGGCCATGAAATTGCTCCCGCGCCCAGATAACAGGATGCCGAGGCGCGTCTGCGACGACCGCCCCTGAGAACTGCTCTCGCTGGCCACCGTCAAGCCTCGCCAGCGGATCCCGAATCGTTGCCGCTCAGGTCGCCGACGCTGGGTCGGTCGGGAGGCGCGTCGTAGACGACGCCGGCGCCTCCCTTCTGGATACTGCCGATGGGAACCGCCTTCGCTCCACGCTTCTTGAGATCAGCAAGCATCTCACCGAGAGCGTCTGGGGCCACGACAGCGACCATGCCGATGCCCATGTTGAACACCTGCAGCATCTCCTCGTCAGACACACCGCCATGCTGCTGAAGAGCCCCGAACAGCTCCGGGACTTCCCAGCTACCGAGTCGAATGAAGGCGTGCGTCTTCTTGGGCAGAATGCGCGGGAGGTTGTCGGTCAAGCCGCCACCGGTGATGTGGGCCAGCCCGTGGAGGCCTGGGTGTCTCAAGAAGGGGCGCAATGCGTCCAGGTAGGAGAGATGCGGATCGAGCAGCAGCTCGCCGACGCTCCGGCGATCCTGGAGGCCTGGCACCGCGTCACCGATCGCGAGACCGAGCTGATCGAACAGCACACGGCGCGCCAAGGAGTAGCCATTGGTGTGCAGGCCGGCCGAGGGCAGACCGATGAGGACGTCGCCGGCTTGCACTCGCGAACCATCCAAGAGCAGGCTGCGGTCGAGCATGCCGACGACGAAGCCCACGAGCTCGTGGTCACCGGGCTGGTAAAAGCCGGGCATCTCGGCCAGCTCTCCCCCCAGGAGCGCACAGCCGTTCGCGCGACACGCGCGGGCCACGCCGTCGACCAGGGCAACGACCGAATCGGGCTCCAGTACGCCTGTACCGATGTAGTCGAGGAAGAAGAGCGGCACCGCCCCTTGAACCAGGATGTCGTTGACGCAGTGATTGACCAGATCCCCTCCCACCGTCGAGAAGTCGCCGGCTTCACGAGCCACCGCTAGCTTCGTGCCGACGCCATCCGCGGATGCCACCAGGACGGGATCTTCGATGCCCTTCAGGTCGGGCCGAAACAGGCCACCAAAGCTACCAAGCTCACTGAGAACGCCCGGCGTCGTGGTCGACTTGACCAGGGACTTGATGCGATCGAGTGCGCGATCTTGGGCGGCAATGTCGACACCAGCGTCACGATAGGCCTGACTCACCTCGACTCCTTAGGGGACGGTGTGTCTGAAACACGCTCCACTGGCGTGCTTTAGACACGCTCCTCGCTGTGAATGGGAAAGAGCACTTTCTGGCGATCATCTTGGGCTTCACTCGCCACCCGGTACTGCCCCGTCCAGCAGGCCGTGCAGTAGCTCTCTGGCGCACCCGAGAGGCAACCCAGCAACCCTTCGACGGATAGGTAGCCCAAGCTGTCGGCTTCGATGAATGCGCGGATGCCTTCGACATCGTGCTGGGATGCAATCAGCTCTTCTTTGCGCGGCGTGTTGATGCCGTAGTGACAGGGCCACCGCGTGGGGGGCGAGCTGATGCGCAGATGAACTTCCGCGGCGCCCGCCTCGCGCACCATGCGGACGATCTTGCGCGAGGTCGTCCCCCGGACGATGGAATCATCGACCAGGATCACCCGCTTGCCGGCGATCAGACGGCGGTCCGGGTTCAGCTTCACGCGTACGCCGAAGTCTCGGATCGACTGTTGCGGCTGAATGAACGTTCGCCCGACGTAGTGGTTGCGCGTCATGCCGAGCTCGAACGGTAGACCCGATGCCCGGCTGTATCCGAGGGCCGGACACAGACCACTGTCGGGAACCGGCACCACGATGTCCGCGTCTGTCGGCTGCTCCTGAGCCAAGACCTGCCCCATCTGCGTGCGCACTTGCGCCACGCTGTCTTCGTAGACCTGACTGTCCGGACGGGCAAAATAGACGTGCTCGAAAGCACACCGGCTTGGTTGCGCAGCTTTTCCCATCTGGTAGCGGCGGACCGCACCATCTCGGGCCACCACGACCTCTCCCGGGTCGAGCTGCCCGATCATCTCGGCGCCGAGGAGGTCGAACGCACAGGTCTCCGACGCCACGCAGAAGGCATCTCCCAGCGTGCCCAAGGCGAGGGGACGAAAGCCGTTCGGATCGCGCGCGGCGACCAAACCTTGGCTGGTGAGCAGCAGCAGGGAATACGCCCCTTCGACGACCCGCAGCGCCTCCAAGAGTGACTCGACCACGTCCTCACGCGGATTGCGCGCCATCAAGTGCAGAATGACCTCGGTGTCGCTGCTGGTCTGGAAGATCGAGCCCTCTTTCTCGAGCTTGCGACGCAGGCCGCGCGCATTGGTCAAGTTTCCGTTGTGAACGACTGCGAGCGGGCCATTGGCGGTGTTGACCACGATCGGCTGAGCGTTCAAAAAGGCACTGGCACCCGCTGTCGAATAGCGCGTATGGCCGATCGCGCTCTGGCCCGCCAGGCGCTCGAGCGTGGCGGGGCGAAAGACGTCCGCCACCAACCCCATTCCGCGCTCGACACGCATGTTGTCGCCATCCCAGGACACCATGCCCGAGCTCTCTTGGCCGCGATGTTGAAGCGCGTAGAGCCCGAGGTAGGTAAACCCAGAAGCTTCCGGATGGTTCTCGATACCGAAGATGCCGCACATGGGCTCTATCCTACGTAGTCGGCCGATTGCCGGTTGGCGCCCGAAGGCTCGTCATACGAAGACGTGGCGCCCAAAGTCTGGAAGATTCGGGCGAGGAGGCTACCGCACTCGTCGCCCTGCTGTCTCTTCACGGGCACCCCAAACACTGGTGCCGACGAGCTTACTCGCCGGCTGTCGCCGAATGTCGCGCCCCCTTCATGCTCGCGCTCATTGTTCGAGCGCACGGGGCAAGGCCGTCAGCCACGTCTGATGGAGGTCTTCGACCGCTGCGTCGATTGCACCACCGTCCGCCCGGATGGTCAGTCGATCGCCGCCGACCTGGCCGACATCCCGCGCGACGACCCCTCCGGACTCGGCCCTCGCGAGCACCGTGTCGACGTGCTCCGGTGCGACCGCCACCAGCGCACGTCCTTGGCTCTCCGAGAACAGGTGCGTCGGCGAGAGGGCGACGTCGATCTCCGCCCCGTGGCATACCGCCTGGCCGCGCGTGGCCCCGCCAGGCGCACCGCCAAAGCAGGCTTCCGCCAGCGCGACGGCCAAACCGCCTTCGGAGAGGTCGTGGGCGGTATGGACCCACCCCTGACCAATGCACTCCCGAAGCAGCCTGGCAAGCCGCGCCTCGGCCTCCAGATCAACCTTGGGCGGGTGCCCTTGCTCGATGTCGTACAGCAGCCGCAGGTAGGCCGATCCACCGTGCTCCCCTGCGTCCTCTCCGAGCAGGATCACCCGGTCACCCGCGTGGGTGAAGTGCGATCGGGGAACGTGGGCGATCTCCGGAATCACCCCGACCATCGCAACGGTCGGCGTCGGATGAATCGAGGAGCCGTCGGTCTCGTTATAGAACGAGACATTGCCCGAGACCACCGGCACTGCGAGAGACTCACAGCCAGCCACCATGCCCGCGACGCACTCCTTGAACTGCCAGGAGATCTCCGGATTCTCGGGATTGCCGAAGTTCAGGCAATCGGTCAGCCCCACCGGCTTGGCGCCGGCGCAAGCGAGATTGCGCACGGCCTCGGCAACAGCTTGCGCCCCACCGGTCCGCGGGTCGAGCCAGCAATAGACCGGGTTGACGTCGCTGACGAGTGCCAACCCGCTCGACGTTCCCTTGAGGAGCAAGACCGCGGCGTCGCCGCCCGGGCCGATCGCCGTGTTGGTGCGCACCGTGTGATCGTACTGTCGCCAGATCCAGTCCTTGGAACCGAGGTTCGGCGTGTCCAACATGCGTCGCAGAGCATCCGTCGGATCCTCTGCCGGCGGCACCTCCGGAGCAGCTTGGCGTGCCGCGAGATCTCCCGGCACAGCGGTCGGACGCTCGAGTACCGGCGCACTCTCGGTCAGCGGCAGAATCGGCATGTCGGCGTAGGTCTGACCGTTCATGGCGATGCGTGCTCGCCCATCGTCCGTGATCCGGCCGATGGTCTCGACCTCCAAACCCCAGCGTTCGAAGACCTTCGCCACCTCCTCTCGCCGACCTCGCTCCGTGACGAGAAGCATGCGCTCCTGCGACTCCGAGAGCATGATCTCGTAGGGCACCAGCCCTTCCTCGCGCAAGGGCACGCGATCGAGTTCGAGGTGCATGCCGACATCGCCTCGGCCGGCCATCTCGAATGCGCTCGAGGTCAGGCCAGCGGCACCCATGTCCTGAATCGCCACGACAGCGCCGGTCTTGAGCGCTTCGAGCGTCGCCTCGATCAGAATCTTCTCGGTGAAAGGGTCACCGACCTGGACGGTCGGTCGACGCGCCTCGGCCTCGGTATCGAACGATTCCGAGGCCATGGTGGCGCCATGAATGCCATCGCGCCCGGTGCGGCTCCCGGCGTACAGGACCGGATTGCCGACCCCGGCCGCGCGCGCGTGGGCGAGCTGCTCCCGGCGGGCCAATCCGAGGGCGAAGGCGTTGACCAGGATGTTGCCGTCGTAGCTCTTGTGGAAACCCGTCTCCCCACCGACAGTCGGGATGCCGACACAGTTGCCATAACCGCCGATGCCGCGCACCACGCCATCGACCAGGTGGCGCATGCGGGGTGCATCGATCTGCCCGAATCGTAGCGAGTCCATGCAGGCGACGGGCCGAGCGCCCATGGTGAAGACATCGCGCAAGATCCCGCCGACGCCTGTCGCGGCGCCCTGGAAGGGCTCGATGTAGCTCGGATGGTTGTGGCTCTCCATCTTGAACGCCGCCACCCAGCCATGACCGACGTCGACCACGCCGGCATTCTCCCCCGGGCCTTGGACGACATGCTCACCCTCGGTGGGGAACGTCCGCAGATAGATCTTGGAGCTCTTGTAGGAACAGTGCTCCGACCACAACGAGGACGTGATGCCCAGCTCGGTCCAGCTCGGCTCGCGCTCGAGAAGCTTCTGGAGCAGCTCGTACTCCTGATCCGACAACCCGTGCTCGCGGGCCATCTCGACATTGACCGTGTGCTCGCTCACCGGGGCCGGTGCCCCGGAAGACGCCTTCTTCTCCTCGCCGCTCATGCCGAGAGCCTCACCGTTTCACCAATCAATGACTCGAAGAGCACGAGACCGTCCTCATTGCCCAGGACGGCTTCGGCACAGCGCTCGGGATGGGGCATCAGGCCGAGCACGTTGCCATGCTCGTTGGTGATGGCGGCGATCGACCGGGCCGACCCATTGACGTTGCTCTGCGGATCCGTCTCGCCACGCTGAGAGACATAGCGAAACACCACCTGATTCGCCGCTTCCAGCGTGTCGAGACGGTCTTCGTGATCTGCGTAGTTGCCTTCGGCATGGGCAATCGGGAGTCGGATGACCTGCCCAGCCTCGTAGTGGCGGGTGAAGGGCAGATCGGCTCGCTCGACGCGCAAGAAGACGTCGTCGCAGATGAAGCGGAGGTCGCGGTTTCTGCGCATCGCGCCGGGCAGCAGCCCAGACTCCAGGAGAACCTGGAAGCCATTGCAGATACCGAGCACCAGACCACCGTTTGCGGCATGCTGTTTGACTGCGGCCATGATGGGAGACAGCGCGGCCATGGAACCCGCTCGCAGGTAGTCTCCATAGGCAAAGCCTCCTGGCAGGACCACCAGATCAGCCCCGTCGAGTGACGCTTGATCGTGCCAGAGGAAGGTCACCTCTTGGCCGACCACGTGCTTCAGGACGTGGTAGACGTCGTGGTCGCAGTTGCTTCCTGGAAAGACGACAACGCCGCACTTCATGAGTCGTCGGCTCCCGAACCGCCTGCCGAGTCGTCCTCGGCAGGCTCGACCTCGATGGTCCAATCCTCCATGACCGGGTTGGCCAGGAGCTGCTCGGCCATCTCCTCGACGCCGGCGCGCGCAGTCTCCAGATCCTTCGCCTGGACCGTGAGTCGGAACACCTTGCCCGCGCGCACGTCGCTGACGCCTTCATAGCCGAGGCGTGCGAGCGAGTTCTCGATCGCCTTGCCTTGTGGGTCCAAAACCGCCCCGCGCGGCATCACAGCCACGCACGCGTCGAAAATGGGTTGATTCTTCTTGCTCATCCGTTGTTCTCGCTGCTGTTCCCCGAACTTCGATCTTGGATCTCGATCCAGGGCGTGGGCTGGAATTGGCTGCTGACCACGAGGTCGAGCGAAGCACGCTCGCGGTCGAGCCGTTCACCGAGGGTATCCAGCGCCAGCGCCGGAAGGTTGTTGGTACGTGACAGGTGGTAGAGCACGACCGTCTGCAGGCGATCGTCGAGAAGCTCGGCCAAACCTGAGGCTGCATCTTCGTTAGACAGATGACCATAGCGCCCAGCAACACGCTGCTTCAGGTGCCATGGATAGGGCCCCTCTCGGAGCATGGTGAGATCGTGATTGGTCTCGAGAATCAGACAGTCGAGATCGTGCAGGCGCGCCCAGGCGAGCTGGCTCCGACAGCCGAGGTCGCTGGCCAGGCCAAGGCGGTGACCGGCTTCGTCTTCGACCACGTACCCAACCGGCTCGGCCGCATCGTGCGGCACCGAAAAGGCCTCGACGTGAAATCCCTCGATCTCGAAGGGCTGACCCGAGCGCACGACATGGCTCACCGGAAGCTTCGGAGGTTCGTCGAAAGGAAGGGTGTCGGTCACCAGCTTGGCGGCACGCAATGTACCTGCGGTGGCGTAGATCGGCATCTGGTGACGCCGCGCCAACCGAACGGCGCCGCGCACATGGTCGCCATGCTCGTGGGTGAGCAGCAATGCGCCCACGGAGCGCGCATTTTCGCCCAGCGCACCAAGCCGCTGTTCGACCTGCCGGCAAGAGAAACCGGCGTCGATCAATACGCGATGCTTGCCCGAGGCAACCACCACCGCGTTACCGCTGCTGCCCGAACCGAGCACCGCCACGCGCATCGTGGCGAACCGTATCAGGTCACAACGACTACGAGCCCGCCTTTCTCACCGGAAGTCGAACCAGGCGCTCGAGGCAGGCAACTAGAAGGTGTAGATCTTCCCCTGTTCGAGGAAGTCGAGATCGGGGTTCTTCATCCGCCGAACCTCTTCTCGAATGGCATCGACGCAAGGGGGCTTGAGGTGGTGCAGCAACACCGGCACACGCTTTTCGAGCTTCTCGAGCTCGAGGGCGAGGGTCTGCGGCGTCAGGTGGAAGGAAACGTCCGCGATGCGCTGGAGGTCACTCGAGAAGCTGACGTCGATGGCCACGGCTTCGAGGTTGCGGGTCTGGTTCGCCACCTCCCACAGACGCTGGGTCGGCCCGGTGTCACTGGACCACAAGAAGGCCTTGCCGTCTTGCTCGATCAGGAATCCCTGGGTCGGCACCAGGTGGTCCACAGGGATCGGGGTGATCCGCACACCATCGATCTCGATGGGCACCTCGTCGCGCAGCTCGTGGAAGCGCACCGCGGGCAGCAGGTGGTTCGGCAGGCGCGTGAAGTCCGGCCAGGTGGCGTTGTTGAAGAGGTACTTGCGGATCGCGTAGACGGTCGCTTGCGACGTATAGACGTCGATGTTCTTTTCGGCTCGACTGAACACGTTCTCGATGAAGAACGGCATCGAGTTGGTGTGGTCCATGTGCGAATGGGTGAGCAGGATGCTGTGGACCAGTAGCTGCCGTTCGATCGGCAATGCCTGCGACAACGAGCCTGCATCGAGCGCGATGCAGTCGTTGATCAAGAGGCAGGTCATCCGGCACCCCAGACTTTCCCCGCCGTAACCTCCGAGAACTTCGATCTTCATGTGAACGAGAACTGTCTCCCTGCCCGCCCAACTCGCCCTTGGCTGCACGCGCTCCGCCGCGGGCATGCAGGACGATTTGAACGAGGTTCGCGCGGATTGTACCCGATCGCAAAAACGGGGCACGTACACACGTGCCCCGCCCATGATTCGGTGTCGCGATTTGGCTCGCGACGCGCGCGTTCCGCGCGCTGAAGCGTCAACTAGAAGCGCGCTCCGATCCAGAACGCGGACTCGAATTCCGAGAGCGACGATTCGAGGTCCCAGCGCTTGGCGAAGTCGAAGTTCAGCGACACGCCCAGGAACCGGATGGTCACACCGTATCCGAACGATGCCACACAGCCGCCGAGCCGATCGTTGTCGCTGTCGTAGCAATCAAAATTGGTCTCGACCGGCGGCACACCGAACGGAACGGCCACATCGACGGGATCGGGGAACTCAGCGCCTCCGATATCGAGGAAGAAGACGCCACGAATGCCCTCGAAGCGAAGAATCGGGAAGGCGAGCTGGTCGATCAGCGGGAAGCGGAATTCGATATTCGCATACCAGGACCGGGTACCCGCGAAGTCGCGGAAATCGAATCCGCGAATCGTATCCAGCCCGCCGATGAAGAACGGCGTCGGGAAATTGCCGTCCCGCTCGCCGTAGAAGAGCCGGAAGGCAAAGTTACTCCGCCGCGTCACCGGGATGTACTTGCGCGCGTCGATCGTGAACGACGTCTCCAGGGTGCCGCTCTCGTCGAGATCCGGCGCGTAGCTGGCGCTGGCCCGGAAGAGATGCCCGCTGATCGCGCCCCAGGGCGAGTACAGCGCGGTATCGCTGACGAAGGCAGCGCTCACGATCGGGTACTCGTCTTCACGCGGCACGATGTACGGAACGATGTTGCCCGCCGAATCGATGGCATTGGCAAAGGTGTCGAACTCACGCAGGTTGAATCCAGCACCGAACTCGAATCGCCGCTTGAGCGAGATCGGATAGTTGACCCGTGCTCCAACACCGGTCAGCCGGAAGACTTCCGCCCGGTCGAGACCCTGGCCCGTCCGCGGATCGCGCAGCACACCGAAGAACCGCGTGTCGAAGATCGACGCGCTCCACTGCCAGCGCCGCGAAAGGTCGAGGTACGTGGCGTTGAAGTCGGAGAACGAGTCGATTGCCGCGACATCCGCCAGGATCCGGCGGTCACCGAGATAGTCACTCCACGACAGCAAGACGCGTCCGACGAAGATGTTGTTCGACGAGATGCCAGCAAATGTCTGCGCATCATCGAGGAAAAACTTGAAGCCACCGTACTTGTCGACGTTGGCATCGTCGAGACTGACTTCGATGTCCGGCTCGAAGCGCGGCAGCTCAGCGGTGATGGTCGGTTCTTCGGTCGTGAAATCGGCGCGACGCGGCGGCTTGACCGGCTCGTCGACATCCGTCATGTAGAGATCGAAGCTTCGCTTCCAGTAGCCGTTGTAGACCAGCCGCTCGCCACCATCCGGCAAGGGCAGCACGGTCGGACGATCGCAGGCGGTCACCACATCGGTGTACTGGTTGATCAGGCCGTTCTCGAGGTCGAGTCCGTAGATGTTGTCCACGCCATCGCGATCGCTGGTGAAGTAGATGCGGTTGCCGTCGGGCGAGAACACCGGTTCCTTGTCGTTGAACTCACCGGCGGTCAGGGCATAGCGCTTCGACGGATCATCGGGGTCGAGGCGGAAGAGGTGGGTGTACTCACCCACAAAGGTCGTATAGGCCAGCCACTTGCCGTCGCCCGAGAACGTCGGCGCTGTGTCGAACGGCTCGTCGTTGGTGATGTTCGTGATCTCGAGACTGTCGAGATCGACCCGGAAGAGATCGTGCTGCCCGTTGAGGTTCCCCGAGAACACGATGGCATTCTCGTTCGGATCCCAGGTCGGCGTTCGCGCCTGCTCGATCTCCATGTCGATGACCCGCTTGAGACCACCGTTGAGGACATCGATGAGGACCAGGCTGTTGAAGCCTTCGCGACGGCCGAACGCGGCAATGAAGTTGCCGTCCGGTGAGAAGGCAAGATCGGAGCCTGGCTGCTTGGTGCTCGAGGAGACGATACGCTCGATTTGCTTGTCGAAGCCCTTGGTCAGCACCTTCAACCGCGTGCGTCGCGTGGCATCGAAGAGCGAGATGTCCGTCTCGCCTTTGTCGGTGGTAATCGACGCTACGAGGTCGCCGCCTGGTGAGGCGACCGGCGAAAACTCCTGCCCGCCCCGCTGGCCGTCGCCAAGCCGGAAGGGGCGGCCGAAGTCACCGGGCTCGCCGGTTTCGACCAGCTCGGTGAGGTAGCGCTTGCGCAGCCATCGACGCAGCTCGAGATTGAAGTCCTCCGCATCCATGCGGAAGACACGCTCGATCGCCCGCCCGACGTTGCCGCCGATGGTATTGCGCATCTCATAGAGGAAGTCGACCACGGTCTCCTTGCCCCAGCGCTCTTCGATGAAGTCGAAAACGGCATGCCCGAATCGATAGGCAAGGTAGCCGCCGACGCCTTGCTGCACCGAGGGGATCTGGTCATTGACCACCATGTCGCGGATGAACTTGCGCTCGGTCGGCGACTCGTCGTCTCCGAAGTAGCTGGCCATGCCCTCCATGAACCACTGCGGTGGACCGCCCCGCAACCCAGCGCCCAAGCGGCCGCGGAACAGGATGTGGAACTGGAAGATGTGGGTGAGCTCGTGCTTCATGAGCGCATAGAGATCCGGATCCGGCAGGTCCATCGGCATCACCATGCGGAAGCGCGACGGTACGGCGAAGGCCACGGCGCCTTCCGGGACACCATTGAGAATGATGTTGTTCTGCAGGAACGCCGAGTGCGTCTGGTAGATGATCAGCGTCGTCGGATCTTGGATCTGAAAATCGAAGGTGCGCGAGAGCTCGTCGTACGCACTCTCGGCGAACGACACGGCCTTCTGCAGCAGCGCGGACTCTTCTTCGTAGTAGTGCACGTCGAAGTGAGGCGCGTGGTAGACCTTCCAATCGGTGAAGTCACGATATCGAACGCGATTCTTCCCAAACTGGGCTTCAGCCGGGCCAGCGATGAGCGAACCCATCGCGAGCAGCGCGATCACGAATGCCGCGGCTGCCACCGGGCGCGTTTGGGGATGACGAAAACGGGTCACCATCAGCCTCCTCGGGCGGGTTGGGAGCATTGCGCGCTACTGTGCGAACAGCACGCGAGTCGCCTGGACGCGCTTCTGCGCAAAGATACCGGCGATCCGGTCTTCGAGGGCATAGAGGTTCTGGAACATGCCGACCAGCGGGTCAGCGGCTTCACCCTCGTACTGCTTGAAATCTTTGAAGTTGTCGTCGTGAATCAGCTCGCCGGTGCGGCCATCGTAGACCTGCATCACGATGTCGTACTCGAAGCCGGTCTCCTCGACCAGCACCTGGCGCCGATACGGGCGGCCGTCGTAGGGCGAGGTGTACTCTTCCGTGCGGTAGCCGCTGCGATCTTGGATGTCGAAGTCGAGGCTACCGACGAGAATCACGTCCGCCTGGATTTGCTCGCCGAGGGCACGCCAGAAATCGGCGTCGCGCGACAGCATCTCGAGGTCGTAACTCGGAAGCTGGACGGGCCCCGGCTCGACGACCTTGAGGGGCGTATCGCGGCGCATCAGCTTGATCAGGTAGCGCTCGAACTCGGCTTGGACGTCGATATCGCGGCCCGGGATCTGCCCTTCGCCCTCGCCGCTGACGACAATGAAGGGAATCGCCGCGACCGTGCGCCGATTCTCCAGGTCGATGCGCGCTTTCACGGGCAGGCTCAGGCGGACTTCCACGCCGTCGGCGGCGGTCACCGGAACCGCGGTTGCCAACAACAAGCTCGAGGCCAGCGCCAATCGAAGCATTCTGCGAGCCGACATGTTCCTCTCCTTCAGGCGGTCGAATGGGGAACGGTTTGGAAGAGAAGTTGCGTGCACGGTCGATGCCAGGCTCGAATCGCTTGTCCTAGCCACGTCCGCGTCGCCGGCCGAGGGCGATGGTGTCCTCGTGGAGGGTCGGACCGGCGTCACGAACTGGCATCCTCAGCGCGTGCGTCTTCGCCTTCCGCCGTGACCGCGCCATCCGCCGGATCGGGCCGGAAGTTGCGATAGAAGTCGACGAATCGCGCGTAGTTCTGACGTAGCTCGGCGTTTCCAGGATCGATCTTGACCGCGTCCTGATAGACCTCCAGGGCCTTCTCGAAGAGGCCCAATGCCTCATAGGCAACGGCCATGTTGTTCAGCGTTCGGCCGTTGCTCGGCTCGATCCGGTTGGCCTGTTTGAAGCGAAAGAGCGCTTCTTGCCAAAGACCGCGTTGGGCCATCTTCACGCCGAAGTCGAGCTGGGCCTTGGCTGATGCCGGATCCGAGTCGCCGAGTGCGGCGGAGGTCGGCAGAAGGGCCAGTGCCCCGAGCAGTAGCCAGGGCAGGATCATGGTGGGCTTGCAGTTGCGCGTATTCATCGCGGACGTCCTCGAGCGGTACCGCCACAGCAACCATCCACGGGGTGTCGCGGATGGTTCGAAGGCGGCGTACGCTTGGTCAGAGCCTTCGGAAGTATATACCTACCCTCTACCTCGTCTGGATTGCCAGGATGCTGGGCCGAGACGGCACCGGCCGGCCACGAGATCACGTCCCAGACGAAGCTGACGACACCGCCGCGGCACGCGTCCCGCACCGATCAGCGTGCCTCCCCAGCGCGTCGATGCCCCGTGCGCCCGAGATTTCTGTTGGCTTTCCATCTGCCGGTGCGTTTCTTGGGGGTGAAGGACAGCCTGACCTGCCGTCAGCATGTCCCCTCAGGAGCGCATCCATGTCCGAGTCACCGCAACGAAACCTGCTCATTGCCCTGGCAATGTCGCCCCTCCACCGTGCCGTCATTTGCCGCCTCGGAACGACCGTTCGAGTGTGGGCCTCGGTTCGCGGCGTCGCCGCTACCCGCGAGACCGCCCAGCGCCTTGGGGTACCGATCACCCAGCTCCGACGGGCACTGGACCTTCGTCGTCACGCGGGCACGTTGGCGCGTGAGGAGACCCGTCTGGCCGATCAGGCGGAAGCGCGCATCGTGACCATTCTCGACCATGACTACCCGGCCGACTTTCGCACGCTCCCCTTGCCGCCGCCCGTCCTCTACCTGCGCGGCACGCTGATACCGGAACGTCCCGCGTCCACGGATGCTGGTTCGGCAGCGCAGGCACCGGGGGATGCCGTGACGGAAGGGCCGACGTCCGCGGCACACGCGCCCCCGACGATCGCGATGGTCGGGAGTCGCACCCCTGATCACTATGGGAAGACCTGCGCTGAGCGCTTCGCCCGAAGCCTCGCGGCAGCAGGTCTGACGATCGCCTCGGGCTTTGCGAGAGGCGTCGACCAAGCCTGCCACCGTGCGGCTCTCGACAGCCCCGACGGCCGCACGGTTGCCGTGCTCGGCTGCGGAATCGACATCGACTACCCATCCCGCAGCCGACACTTGGCCAACGCGATCTCCAGTCGCGGCGCGCTCCTGACCGAGTTGCCGATGGGTACCGAGCCTCGCCCCCACCACTTTCCCATGCGCAACCGCCTGATCGCCGCGCTCGGGATCGGCGTCGTGGTCGTGCAGGCCAAGGTTCGGTCTGGAAGCCTGGTCACCGCCCATCACGCCCTCGACCTCGGCCGCGACGTGTGGGCGATTCCGGGCCCGATCGACTCGGCCCTCGCCGGCGGCCCCAATGGCTTGATCGCGGACGGCGCGATGTTGGTCCAAGCGCCCGAGGAGATCCTCACCACCTTGTCCCTCGGCGCGCAGCAGACACTCTTCCCGTCCTGCAAGGGGAAGAGCCGGAAGGTAGCGAAGGCTGGGCCGAAAGCCGCATGCCTCGAGACGACCACCGCCCGTGGGATGACCGAAGCGGGCGCGGCCAAGCCTCGCGGTGCCTCACCGAACGCCCCCGCGCCACGGGGTCTGCCTCGGCAGATCCTCGACGCCCTCGAAGGCCGTGCCCCTTGCACGGTCGAAAGTCTGGCCGAGGGTCTGACGACACCCGTCGATCGCATTCTGGTGGCGCTACTCGAGCTCGAGCTCGCCGGACTCGTCGATCGTCTTCCGGGCCCGCTCTACGCGCGACTCTGACCCCATGCGCTCCTTTCCGATATCGGGCAGCAGCATGGTAAGGTGCGACAATGACAGCCTTTGGCCCTACCGCCCAAACGGGCTCGCCCTGCCATCAACGCTCGCCGGCCGCCTCGGCCGCGCAGGAGCGTGTCGAACCCTTCCTCCACGTCGAGGATCAACGGATCTACAACCCGCTGGAAGATCGCGCCATCGTGGCCGGTGAGCCAGACTTCGCCGAGCTACTCGCACTCGCGGGCGGTGCCATGGAGGTACCCCAGCTCACACCCGAAGTCCGCGAGCGTCTGGTCGCGAGCAAATGGGTGGTTCCGGATCTCGACGACCTGGGTACGCGCTACCGGCTCAAGTACGTCTCGTTCGAAGCGCATACGGTGTGCAACCAGGGCTGCTACTTCTGCCCGGTTTCGGAGCATCGCCGCGAGCCCTACTTCATGGCCACCGACTTCTACGAATCGGTCGTTCAGCAACTCGCCGAATTCAAGTCGACGATCGAGGGCGTCTCGATGATCCACTACAACGAGCCAACCGCCGACAAGCGGTTCGTGGATCAGGTCAAGATGCTCAAGAGCTATGGCCTACCTCCAGCGGTGCTGACCAACGGCACCGGCCTGACACCCAAGCGGGTGGACGCAATCATGGAGGCGGGCGGCGTCATCTATCTGTCGATCAACCTTTCGACACTCGATCGCGAGCGGTATGCCAAAGAGCGCGACGGCGACCATCTCAAGCTGGTGATGCGCAACCTGGACTACATGAAGGATCTGCCACTGGCGCCGCAGATGGAGATCGTGGTCTTGGGCAAGGGTGACGCCGAGCACAAACAGGACATGGCCGAGATCGAAGCTCGCTTCGCCGGCTCGCGTTTTGAAGTGAAGTACTACGAGGTCATGGACCGCGCGGGCAATGTCGGCGTCGGAATCCGGCCCCCTTCCGCCCACGTGAAGTTGCGCGGGTGCGAGCAGACCGGCTCCCGGCCGCTGCAGTGGGCGCACATTACTCCTCACGGCAAGCTCGTCCTCTGCTGCCAGGACTACCACGATCACCACGTCGTCGGAAATCTCCACGAGCAGAGTCTGGCGGAGATCCTGGAAGGGCCGGAGATCGCCAAGCTCCGTCGCTGGGTCTATGGTGTCGACGAGGCGCCCGCCGACTTCATCTGCCGCAACTGCATCTACGCGCTGACGCGGTAAACGCTCGTGCGTCCGCCGCAGACGCGCAGGATTTTCTACCTCGCGCCTGACTTCGACCGCCCGAGCTGGGGGGTCGGCTTGCTCTACGGCCACGTTCGGCTACTCCGTGATCGCGGCTGGCACGCCTCCGTGCTCCACCACCGACGCCCCTTCCGCGTCGAATGGCTCGAAGACGCGCCGCCCTGCGACCACCTGGACGACCCCTCACTCGACTTCGCCGACTCGGACATCCTGGTCTGCCCCGAGGTGCTCGCCCACGAGGATGCGGTCGCGCGCTTTCCCGGCCTGACCGTGCTCTTCGTCCAGGGGACCTATCCCCTCTTCGCCTCCATTCAGGGGCGCAAGGCGCTCGAGGGACTCGGTTTCGACCGGGCAATGACCATCCTGCCCCATGCCCGCGCGGTGCTGACGCGCTTCTTCGGGATCGATACGGCAGTCGTGCCACCGTTCATCGCGCCGTACTTCTTCGACGCGTCGCTCGATCAGCAGCGCGCTCGGCGTGTGCTTCTTCACGTCAAGCCCGACTACGAGAAGGCGGGCTTCCTCGATCGCCAAATCTTCGAGACGCTGTGGTCCGAAGGGCCGACCCGCGGATGGGAGCTCGACCGATTCGGCGGGCTCGACCATGGCCAGGTCGCAGCTCGTATGGCCGATTCGACCTTCTTGGTCAATCTCAACGTGCTCGAGGCCTTCAACACCACAGTCCCCGAAGCCATGGCCGCAGGATGTATTCCGCTTTGCTACGAGGCTGTCGGCGGGCGCGACTTCCTGGTGGATGGCGAGAATGCCTTTGTCTTTCCGAATGGCGACATCGTGCCGCTCATCGAGCGTCTTTTCGCGTTGATCGAGCATGGCGCCCCGCACCAGCAGCTCAAGCGTCTGCGTGCAAGCGCACGGGCGACCGCCGAGCGCTACCGTGAATGCGCCACCGGCGAAGCCTTGGAACGCTTCTTCCGGCACCCCGTCGAGGTCACCCAGTCGGCCGCGACCCGCAGCCCAGCAGACGGCTCTGATGAACGCACCAGCTGAAGCCCTCCAGTTGCCCAAGCTGGGCCTTGGCTGCTCGCCGATCGACCCAGGAGGCGAGGCGCGCGATCTCGCCCCGGTCATCGACCGCGCCCTCGATCTGGGTTATGCGCTCTTCGATACCGCGGAGCTCTACGGCACCGAGGCCGCGATCGGCGCGTCCCTGGCGCGTCGGCCCGGCGCGCGCAGCAGCGTCGTCGTGGTGAGCAAGGTCTGGTCCACGCATCACCGGCCGCACCTCGTCGAATCGGCCTGCGAACGGTCGCTGCGCCAACTCGGTCTCACCGAGCTCGACCTGATGTTGATTCACACCCCCCAGGCCTGGCGACCGCGTGATCAGCCTCCGCACCTGCTCAGCATCGAAGCCATGCAGCGTCACGCCCGCTACGGCGAAGATGGTGGCCGCTTCGTCCCGGACGACGTTCCGCTTCAGGAGACCTGGGGTGCCCTCGAGCGATTGCGCGACCGAGGTCTCGTGCGCGGCATCGGTGTCAGCAACTTCGCAGCGGCCCATCTGCGAACGGTGCTGACCACGGGCGGCCCGCCCAGCGTCCATCAAATCGCGCACTCACCCATGGCGCCGCAGACCGACGTTGCTGCGCTGTGCGCCACGCACGGCGTCACGCTCATGGCCCACTCTCCCCTTGCTGCTCCAGGCCTTCTCACCCAACCGGCTGTCGAGACGATCGCAGCAGCCAGAGGCTGGGCACCTGCTCAGGTCGTTCTGCGCTGGAACATCGAGCGCGGGGTGATTCCGCTACCGGGTACCCGATGCCATCACCACCTGGCGCAGAACCTCCAGACACTCCAGATGCGCCTCACGGAGCACGAGCGTGCAACGCTCACCGCGCTGAGCGGGGCCTCGCTCAGCCCACCAGCCCCAGCACCGGCGCAATAGCCCCTTCGGCATTTCCTTCGCGCCCGATTCGCACTTTCTTGCCCGAAGCCTTCCATTTCGTCCCCCAATCCCATAGAATTATGGGAATTTCTTGGTTCGCGCGAGCCCGAGGAGAGGGCTCCGGAGAGTCTGCAGCCGCCGCTTGTCCGGCAGGTGGCTGCGCGTGTCGAAGGAACGCCGCCGCGATTGCTGAATCCTGCCTACCGGGCGCCTCGACATGTTGCCGGTACCTCACTCCTCCCGTCGATCTATGTGCCGCTGTGCGGTTTCTCACGAAGCCGTGACGACAGCAATCGGCTGAACGAAGCCCGCGCGCGCCGCAACCGGCCGCCAGGCCCGGCTTCCACTCCTGGCGGCTAACCGCACAGGGGGATATCGATGAGACAGTTTTCGAGAAGCTTGGTGCTCCTGGTGATTACGAGCACAGCGCTCCTGGGACTCGCGTCGGCGCACGCCGACAGCACCGCCGGCTCGGCGGTCGCCAAGTGGCCGTACTTCGATCGCTGGTCCGCGGCGTACGAAGAGCTCAACGGTGACCGCGAGATCGTCATTCGCGTCGCGACATCGCGCAACTACGTGACCGAGCGGGTCGACGCCCACGGCTACGTCCGCCTCGACCTGCTCGCCGGCAAGGTCGCGATCGAGCTCGACCAGCTCGACCGCGCGGTCGATGTCTGGCTGCTCGACAACAAACCGGGAGACGGCAAGAGCATCCTGCCCGAGGATGGTGATGTCCTCATTCCGCTCGGCCGCCTGGCTCCAAACAAGGACGGCAGCACCGCTCGCCTGGAGACCCACTTCGGTCCGGAGCGCTTTCGCGGCGTCGAGGTCAACTGGATCCTCGTCTCGGAAGCTGGTGCCGACCCGGCTACCAGCCGGCTGCTCTACGGCACGCGCCCCTACCTGGAAAATCTCTACACCCGCAAGCGCCTCGCCCGCGAAGGCTACGTCGAAGAACAGATTGCGCCCCGGGTCACCGACAAGGCCCTGGCCAGCCGCAGTCTCGGCGACGCACCCTTCAGCACCCATCCGGAGCTCGCTGCCGGCGCGACGGTCGCCAACAAGGCGGCCGTGATCATCTCCCTGCGGCCTCACAAGATCCTGGCGGCCAAGGGCCTCGTCAGCGAGGACGTCTTCCGCGGCGGTGAAGTGTTCTTCCGGGAGACCTTCGAGGGCAATGGCCGAAGCTGCGGCACCTGCCATCCGCCGGAGAACAACCAGACCATCGACATCCCCTTCATCAACCTGCTGTCGAACGCTGATCCGCTCTTCGTCGCCGAACAGCGTCCGCCGAGCGATCCGATCTCGAATCTCGAACGGCCGCCTTTGATGCGCAACTTCGGTCTGATTCTCGAGAACGTCGACGGCCTGGAAGATCCGAATAGAAAATTCCTGATGCGCGGCGTTCCGCACTCGCTGTCGATGGCGACGTCGATCATGGCACCGCCCGGCAACCCGGACGTGCAGGATCACACGGGCTGGTCCGGTGACGGCGCGCCGTCACCGGGGCGTCTGCGGGAGTTCCTGCTCGGCGCGATCATCCAGCACTACCCGAACAACAGCCTGGCCCGCGAGTTCAAGGAGGACGTCCCCCCGGGCTACCCCTTCGACTTCCGCATGCCCACCGACCGCGAGCTCGACCTGACCAATGAGTTCATGCTGAACGTCGGCCGCCTCAGTGAGCTCGACCTGCCGACGCTGAGCCTGACCGACACCAGCGCGGAAGCCGGCCGTACGCGCTTCATCAACAGCGGCTGCAACGGCTGCCACAACAACGCCAGTGCCAATGTCGCTTCCGGTCTGAACCTGAACTTCTTCACCGGCGTCGAGCGTCTGCCGAATCCGGCCCAGGGATTCGCCGGGATCAACTTCCCCCTCGATGGCGGCTTCGGTGGCCAGGGTCTGAATGCCTTCAACTTCGACTGCGACGGCGACGGCACCAACGACTGCTTCGGCGACGGCCAGTTCAACAGCGTCGGCTTGATCGAGTCGGCGGACACGGCACCGTTCTTCCACAACAACGTTACGCCGACGATCGAGGGGGCGGTGGCCTTCTACCAGGCAGCGCCGTTCCCGGCACCGCTCGGCTTCACGCCGGCCGAGGTCGACAACGTGGCCGCATTCCTGCGGGTCATCAACGCCTCGTTCAACCTGCAGATGGGTGTGCAGCGTACGCTCGCCGCGCTCGACATCGAGCCTGACGCCGCGAATGCGACGAACTTCATCGACTTTGCGGGCATTCGGGGCACCTCGAACCGGCTCATCTTGCTGGCCGCGTTCGAGGTCGAGGACGCCTACCAGGTGCTCACGGGCGGCCCCCTCGGTACCCTGAACCCGGACAGCGTCGCGGCCCTCTCGGCGGGATTCGATGCGCTCGGCTTCGCCTTCTTCTCCAACAACTTCACCGTCCGCGCCTACTACCTGAAGGTCGCGGCCGAGTTGCTGAGCAAGGCCGACGCAGGGCTCGGAACCGGTACCGGCCTGGTGATGGGCGAGGGCAACCTGCTCTTCTAGCCTGCGCGCAGACGCCAGAAGGCAGACGCCAGAAGGCAGACACCAGAAGAAAGGCGGCGACGCCGCATCCATATTGTTCGGGTCGATGGAAACGGACAGTGGAGGCTCGCGGCGCCGCCGCCTCGAAGGCTACTCCCGCCTCGTGGCAGAACCGTGTCCGAATGTGTCGATCGCGTGTCGGAAGCGGGCGCGCCACGGTACGCGCGTTCGCGCCAGGCCAAACGGCCTGGACCACCTCTGCCGCTCGTACCCGCCCCGCGAAACGACTAAGATTCGCGGATGAGTGATCCGATTCATGTCATTGGTGGCGGGCTCGCGGGCTCGGAATGTGCCTTCCAGCTCGCCTCGCGCGGCCATCGCGTGGTGCTGTACGAGATGCGACCCGTGCGCTCGACGCCGGCACACGGCAGCGACAAGCTGGCCGAGTTGGTGTGCTCGAACTCCCTGCGCTCCGACGATCCCGAGCACGCGGCTGGACTGCTGAAGCGCGAGATCGAAGCCTTCGGGTCGCTGATCATCGGATCCGCACGCGCGGCGGCCGTGCCCGCGGGAGCCGCGCTGGCCGTCGACCGAGAGCGCTTCGCCGACCGTGTCACCGGCACCATCGCCGCGCATCCGAACATCGAGCTGCGGCGCGAAGAAGTCACCGCGCTGCCGGACGGAGACGTCGTACTGGCCACCGGCCCGCTGACTTCGGAGGCCATGTCGAGCGTCTTGCTCGACCTCTTGGGCGACGAGTACCTCTACTTCTACGACGCCATCGCACCGATCATCGACGCCGAGTCCCTCGACATGGATATCCTCTTCGCCGCGTCGCGATGGGACAAGGGAGACGGCGCCGACTACCTCAACGCACCGATGGAGAAAGACGAGTACCTGGCCTTTCACCAGGCCCTCCTCGATGCCGAACAGGTGACGCCCCACGACTTCGAAAGCGTCAAGTACTTCGAGGGCTGCCTGCCGATCGAGGAGATCGCGGCCCGCGGTGTCGACACGCTCCGCTACGGGCCGATGAAGCCGGTGGGCCTGCGCAAGCCGGACGGCTCGAGCAGCTATGCGATCGTGCAGTTGCGCCAGGAGGATCTGGCCAAGACCCACTACAACATGGTCGGCTTCCAGTCGCGCATGGCCTGGGGCGACCAAAAGCGCGTTTTGCGCATGATTCCCGGCCTACAGAATGCGGATTTCGTTCGTCTCGGCCAGATTCACCGCAACACCTTCATCAACGCGCCGACCCATCTCGACCCCTTCTATCGGCTGAAGAACCATCCAAGGATCCGCCTCGCCGGTCAGATCACCGGCGTCGAGGGCTACTTGGAGTCAGCAGCGACCGGCGTTGCCATCGCCCTGTTCCTGGACCAGGAACGACGAGGCCTCGAACCCGAGCCATTCCCTGCCACCATGGCCCTCGGCGCGATGAATCGTCACCTGATCGAGTCGAGCCCCAAACGCTTCCAGCCGGCGAACATCAACTACGGTCTGTTCACACCACTCGAAGGCCGCGTCAAGCGCGCCGAGCGACGCACCGCCTACGCCACCCGTGCCCACACTGCCCTCGACGCCTGGATGACGCGCCATGGCTATGCCGACGCGCGAGTCTCTGCCACGGCCGGTGCGTGAGCAGGGTGCCCGCTACGCCGACGGAGCTTTTTTGAGGCAGTCTGGGCCGAGGTCGGTGACGGTAGTGCGGCCGAGAAGGCCGAGGGAGAGGTCCATCTCGGCCACGACGTTGCGAATCACCTCGCGGACCCCGGCCTCACCCGCCACTGCCAAGCCGTAGACATAGGGTCGCCCGAGGAGTGTGGCGGTGGCGCCGAGGGCGAGAGCTTTGAGCACGTCCGCGCCGCCCCGAATGCCGCTGTCGACCAGCACCGGAAGCTGACCGTCGATCGCTTCGACGATCCTCGGCAAGGCATCGAGGGTGGCGATCGAGCCATCGACCTGCCGGCCGCCGTGATTCGAAACGACGACCCCGTTCATGCCTGCATCGATCGCCCGGCGCGCGTCGTCCGCGTGGAGGATGCCCTTGAGCACGATCGGCAAGCGAGTCTTCTCCCGAAGCCAGGCAAGATCGCTCCAGGCCAGAGACGGGCGGCTGTAGGTGGCCACGAACCGTTGCACGGCCGCCCGCGCAAACCGTCGTTTGGCCGACCACGGGCCGGGGAAGTTGCGAAGCTGCGCCGCCGCGGTGCGGAGGGTCGCGATCGTCAGAGGCGGCTTGACCGCTGGTGCGGGCATGGGCTCGTCCAGGCTGGCGAGAAACGTCGGATCCGAGGTGTATTGGGCAATGCCCATGCCGCGCAAGAACGGCAGGTAGGCAAGGTCGAGATCCTGGGGTCGCCAGCCGAGCATGGTGGTGTCGAGGGTGAGGACGATGGCCTCGCAGCCACTCGCCTCGGCGCGGTGCAAGAAGCTCTCGACCAGTGCATTGTCCTCGCTCCAGTAGAGCTGGAACCACCGGGGACTGTCGCCCATGGCGGCTGCACAGCGCTCCATCGGTACCGACGCCTGGTTCGAGAACACCATGGGGATGCCGAGCGATGCGGCCGCACGCGCGACCGCCTCATCCGCACCCGCATGCGCCAGCTCCAGCACGCCGATCGGCGCCAGCAGCAGCGGCGCGGGCAAACGCCGACCGAGTAGCTCGACCGAAAGATCCCGATCGGACGCATCGCGCAGCACCCTGGGCACCAAGCGCCACCGATCGAATGCACTTCGATTGGCCCGCATGGTCGCCCCCATGCCCGCGCCCCCAGCCACGTAGGCCCACGCTTCTACGGACATGGCTTCTCGCGCGGCCGTGCGCAGGTGCGCGAAATCCGTGGGCACCTGGGGACTCTCGCCGCCGGCTCCAGCAACGAAAATCTCGGTCTGGCGGCTCCGTCCCGGTTCCGGGTTGTGTCCCTGAAAGCGGTGTTGTGTTGGTTCAGGCATCGACATGCGAGGCTACCACCGGTCAGAATTGCGGAATGCAGGCCCTCATCGACGACTTTCTCGAGCATGCCGCGCTCGAGCGCAACCTGTCGCCCGCGACGCAACGGGCGTACACGGGCGACCTCGGCCGATTCGTCCACTTCTTGGTGGAGTACCTGGGGCATGACGCGGCCGCGCTTCGTCCCGGCCATGTCGAGCCGGCCGCTGTCCGCGCCTTCCTCGCCCACCTCGACCGCGAGGGCCTCTCCAAGACCAGCCGAGCGCGCATGCTGTCGGCGGTGCGCAGCCTCTTCCGCCATGGCTGTCGCACCCATCGCGTGGCCGCCAACCCGACCCAGGGCGTGCGCACACCCAAGCAGGACAAGACCCTACCCAGCCACCTCCGGCCGGGTGAAATCGAAAGGCTGATCGAGGCCACCGCCGATCCGCAGACCGAGCCGTATCGAGACGATCGCGACACGCCACTGACGGCCCGCGACCGGGCGGCGGTCGAGCTGCTCTACGCCGCGGGGCTACGGGTATCCGAGCTGGTCAGTCTCGACTGGGAGGCTGTCGACCTTTCGGGCCGCGTGCTGCGGGTCATCGGCAAAGGCGGCAAAGAGCGTATGGTGCCGTTCGGTAAGCCCGCCGCGGCGTCCCTCACCGCCTGGTCGCAGGACTGGGAGGCCATCCGCGTACGGCAGAAGCCTCCGGCCAAGGATGAGCCGGTCTTCCTCAACCACCGCGGCGGTCGTCTGTCTGCGCGGTCGGTCCGTCGCATTCTCGATCGCTACGTGCCGGCCACCGATTTACCGGCCGATCTCCACCCACACACCCTGCGACACACCTTCGCCACCCACCTGCTCGAGGGCGGCGCGGATCTCCGTGCGATTCAAGAGCTCTTGGGCCACAGCTCCCTGGCCACCACGCAGAAGTACACCCACGTCGACATCGAGCGGCTCCTGCGGGTCTACCGAGACACGCATCCGAGGGCGAAGCGCGACTCGCCCTGACAGGGCTGACACGATGACGTCGAAGCGACTCCAACGCTGGCGCGAGCGCGTGATGCTCTTCCTCGAAGCCGGGGTCGACCGCACCACGGCTGCCCCGGGCTATCTACGCCAGGTTCGCATGGTGAGCTTCAACACTGTGTTGATGTTCACCATCGCGATCCCCTTCGTGTTTCGCTACTTGAGCCTCGGCATCTGGCTGATCGCGGTCGGCTTGCTGGTCACCATGATCGGCTGCGTGGTCAACATCTCGATTCTGCGGCGCACCCACAATCCCGTCGTCTCGGGCCACGTCGCCGCTACGCTGCTCTTCTTGCTGTTGGTGATGTCGAATGTCGTGTCGGGCGGCTTCTACGACGCCAACTTCTCGTGGCTGTACATTCTGCCCCTCGGCGCCGCACTGTTGGTCAACCTGCGCGCCGGCTGGATCTGGACCGCGATTGTCGTCCTCACCACGCTCGTTTTCTGGCTGCTACCCGGTTTGGGCGTCGAGGTTCCCAACCTGATCCCACCGGACGAGCACGCCGTCCAGAGCCTGCTCAACCGCATCTCGGCCATTCTCGCCATTGCCATCCTGACGACCGGCTTCGTCGTCGTCGAGCGACGGACCGAGCGCAGCCTGCAGGCCGCCAACAGCGCCTTGGCGAAAGAAGTCGAGGAGCGCAAGCGGGCAGAGTCCGAGGCCCGCGCCGCCGACCGCGCGAAGAGCGCCTTCCTGGCCACCGTCAGCCATGAGCTGCGCACACCGATGAACGGCGTCATCGGCATGACCGGCATCCTGCTCGACACCGACCTCGACGAAGACCAACGCAGCTACGCCAACACCGTGCGCGTGAGCGCCGAGTCGTTGCTGACCCTGATCAACGAAGTACTCGACTTCGAGAAGATCGAGTCCGGCACCCTCGCCCTCGAGCCCATCGACTTCGACCTCGATGACGCGCTGGCCGAGATGATCGAGCTGCTCTCGCCGATTGCAGGCGAGAAAGGCCTGGCGCTGATCTGGCGGCGAGCCCCAGAGGTCCCCAAGCGGGTCCGCAGCGACCTCGGCCGGCTCCGGCAGATCCTGATCAACCTGATCGGCAATGCCCTGAAGTACACCGAGAAGGGTTCCGTACACGTGTTGATCGAGGCAGCCGAAGAACATCAGGCGACCCAGCCGGGCCAACTCGTCGCCTTTCGCGTGGTCGACACGGGCATCGGTATTCCGAGCGAGCTCGTGCAGCAACTCTTCCGGCCCTTCACCCAGGCAGATGACTCTCCGACCCGCCGGTTCGGCGGCACCGGCCTGGGCCTGGCGATCGCCAGCCAGCTTTGCGAGCTGATGGGGGGCGCCATCGATGTCACTTCCAAACAAGGCATGGGCAGCACCTTTCGCTTCACCGTACGGCTGACGGCGCCGCGCGGCGAGCCGGCGGCCGATGCCGCCCAAAGCGTTCCGGAGATGCCGCGGCCCTCGATCCTCGCAATCGACGTGCCCGCGGTGGCGCGAGCGCCCCTCCCCGAAAAGAACGCCCGATCAGCCGCCGAGCAGAACGCCTATCAGCCGCCCACGCCGAGTGGCCGTGTCTTGATCGTCGAAGACAACGCGATCAACCAACGCGTGCTCGCAGCCATGCTCGAGAAGCTCGGCTATCTCTCCGACGTTGCCGCCAATGGTCGCGAAGCCGTGGGCATGCTCGAGACGATCGCCTACCAAGCCGTACTCATGGACTGCTGGATGCCGGTGCTCGACGGCTACCAGGCGACCCGCGAGATCCGCCTGCGCGAGACCGGCCCGGAGCGCATTCCGATCATCGCGCTGACCGGCAGCGCGCTCCCCGACGAGCGTGATCGCGCCAAGCAAGCAGGCATGGACGACTTCGTGACCAAGCCGATCACCCTCGAGACGATGCGCAAGGTGCTCGCACACTGGCGCGTCAAACCGACCGCACCCTCGGCCTCTGCCGCGAATCCGTAGAGCGCGGCCGCTTCACCAGCCGCGTCGACTGCGCAGCGTCGTGATGTGCGCGATGTGGTGCTGAGCGTGCCAGGCATAGAGCGCAATCCCGTCGGCAACGGTCAAGGTGCCGTCGTCCGGATGCTCGAAGCAGCGCATCATGGCCGCGTCGTCGAGCGCACGCATCGAGCGTGCCCAGCGGATCTGGAGCGCTTCGAAGAGGTCGAGGGAGGCAGCGATACTGGTGTCCGCGTCCGGCAGACGAGCCCAGGCATCCTGGTCGTAGGTGCGAATCGTCGGCGTCGATTCGGTCAGCGCAATCTTGAGACGAATATAGCCGTGCACCTGACTGTCCGCGATGTGGTGAACGACCTGCGCCACACTCCAGCCGCCTGGACGGTAGGGCGTCGAAAGCTGCTTCGCATCCAGGCCGTGCACAGCAGCACGCAGCGCTTTGGGGGCCTTTGCCAGCGCGCCTGTTGCCGCCGAAATCTCGCGGCGACTGTAGGTGAACTTGGCTCGGAACGGACCGATGGGAAATCGCAGATCGGTGGTCATGGATACCTCGTGTTCCACCCGTCGCCACTGGCGAAGGGCGTCAGCCCGACGACGCCGCGACCGGCAGCTCGATGATCTCGGGCTCCAAGACACCCGCGCGAATCGTCAACCGGCCGATGGTCACCGGCAAGCGAAAACGCCGGCGTCCCGCGCTACCCGGGTTGATGAAGCAAACCCCGCGATGCGTTTCGATGGTCGGCTGATGGGAATGTCCATAGACCACCGCATCGATGCCAGCGGCTTTCGGATCGATGTCGAGGTCGTCGAGGATGTGGATCATGTAGAGGAGCTTGCCCTCGATCTCCACGGTTTCGGTGATTGGCAGGGCATCCGCCCACGCGCCCCGGTCGACGTTGCCACGCACGGTATGGAGCGGCGCGATTTCGCGAAGCGCCTCGAGAATTGCCGGATCCTCGACATCCCCAGCGTGCAGGATGAGATCCGAACCGGCGAGGGCGGAGACCGCCTCGGGACGCAGCAACCCGTGGGTGTCGCTGATCAGGCCGACGATCGTCATCCAGCCTCCCTCCGGGTCATTCGTGCAGTGGTTCCGATCGGCATCATTCCCAGCATCTCTGTATCGTACGGCAATCCCGGGTCGAGCGCTTCGTTACGGGCCCCCGTCCCCTGGTACAATCCGCGGCTCCATGACGACTTTCCGCTCCACAACCGTCCTTCTCGTGCGCCGCGGCGGCACCACCGTGATGGCCAGCGATGGCCAGGTGACACTCAACAATACGGTGATCAAGGCCGGCGCCAGCAAGGTGAAACGCATCGGCAAGGGCGACCGCTCGGTGCTCGTGGGCTTCGCCGGCGGCGCCGCGGATGGGCTGGCGCTGTTCACCCGCTTCGAAGCCAAGCTCGACGAGTTTCAGGGCAATCTCGAGCGCGCCGTCATCGAGCTGGCCAAGGACTGGCGAACCGATCGCGTCCTTCGTCAGCTCGAAGCGATGATGATCGTCGCCGGCAAGAACCAGAGCTTTCTGATGTCGGGCACTGGCGATCTGTTGCAACCGGACGAGAATGGCGTGCTATCCATCGGTTCCGGCTCCAACTACGCCCTCGCTGCGGCGCGCGCGCTGAGCGATCACACCGAGCTTTCGGCGAGAGAGATCGCCACCGAAGCCATGAAGATCGCGGCTTCGATCTGTGTCTTCACCAACGACCACTTTACGGTCGAGGAGATCTGAATCCCGCCATGAGCGACGATTCCTCGCTACCCGCGCCGGCCCTCGAAGGCCGACGGATGCTCGACGACATGTCGCCGCGACAGATCGTCGCCGAGCTGGACAAATACGTGGTCGGACAGGGCGACGCCAAACGGGCAGTCGCCATTGCGCTTCGCAATCGCTGGCGTCGTCAGCAGATCGAAGGGCCGATGGCGGAAGAGATCGTGCCCAAGAACATCCTGATGATCGGCCCCACCGGTGTCGGTAAGACGGAGATCGCCCGACGGCTGGCCAAGCTGGCCGCAGCCCCCTTCATCAAGGTGGAAGCCAGCAAGTTCACGGAAGTGGGCTACGTGGGCCGCGACGTCGAGTCGATGATTCGCGATCTGATGGAAATTGCCATCGTCATGGTCAAGGAAGAGTGGCGGGAGACGGTCGGCGAAGCCGCCGTGACGAAGGCCGAAGATCGCTTGCTCCAGCTCCTGGTTCCGGCACCCGAGCTCGCGACGCCGGCCTACGAGATGCGCGAAGGAGACGTCCAGTCCACCCGCGAGAAGCTTCGAGAGAAGCTCCGCGAAGGCAAGCTCGAGAAGCGAACCGTCGAGATCGAGGTCGAGGAAGCCCGCTTCCCGAGTCTCGAAATGTTCACGCCCCATGGCGGTGTGGAAGAAGTCGGCGTCAACTTGCGGGACATGATGCCAGGCATCTTCGGCGGCAAGCGGCACAGCCAGAAGATGACCGTGGCCGAGGCGCGTGAGGTGCTGCGGCAGCAGGAAGCCGAGAAGCTGATCGACCAACGGCAGGTCGCGCGCCAGGCGCAGGATCGAGTCGAGCAAGGCGGCATGATCTTCCTCGACGAGATCGACAAGGTTGCGGGACGCGAAGGTGGACGGGGGCCCGATGTCTCGCGCGAGGGCGTGCAGCGCGATCTGCTGCCGATCGTCGAGGGCACGACGGTCACCACCAAGTACGGCATGGTCAAGACCGACCACATCTTGTTCATCGCAGCCGGTGCCTTCCACCTCTCGAAGCCGTCAGATTTGATTCCAGAGCTGCAGGGCCGCTTCCCGATTCGGGTCGAGCTGAGCGCGCTCGGCAAGGATGAGTTCGTGCGCAGCCTCACCGAGCCCGAGGCTTCGCTGGTCAAGCAGTACACCGCACTCTTGGGTGCCGAGGATGTCACCCTGACCTTCACGGACGATGCGGTCGAAACGCTGGCACGCCTGGCCGTGGAGGTCAATGCGCAGACCGAGAACATCGGCGCACGGCGCTTGGCCACGTTGATGGAACGCCTGCTGGAAGAAGTGTCATTCGAAGCGCCGGATATGGAAGGCGTCTCGGTCAAGATCGACGCGGGTTACGTCGAGAATGCCCTGGCGGACATCGTCAAGGACGAGGATCTCAGTCGCTATGTGCTCTAGAAAGTCAGCTGCAGCCATGATGCTGCTCGTACTCGCCGCCAGCTTCGTTGCTGGAGGATGTGGTCGCAAGGGCGATCCGCTTCCGCCCCTGCGCGTCATTCCGGCGCCGACGCGCGACCTGCGGGTCTTCCAACAAGGCGGCATCTTGATGGTGCAGATGACCTACCCAGCCACCACCACCAGTGGTGCGGCGCTGGGTGGCGTCGACTCGGTCCAGCTTTGGCAACTCACCCGGCCGTCGATCGACGGTGAGGCCCCGCAGGTCGAAGCCGCTGAATTCGACGCTGCAGCCGAGCCGCTCTTGGAGCTGCGGGGTGCCGAGCTCGCGGCGGCGACCTCCGGTGATCGCCTACAGTTTCAGCTTCCCTTGACCCTGCCGCTGCCCGACCCGGACCAGGCGCTGGTGTTCGGCGTCCGCACCACCAAGGCGCAGCATTCGTCGCCGGTATCGAATCGGGTGGCCATCGTGCCGCGGCAGCCACCCGAGCCTCCATCCGCGCTCACCCTCGAAGGCACGGCCCAAGGTATCCGCGTCGGCTGGACCTTCGACGCGCCGACCGAGGAAGACGAGCCCGAAGGGTTCCAGATCTATCGGCGCGACGCGCGCGTTCGTGGCTACGGCGAGCCGGTTGGCTCGATGCCTGGCGACAAGCGAACCTGGCTCGATCGCAGCGCCCAGTTCGGCCAGCGGTACATCTACACCGTGCGGACCCTGGCGACCAAGGTTCCCCCCATCCGTAGCGCCGAGGCTGGCGAGCGAGAGATCGACTTCCAGGACCGCTTCGCGCCGCCGCTTCCCGCACGATTCGTCGCGCTCGGTGAGCGCAACGCGGTTCGACTGCGCTGGGAGCGAAGCCGCGCCGACGATCTGGCGGGCTACGTGATCTACCGCCGCGATCCCGGCCGCGATTTCCGACGCCTGAACGACGACCTGGTCACCGGCATCGAGTTCATCGACCGCGGCCTGGCTTCGGGCGTGAAGTTCGAATACCGCATCCAAGCCGTCGATCGACAGGGCAACGAGAGCGCCCGATCGCAGCCCGTTTCCGCCACTGCGCGGTAACGCAGCCGACGAGTCGATCGGCAACGAGGCGGCCTAGCGGGACCGGAATGACGCCGGCTGATGACATCGCAAGCCACGCGCCGACTGCGGACGTGGAAACCGATACGGGAACACCGGCCTATTTTCTTTCTGGGGCCGGCAACGACTTTCTCGCCCTGGTCGAGCCCGCGCACGATCCGACGAGCGAGCAGATCCGAGCGTGGTGCAGCCGAGGACTGTCGATCGGCGCCGATGGGCTCTTCACGCTCGACCGCACAAACGACGGCGCGCGCATGCGCTACTGGAATGCCGACGGCGGTTCCGGCGACCTCTGCCTGAACGGCAGCCGGTGCGCTGCCCAGCTCGCATCCCAGCTCGGATGGGGAGCCGGAAACGCGCTCCGCCTGCACACGTCGGCCGGCATCCTCGATGCGGTTCGGCGTAGCACTACCCAGGTGACGCTCGCGCTTCCCGACATCATCTCCGTGCCCGAGGCACGATCGCTCGACGCGGCGAACACGACCTTCGAAGGCTGGTCGATCACCGTCGGCGTGCCGCACTTCGTTCTGCCCTGGCCCGGGGGCCTCGGCAAGGTCCCCATCACGTCCCTCGGCCCTGCGCTGCGTGGCCATCCCCAGCTCGAGCCGGCAGGAGCCAACGTCGACTTTCTGCACGTTCGGTCCTCCCACGCGATCGATCTCCGGACCTACGAGCGGGGCGTGGAAGCGGAGACCCTGGCTTGTGGAACCGGCGCAATCGCGGCCGTGGCCGTCGGAATCGCACGCGGTGAGCTCACCTTGCCCGTCGAAGTCCGAACCAGCGGCGGACTCGATCTCGAGATCGACGGCGATGTCCAGGGAGGACGCCTGGTCAGCGCCACGCTGACCGGCGATGCGCGGGTGGTGGCCACGTGCCACCTGTTTCGGGCAGCGGCAGCAGTACCAACCCCGACGACCTGGTAGCTCGGCGCCGGCCTGCCGCGTTCGGCACGGACCGGCTGCGTTGGGCGAAGACGGGTATGATCGCCCCATGGACGGTCACACCCCACGCATTCTCTTCTTGCTACTGACCATCTCGCTACTTCTCTCCGGCACCCTGGCGGCGCAGCCCGTACGACTGGCTGCCGAGTTCGGCGACGATCACGCGGAAATCGAGGTGCGCGATCTGCGCACGGACAAGGGCGAGGCCGCCATTCAGGCCGCATTTGCCGAGATGACCGCCGTCCTGGCGATGGTCGAAGGGCCAGGCGCCAGCCAGGTGACCATCGAGCCAGGCGCCGAGCCACTGGTCGTCGATCCGCGTTTCGCTGGCCTCGCCCTGCGTGCTCAGCATTTCTGCCTGTGGTCGAACGGCGCCTTTGGTCCTTTGGCTGGCCTGCTTGCCGCGCAGCGCAACCCGACCGGCGACCAGAGCCAACGGACGGAGATTCCTGACGTTGCCAAGGCGCTCAACAGCGCCCAGTGCCAGAATCTTCGTCTGGCCGCCAGCACAGAGGCCTTCGCGCCAGCGGTTGCCGGAGCTGAGCCCACGAACCCCGACGGCTCGGCGGCTACCCCCACCTCGCTTTCGGTCGCCGAAGGCAGCGCGCTCGATCTGCGCGGGTGGCTGCGCGGATTCGTCGTCGACCGCGCGGTCGAAATTCTCCGGGAGCACGGCGCCAGCAATGCCTGGGTGGAGCTCGGGCCCGTGCGCCGCGGCTTGGGCGCCGGACCGGGCGGAGATGGCTGGCCGGTGATTCTCTCGTTTCCTGGCATCGAAGCGCCGGTCGCTTCGATCTACCTCCGCGACAAGGCCATGGCGATCATGATGCCCCTGGCGCCGCGCGGCAAGCGTGACCCCGTCCTCGTCGACCAGCGCAATGCCCGTGAGCCACGCGGAATCGTTGCCGTGGTTGCCGTTACCGAGCTCGGCATCGACGCCGAGCCCTTGGCCGTGACTGTGACGATTATCGGGATCAACGAGGGGCGGATGCGTCTGGCTTCCCTGAAGCCGTCGCCTTCGGCCCTCGTTCTTCTGGGGAACGGCGTCAGCCAACCGATCCGGTCGGACTTTCGTTGGCTCGAGCTGCCCCAGATCCGCTAGTCAGTCAGTCGTAAGCCGGACCGAATGACCAGCCGTAGGACCGCGCCGGCTCGACGAGGGCCTGCGCGGTTGGGGTCGCCGGGTCCCTGGGCGTTCCGGGACGCGGCGACCGGCGTGCTCGCTAGCGGTCGGCGATTTCCTTGAAGTCGCGCGCCCCTTCACCCGTGTAGATCTGACGAGGCCGGTTGATGCGCGTCTTGGGATTGCCGCGGTTCTCTTTCCAATGCGCGAGCCAGCCGGGCATGCGCCCGAGCGCGAACATCACCGTGAACATCTTGGTCGGGATCCCCATCGCGCTGTAGATCAGCCCGCTGTAGAAATCGACATTCGGGTAGAGGTTGCGTGAGACGAAGAATTCGTCCCTGAGCGCGACCTCCTCCAGGCGCTTGGCAATCTCGAGCAGAGGGTCGTTGATGCCGAGCTCCTCGAGGACTTCGTCTGCGGCCTTCTTGAGGATCGTGGCACGTGGGTCGAAGTTCTTGTAGACCCGGTGGCCGAAGCCCATCAGGCGGAACTCGCGGTTCTTCGCCTTCTCGACGTACTTGTCGACGTCGCCACCGTCGTCGTGGATCATCTTGAGCATGTCCATGACGCGCTGGTTGGCGCCGCCGTGAAGCGGGCCCCAGAGGGCACAGACACCCGCCGAAATCGAGGCGAAGAGATTCGCGTCGCTCGATCCCACCATGCGCACCGTCGAAGTGCTGCAGTTCTGCTCATGGTCAGCGTGCAGGATGAGCAGGAGATTGAGCGCACGCTCGAGTGTCGGAGAGAGCTGGTAGGGCTCGGCCGGCACTGCGAACATCATGTTGAGGAAGTTCCCGGTGTAGGAGAGGTCGTTGCGTGGGTAGATGAACGGCTGACCGATGGCCTTCTTGAACGAGAAAGCAGCCAGCGTCGGCGCCTTGGCGAGTAGCCGGATGATGTTGAGCGCCACCCGCTCGTTGGCGTGTGGATAGTAGGTGGAGAGCGAGGCGATCATCGAAGACAGAATCGCCATCGGGTGCGCGGTCGGTAGGTACCCCTCGAAGAACTTCTTCATGTCTTCGTGGATCATGCTGTGGTACGTCAGCTCGTGCTTGAACGCCGCCAGCTCGTCCGCATTCGGCAGCTCGCCGTTCACCAGCAGGTAGCAAACCTCCACGAAGTCGGCATGCTCGGCGACCTGCTCGATCGGGTACCCGCGGTAGCGCAGGATGCCGTTCTCGCCGTCGATGAAGGTGATGCTGCTCTCGCAGCTTCCCGTGTTGGCGTATCCATAGTCGAGCGTGATTGCACGACTCTCCTTGCGCAGCTTGCCGATATCGATGCCGACCTCGCCTTCGGGCCCTCGCGTTACCGGAAGCTCGTACTCCTGGCCATCGAGGATGAGCTTGGCCTTGTCCATTACCGTACGCTCCTAGCTGACGATCGCGCCTCGCGGGCGCGCTTTATTGCATGGGGAAATGACAGACGCTGCCGCCGTGCTCAGCGCCCCCTGGCACCGAGCTGGCGAAGCCTGCACGCTGATAAGGCCGTTGCTCACGGAGTCCGAGCTCGCCATGCTCGGACTCCAGGGCCATGCCGCAGAACGGCATCGATCTTACCGCCTGACTCGTAGCCGAGCAAGGGAGCCCGTCCCGTGTCAGGAGCTATACGGCTCCCGCAACGCGTCCAGATCCTCTGGAGAGTTGACGTTGCGTAACATGGTCGCCGGATCGCCGATCGTTCTCAGCGCCCGTTCGTCGATGAAGTGGGTGCTCAGACCGCCCGTCGATGCCACGGGGTGAAGCGCGAATCGGCCCTCCCGCGCACGTCCGGCAAGGCGGTCGAGCGCCGCTGGCCCCCAGCGGGCACAAAGCGGCTCCAGCTGGCCCGCGCCGTGCCGCGGCACGACCAAGTCAGCCTCAGGCGCGACGGCCGCGATCATCGCGAGCAGCGAGGTGGGGACCGCCGGCAGATCGCATGCGAGCACCAAGAGCGCATGCCCGGGAAACTGACGCGCAGCGCCCAGGAGCCCGGCTGCCGGCCCCTTGACCGGCGCGGCACTGCTGCCCGCATCCTCGATCGACCGGAAGCCAGGCAACAGCGCGCGTCCGCGGTCGCTAATGACCACGGACGTGACGACATCTCCCAACCGCCTCGCCGCAGCAGCAGCCAACGGCTCGCCGGGCGCGCTTTCAGAGCTTGCCCCCGCAGGCAGGCATAGCAAGGCCTTGTCGCGCCCCATGCGCCGAGACTCGCCTCCGGCGAGCACGACACCGACCAGCACGCCGGGAAGCGATGCGCTCACCGACGCCTACTCCTGCACTCAGAGACGAAGGATCTTCTCGGCCCGCGCGCCTCGTGGGCCGTTCGCGAGCTCGTAGCCGACCCGCTCACCCTGCTGCAAGGGGCGCACCTTTTCATCCGGAATCGAAGAGTGGTGAATGAAGACGTCATCGCCACCATCATCCGGCGTGATGAATCCGTAACCCTTGGCCAAGCTGTACCACTTGACCGTACCCTGGAGTTGTTCCACATCGACCTCCCGTGACACATCCCACCTCGCCCGTTTGTTGGACGAGATCACACATACGCCACACGGCGATTCAGACAAGCAACCCCCTGTTTGTGATCGCCTCGCTGCTTACACATGCAGCGCGATCACAAACAGGGACATCCGCCGCAGTCTACCGAAGCTGCGCCGAATGCACCTGCGACTGTGCCTTACTGGCGACAGTGCCCTACTGGTTGCTTGCAAACCAAACGACCGGACCCGAAGCGTCGCGATCGATATCAAATGAAATCAGGAAGGGTGGTGCCGAAGGCCGGACTCGAACCGGCATGGATTGCTCCACACGGCCCTCAACCGTGCGCGTCTACCAATTCCGCCACTTCGGCTAGGAGCTTTCGCCCGAATCGGGATTCTAGTACAAGCCTGGCGTGTATGCCACACGATCCGCGCTGCTCGAAGTGATCTTTCTGCGCGATGATCATGCGCCACAGCGGGCCTGCCGTACTAGCTGTCGCTGCCCCCCTCAGGGGTACTGGCCGCGGCGTCACCCTCGGGCGTCGTGTCGCCTTCCGAGGCGGCTTCTCCGGCCTCGGCAGCTGCTGAATCGTTTGCCGTCGCCGCGTCGTCTGTCGCAGCCGGAAGGTCCGCGGAATCGCCGCTGGCGCCATCCGTGAGCTCACCCGAGGTGTCGGCAGCCGCGTCGGCCGCAGGCTGACTGGTGGCCTCACCATCGGCCGCGACATCCGTAGCCGGCACATCGGCCATCACCGTGCTGCCGTCATTGCTGCGCTGCAGAACGCCGATCGATAGCGTCGTCACCATGAAGGCGATAAACGCTCCGACCGTCAGGCGGTGGAGGATGTTCGTGGCGCTGCGTGAGCCGAACGCCGTCATCGTGCTACCACCTCCGAAAACGGAGAGGTCGGCCCCTTTTCCTTGCTGCAGCAGCACGACGCCGATCAGGAAAAGCGAAATGATGACGTGGACGATGTAAAAAAGTACCAGGATCATTGCGTCCTCCGGAGACAAGAAAACGGCGTCGCGGATCTACGTCCGCGCGCCGCAGGCGGCAATGATACCCGAGAATGATTCTGCGTCAAGGCTTGCGCCGCCAACCAGGAAACCGTCGATGTCCGGTGCCGCGCCCAGCGAGGCAGCGTTGGCGGGTTTCACGGAACCCCCATAGGCTATGCGAATCGACTCGCCACGCTCGTCCCCCAATCTTCGCGCCAGCTCCGACCGGATGAACGCATGCGCTTCCTGGGCGATTTCTGGTGTCGCGGTCTCGCCGGTGCCGATCGCCCAAACGGGCTCATAGGCTAGATCGAAACGGTCCAGCTCACCGTGTTCCGATCCCAGCACCGCGGCCAACTGCCGCTCCAGGACGGCGAACGTCTTGCCGGCCTTGCGCTGCTCCCCTGTCTCGCCGACACAGATCAACGGCACGAGATCCGCGGCACGCGCGGCATGGGCCTTCGCCGCGACCAGCGCATCGTCCTCGGCATGGTCTGCTCGCCGCTCGCTGTGGCCACAAAGCACCCAGGTACAGCCTGCGTCGGCGAGCTGCTGCGCGGAAACGTCGCCAGTGTGTGCACCGGAAGCACGCGGATGAAGATCCTGCCCGCCGACCGCGACCGGCATCCCGGCCAGACCGTCCACCACCGAATCGATCAGCGGAAACGACGGAAAGACCACGACCTCGGCAGGCGGTGCGCCGAGCTCGCCGACCAGGGTTCGACAGAAGGTGCGGGCCTCGGCACGCACGAGGTGCATTTTCCAATTCGCCGCGACCAGCGGCCGACGCATCGATGGGTTCATTCTGCTTTCTCCAATACGGCGACGCCGGGTAGGTGCTTGCCCGCGAGCAGCTCGAGTGACGCCCCCCCACCGGTCGACACGTGGCCAACAGCCTGATCAACCCCGGCGCGGCGAACCGCAGCGACGGTTTCGCCGCCGCCGATGACCGTAAAGCCTTGGCAGTCAGCGAGCCCATCGGCCACGGTGTTGGTCCCGGCATCGAATGGGGGCTTCTCGAACACGCCGAGTGGGCCGTTCCAGAAGAGGGTTGCCGCCCCTTGGCAGGCAGCCACGAAGGCCCGGCGGGTCCACTGCCCGACGTCGACCGCCATCATGTCCGGACCTACCGCATCAGGCGCGACGGTCTCGATCTGTTTGGGCTCGGAGAGATCGTCGGTGACCACCAGATCCTGCGGCAGCAGCACCTCAGTATGCGCGGCCTCCGCGGCTGCGAGAATCTCCCGGGCGGTGTCGATTCGATCCGCTTCGACCAGCGAGCGCCCCAGGTCGTGACCACGAGCGGCGAGGAAGGTATTCGCCATGCCGCCACCGAGCAGCAAGGTATCGAGCCGAGGGAGGAGATTCTGCAGCGTCTCGATCTTTCCGTCGATCTTGGCGCCACCGAGTATGCCGACGAACGGCGTCCGGGGCTCGTTCAGCAGACCTCCCAGCGCCTCGATCTCGCGGGCCATGAGCCGCCCAGCTGCCCGTTCTTTCACCCGCTCGGCAACCCCCACCACGGAGGCATGTGCACGGTGCGCTGCGCCGAAGGCATCACCAACGAAGACGTCGGCGAGCGCGGCAAGCTGCTCTGCGAACGCCGGATCATTGGCTTTCTCGCCTGCGTGAAAGCGCAGATTCTCGAGCAGGCAGACGTCGCCGTCTCCCAGCTCCGCCACGACCCGTTCCGCCGCAGGACCGACCGAGTCCTCGGCGAATCGAACCGACGATTCGAGTAGCTCCCAAAGCTTGGAGGCGACGGGCCGCAAGCTGAGCGCGGGATCGACCTTGCCCTTGGGACGTCCGCAATGCGAGCCGAGAACGACTTTCGCCCGCGCCGCCACCAACTCACGAATGGTCGGCAAAGCGGCTTCGATACGCGAGGTGTCGGCAACCTGTCCGCCTTCGAGCGGGACGTTGAAATCAACGCGCATGAAAACGCGGGCGCCGCGCAACGTGCTGGGGTCGAGATCGTCGAGCGTGATCAAACGGGTCATTCGTCCTCCTACGAGATTTCGGCCGACCATGGTATACCGGCCAGCTCCGTGGTGGGGGGCCGCTAACGGCACGCGCCTTGCAGCGAGCTTGGCAGATCGAGCCTGGCAAATGGCGTCCGGCTCGGCGCAGAAGGATGCATGCTCCCGCAGCCAGCATCCGATAGCCTCGGTATCGTCACCTCGACCTGGGAACCACTCATGAGCCTTCGCGTACGCCTGTTCCTGATGATCGCCAGCATGGTCTCGCTACTGGTCCTGGCCCAATGGTGGTGGGTCCGCAGCCTGACCGACGAGCTGGCGGAGGAAGTCGACTCCGTGGCCCTTCAGATCGGAAACTCCGTGGCAGAGGTCCTGATCGCGAGCGTCAGCCCGGGCAGCCAGGCCATCGCCACGCCGGCCGCCACCCGCCCGCACTGTGCCGAAGACGATCCGGATTGTCGGCGCCTGCGCGTGGTGCGGAAGGTGATCCGGCGCGGTCCCGTCAGCGGTGACGACGAGCACGTGGTCTTCTTTCGCCAACGAACCGCTACGCGCACCGAGGAGCACCCGCACGGCCATGCACCGCGCGATCTCGCCATTCCCCCCGGGGACGCCGATTCCGAATCAGCCCACTGGGTCGATCGCCAGATCTTCACAGACGACGAGAGCGGCCGGCACCAGGTGATGACCTACTCGTTCGACATCAGCCGATCGGTCAACTGCCCCGAGGACGACCGGGACTGCGCGCGGGCTGCGGATGCCGTTTTCATGTTCGCGGACAGCCACAGCACCCACACCAGCAACGCGCATGAAGCGCACGGCGGAGTCGACCGCCATCTCGCACTGCACCTGAACACCTGGATTCCCGACGACGCGGTGACGGAGGTCGTGGCAACGGGCGGCGCGGCCGCTGATAGCGCGGCCCGCCAGTCCAAGCCCCCACCAACGCTGGTCGAAGCGGGCGGCCCCCGCGGCGCCAGGGCCCTGGGCCGCGCTGCAGCGCGCGAAGGCGACGGATCCGTACAGTTGATTCCGATTCGAGACGGTGGCGTGCAGCAGCGTATCGATCGTCTTTCCCAGCGCTTGATGCTCGGCTCTGGAGCCTTTCTGATGCTCGGTCTGCTGGCCGCTGCATTCGTCGCTCATCGGGTCAGCGCGCCGCTGCGGCAGCTATCGGCCGCAGCCGAGCAGGTTGGGCGAGGGGCGCTCGGCACGCAGATCGAGGCGACGCGAGCTGACCCCGATGTCGGGCAGGCGATCGCTGCCTTCAATCGCATGTCTGACCGGCTGGCCTCCCTCGATCGCGCCCACCGCGAGCTCGCGGCCAGCCAACACCTCGGCGAGATCGGCGATATCGCGCGCGGCCTCGCCCACACGTTGCGCAATCCTCTCAACGCACTCGGCCTGTCGCTCGAAGAGATCGCCGCGCGGGCTCAGCAAGGCGATGTGGAGGACGAAGGCACGAACCAGCTGGTGGCCGGCGCGCGCCGGCAGATTCGCCGCGCTGACCACAGTATCCGCTCTTTCCTCGCCCTCGCGAGCCACGGCGGCGAGGTAGAGCGCGTGGATCTCGCCGAGTTGGCGCGTGATGTGGCGCTCGAAGCCCTCCAAGATGCTGGCCGGAAGGTCCTGGTCGAGGTCGACGCGCCGGATCCGGCACCGATCTTCGCGATCGCGCCCGAGGTGCGCGCCGTGATGCAGGCCTTGGTGGTCAACGCAGTCGAAGCCAGCCCCGGCAGCGAGACGGTACACGTGACCGTCCTCGCGGCCACCCCGCCACAACAGGAAGACAACGTCACGGTGACGGTGGCCGACCGCGGCGCCGGCCTGCCCGAGTCGGTCAAGGCGCGCCTGTTTACACCCCATCAGACCACCAAATCACACGGCTCGGGCATGGGCTTGTTCCTCGCTCACCGCATGGCCACCACTCGCTACGGCGGCAGCCTTCGAATCGATCCGCGCCCGGACGGCGGTACTGTCGCCGTGCTCACCCTCGGCCCCCGCCAAGAAGGCCCTCAGTCCCCGGTCGAAAGGAATCCATGAAGACGATGCGGGATCGCACAGGACGCGATCGAACGGAATTCGACGCTTCGACTACCACCACGCATCACGTGCTCGTCGTAGAGGATGAGCCGGACCAGCGATTCTTGGTGGCCAACATTCTGCGCGGCCAAGGCTACGAAGTCAGCGAAGCCGACGGTGTCGCGGCTAGCCAAGAAATCCTCGCACCCAGCGATGCCGCGACCGCCTCCCGCCGAGCGGGCCCGTCGCAGGCCACCGGCTCCCCACGATCAAAACGCCCGGTAGACGTCGTGGTCAGCGACTGGCGGCTGACGGACGGCAATGGGCTCGACGTGCTCACGGCCACCCGCGAGCACGCCCCAGGCGCGGCATTCATCATGGTCACGGCCTACGGCACCATCGCCCGGGCGGTCGATGCCGTGCGAGCAGGCGCTGACGACTACCTTGCGAAGCCCTTCGAACGTCAGGCGCTCGTGCTCGCCCTCGAGAAGGCACTGCGCGCACGCCACCTCGAAGACGAGAATCGCCGCCTCTCCGAAGCACTCGGTGAGCGCGACCGTCTCGTCGACCTGGTCGGCAGCGCACCCTCCATGCAAACGGTCTTTCGGCGGGTCGAGAAGCTTGCCGGGACCGCCGCTACCGTGCTGCTCGGCGGCGAGAGTGGCACCGGCAAGGAGCTCGCAGCCCGCGCCCTGCACGCCCTCTCCAAACGATCGAGCATGCCGTTCGTCGCCGTCAACTGCGCAGCCATCCCGGAGACGCTGATCGAGTCAGAGTTCTTCGGCGTCGAGAAAGGCGCATTCACCGGCGCGGACCGCGCTCGTGCAGGCTCGTTCGAGGCTGCACATGGAGGCACACTCTTTCTCGACGAGGTTGGCGAGCTGCCACTGGCCGTACAGCCCAAGCTCTTGCGCGCCCTCCAGGAAAGCCGGGTGACGCGGGTCGGCGCCCACCAGGAGCGACCGGTAGACGTTCGGATCATCGCCGCCAGCAACCGCGACCTGGGCGCCGAGGTGCAGCGCGGTGCCTTCCGCGAGGACCTCTACTATCGGCTCAATGTGGTGCCGCTGCGCATGCCGCCCCTGCGCGAACGGCGGGAGGATATCCCCCGGCTCGTCGACCACTTCGCGGACCGCGCGGCGCGTCGGCACGGCATGGCGGTCGACCCGTTCCCGGCCCACGTTCTCAAACAGCTGATCGACTACCCTTGGCCGGGCAATGTGCGTGAGCTCGGCAATGCCGTCGAGCGGCTGGTGCTGCTTTCCGAGGGAGGCGTCGTCTCCGCGAACGACCTTCCCGCGACCTTGCTCCCCGCTCCGGCGGAAGAGATCGGGTTTCAGCTTCCTCCCGGGGGCATGTCGTGGGAAGCACACGAGCGTTCGTGCCTGGCCCAAGCCCTGAACGTGGCGGGCGGCAACCGAGCGCGCGCCGCGCGCCTTCTGGAGCTGCCGTACAAGGCCTTCCTCTACCGTCTCGAGAAATACGACCTCGTCCCCAACGGCGGTTGATGGCCGTCGCGTGCGGCATGGCCAACCGCGGCCCCTCAGCACGCCGCGACGCCCGATTTCAGCAAACACCTCCTCATTTCAGGAGATCGTTCTGCGTCCCTCGAGCACGCATCACCCGCGGAATGACCTTCCGCGCGCAGTTCCGCCTTGGTCGCTCCGTCCTGGCCACACCTGGCACACCCATTGCTCAATCGGCTTTCCAACGAAGCCACGACACAAGGATCGACTTCACCCATTTCATTCGAACTGGAGACATCATGAACACCGACGCTACGATCGCGCAGAGCTCGCCCAAGTCCAGCCTGCTCAAGTCTGGCCTGTTGCTGGCCCTCCTCGCACTCTCTGCCTTCGCCCTCGTCGCCACGGCAGGCGAGCCTGACATCGACCGACAGGTCAAGCTGAAGATCCTCGCCGATGACGAGATGGTCGAGCTGGATCTCTCTCACCTCGAGGTCGGCGAATCCGAGCAGCTCTTCTCCGAGAGTGGCAAGGAGATCGTGGCGCTGCGCACCGAAGAGGGATTCGAGATCGATGTCGAAGGCCGCGACGAGCCGATCATCGTCAAGACGGGCGACCACGCCTACGCCTTCTCGGTCGACCACCACTGCGAGGAATCAGACGACGACTGCACGCACAACGTGATCGTGCGCAAGAACGTGCACATCCTGCACGAAGAGGACCATCACGAGCATGGTGAAGGTGCCCACTCGATGGTGTTCATCAGCGGAGAGGGTGAGCAGCACATTGTCGGCGGCCATGCCAACGTGTGGCTCTCGAGTGAAGGTGAAGGCGAAGGCATGAAGGTCTTTCGCTTCAACGGTGGAGGGGAGGGGGCCATCGAGAAGCTCCTCGCGTCCGGCGCCCTGGACAACCTCGACGAGGCCAAGCGTGAGGAGATCCTCGAAGCCTTGCGCAGCGGTCACGGCGAGGGCAACGTGCGCGTCAAGGTCATCGAGAAGCACCGCCACGAGGACGATCAGTAGCCGACGTTCCGGATGAAGACCTCCGATCGAGAACATCCATCTCGAGGAAGGCGGCGGCCGGTGCGGGACTTCGCAGTCCCCGCCGGCCGTTTCGCGTCGACCGCGCTCCACAGCGAGCCACGGATAGAATCCCCCCATGGCGCCTCCGCAGAATCTCGTTCTCGGCATCGAATCCTCTTGTGACGACACGGGTTGCGCGATCCTCGATGCGCGCGGCGCAGTGCTCGCCTCCAAGGTCTCCAGTCAGCTCGCCAGTCACCGACCCTACGGCGGCGTGGTCCCCGAGATTGCTTCGCGCGAACATCTGCGCAACTGGCCCGCGGTCTCACAAGAAGCCCTGGCCACGGCCGGTTGCACGCTCCACGACGTGGGAGCGGTGGCGGCAACCCGCGGCCCGGGCCTCACCGGCAGCTTGCTGGTAGGGCTATCCGTCGGACGCGCGATTGCCTGGGGTCTCGACCGGCCGTTCTACGGCATGCACCACCTGGAAGGCCACGTCTACTCGCCCTTTCTGCGCGAGGAAGGGCCGGCCGACCCGGTACCCGAGCAACTCACAGCGCTGGTCGTCTCGGGCGGCCACACCTCCATGCTCGACGTCTCGGGCAGCGCCATCACCAGCATGGCGGAGACGCGAGACGATGCGTTCGGCGAGGCCTTCGACAAGGTTGGCAAGCGGCTCGGCCTCGCCTACCCCCAAGGCCCGAAGGTCGACCTTCTGGCCGAGCGGGGCGACGCATCACGGCTGCGCTTCAATGTGCGGGGGCGCGACGAGCTTTTCTTCTCGTATTCGGGACTCAAGACACAGGCAGTCCGCGCCCTCGAAGCGCTCGAGGCCGCTGGCACGGTTCCGGCACACGCGGTTTGGGACGATCTGGACGCTGTGCCGGCCGCAGTCTGTGACCTCGCGGCTTCGTTTCGCGATGCGGCGGTTCGTCAAATCCTCGACCGGCTCGGCCGCCTCGCTGCCCGCAAGCCACTCGGCACGCTGGCCGTATCGGGAGGCGCCGCCGCCAACCGCCTGCTCCGCCGCCGCCTCGCCACCTGGGCCGAGCAGCGCCAGATTCCCCTACGGCTGGTGCCGCTGGTGTTCTCCGGTGACAACGCCGCCATGATCGCCTTTGCTGCGCTGCGCCGCATCGCGAACGGCGATCCCGGAAACGGCCCCGACGACACGACCGTGCACAGCCGCATCCCCTTCGCACACGCCTGAAAGGCTGACGATCGTTCGCGTCTGGAGCCAGCGCTGGTGTTGGCGCCGTCGCCGCGCTCGGCGCTTTGGGAGCGGACAGCCGCAGGCCGGCTGGGCCTGCGACCCGCGAGGGTGTAGCCGTTCAGTGGTGGGCTGGGGGCGCCGGGAAACCGGTCACGACATAGCTCCCCGAGCGTCGGTCTCGCGCCAGCACCACGACCTGCTTGTCTCGTGCATCCTGGAGCAGCTCCGAGAAGCTGTCGTAGCCGTAGTAGCCCTCGTTGAACGATGGCCGCTTGCGCTTCATGGTCTGCTTGATCATCGAGCCCCAGAGAACTTCCTTGTTCTCGCGTACGAGCGCGACGATGGCCTCGATCATCAGGCCGAAGACTTCGGCATCCTTGGGCGAGAGGTGATCGAGACGCGGCACGCGCTGCACGTCGCGCCACATGTCTTCGTAGTAAATGAACTCATCACAGTTGTCGATCAGCAGGTTCGACGACGAGTTCTTGACGCCGATGCCGATCACGTACTTGTTGTTCTCTTTGAGCTTCGAGACCAGCGGCGAGAAATCACTGTCGCCCGACACGATGACGAACGTGTCGAGATGGGGCTTGCTGTAGCAGAAGTCCATCGCATCGACCACGAGCTTGATGTCTGCGCTGTTCTTGCCCGCGTAGAACTTCTGCGGGATGTCGATCAGCTCGATCGCCGCCTCGTGGAATCCGCGCTTGTAGTCGCCGAATCGCTCCCAGTCCGCATAGGCCCGCTTGACGATGATCTTGCCCTTCTCGAGGACACGCTCGAGCAGCAACCCGATATCGAACTTCTTGAAGTCCGAGTCCCGGACGCCGATTGCGATGTTCTCGAGATCACAGAACATCGCAATTCGCGCCTCTGATGTCTCGGCCGCACTGGACGTCGTCGCGACGGGCGCCGAGTCATGCTCGACCGTGCGGTGTCCGAACGGCGCCTTCGGGAGGTCACAGTCGGCCGGCAGAGAGGCCTCCGCCACCGGCGATCTTGGGGCCGAAAGGCCGGCTTCTGAGACCACGGGCGCCGCTTTGCGCGCGGCACGCTGGTCACCGCCGTGCGATCCAGGCGTTTTCCGTTCGGCCGGCGGCGAATCCTGAGCAGATCGTTCATCGCGGTCCGGTGGCTGCTCAGCCTTGGGACGAACCTCAGACTTGGGCCGGCGCTTAGACTCTGGACGAACCTCAGACTTGGGACGGACCTCAGCCTTGTGGCGACGATCAGCCTTGGGACGAACCTCAGCCTCGGACCGCTCCTGCGCGGGTTCGGCCTCGGGCTCCGGCTTGCGCTTGGGCTGGCCTTCGCCTTCAGGTTTCGGCGGCGCGCTGTTCCAACTCGTGATCTCGCGCGCACCGTCGGGCCGAGAGCCCGCGCTCCGCGATGCCTTTGTCCAAGACGCCACCTCCGGATCCGCGGACTCCGATTCCTTGGACGCCTTCGAGCCTCCGGCGGTCGTTGCCGGATCAGCCTGCTTGCCTTCCGAGGCGGGCAGCTGCTCGACACTCGCCTCGCTCGGCTGCGCCCGCTGAGGTCGACGACGGCGGCGCCCACCTCGGCGGCGGCGTGTCGATGCCGCGGGCTCCGCATTTCCGGCCTCTTCCTCACCTGTCGACTCGGTCGCCCGGGCCGCCTCCACGGTCTCGGTGACCGCGGGCTCGGCACGCGCCGAGCGGGCGGCCCGGTTCGCCGGTTCGCCCTTCCCGCGCCGTGGACCGCGGTCATCGGATGCCTGCTGAGCCTGGGGCTCCTCGGACGCCGGCTTGGTCGCTGAATCGTCGTCGTTGCTCGCTCCCAACCACCAAGGTGACACCGTTCGCATCCTCCGCAGACTGACTGATTTCGAGGGGTCGCCCGTATCGTGCCAGCAGGAATGCAGCACGCCGGACATGGACTGCGGATCCTACCATCGGCACCGGCCAAGTTCCGGCCCTCTTCGCCACAACCTAAGCCGGTCACGAAACGCTATACTCCCCGCCCGACCGTGATCGCGGCATGGACGAGCCGCCAACGGCCAGACGGATCTCTCGTGAGCGACTCTCTACCCATCAATTACTTGGCGGTCGATGGCCCGATCGGCGTCGGCAAGACCACCCTGGTCGACATGCTGACCCGGCGCTTCGAGGGCGTCAAAGTTCTCGAGGACGTCGAGAACCCATTCCTCGACAAGTTCTACAAAGACCGCCCCGGTGGTGCCTTCCAGACGCAGCTCTACTTTCTGCTCTCGCGATTCCAGCAGCAGCGCGAGATCATCCAGCGCGAGCTGTTTCAGCGCCTGGTGATCGCGGACTATCCGTTTCAGAAAGACCGCATCTTCGCCTACCTGAATCTGTCGGACGACGAGCTGCTGATCTATGACCGGCTCTACGCCATGCTCGAGGAGCAGACGCCGACGCCGGATCTGGTTCTCTACCTGGTGGCCGACGTCGAGACCTGCATGGCCCGCATCAAGAAGCGGGCACGAAGCTTCGAGCGCAGCATCTCGCGAAGCTACCTCAGCGAGCTTCTCGACGCCTATAACCACTACTACCACCACTACAGTCGGTCACCGGTGCTGGTCGTCGACACGCGCAATCTCAACTTCCCCGAGCGGCCGGACGATTTCGAAGAGCTGATCCGTCAGCTCCGCAAGCCGCACAAGGGGACGCAGTACTACCTTTCGGGCGGCGACCGCAGTCGCTAGCCGCCCCGCGACGAGTCCATGAACGACGCCAGAAACGACTCGAGACAAGACGTGAACCCCGACACGAACGCTGACCGCTCCATCACGGTCGAACCGCTGCGCATCGCCGATCGTACGTTTCGCTCCCGCCTATTCCTCGGCACCGGCAAGTTCCCGGACAGCCCGACCATGGTGCGGGCCTTCGAGGTCGCGCAAACCGAAGTGGTGACCGTCGCGCTGCGGCGGGTCGACCTGTCGGACACCAGCGAAGCTTCGTTCGTCAATCACATCGACCGCGAACGCTACCTCTTCTTGCCCAATACCGCTGGGTGCTACACCGCTGACGAGGCCGTGCGCACCGCCCGCCTGGCACGCGAGCTCGGCGGCTGGACCTGGGTCAAGCTCGAGGTGATCGGTGACAAGAAAACGCTCTTCCCGGACAACGTCGAGCTACTCACCGCGACCAAGACGTTGGTCGATGAGGGATTCACGGTTCTCCCGTACACCAGCGACGATCCGGTGACCTGCAAGAAGCTGGAAGATCTCGGCGCCGCGGCGGTCATGCCTCTCGGCGCACCGATCGGCTCTGGCATGGGGATCCGCAACCCTGCGAACCTCCAGATCATCATCGAACAGGCCAACGTCCCGGTCATCGTCGATGCCGGCGTCGGCACCGCATCGGACGCCGCGGTCGCCATGGAGCTCGGCGCCGATGGCGTGTTGATGAACACGGGCGTCGCCTGTGCGGACGACCCGGTGCGGATGGCCTACGCCATGCGTTTGGCCGTCGAGGCTGGCTGGTTGGCCGCGCACGCCGGACGCATTCCCCAGAAGCTCTACGCCATCGCCTCGTCACCCGAGAAGGGCTTGATCGAGTAGCCTGCTCGCCAGCTCAGCTCGTCGCGTCCGCCGGGTCCGAAAGGCCGAGACGGGCTGCGAGGCCCGATGGCACGAAGAAGTGATTCACACTGATCGCCGGGTTGACGCCGGACTCCGGCGTATAAGGGTAGATGGTGCGTGTCCGCGTGCTGTAGTCGCGGACGCGGACGTAGCCGGCCCGCCGGGCGCATGCCGACCAGGCAGCGCGCAACGGCGCCCCCAGTCGCACCGGCGGACGGGCGTCGGCCGGGCGTAGCCCCTGACCCGATTTCTCGTGCACGTAGCGGAAGCCGGCATGGAAGGTGTTCCACGCCGTGGCACGCAGATCGTCGATCGCCAGCGCGTTCTCTTCCGTGAACAAGAGCACGATCCCCGCGTCGTGGTAGCCACGAAAGACGTCGACCATACGCTCGTCCGTCTGATTCCTCACTTCGTGAAAGCCGTTACCCACCAGCATCACGGCCCCATCCGGGTCCGCATCGGCAGCTACCAGGGCATCGATCAGGATCTTCGGCTGGCCGATATCGGCCTGGCGCACGAAGAGCTGGTCGCGCGGTAGATTGCCGCGCGCCTGCTCCGCCTCTGCCGCATCGATCGCCGCGTCTTCGAGATCCGCCCCCACATACCGAATCTGCTCGTCCCCGGACCGCTCGAGCCGCTGCCGGGTGGCTTCCCCGCGGCCGATCGCATGCTCGATGAATACGGTGTAGGAGAAGCCGGTGTCGGCGCAAAAGCGGTCGAGCGCATCGTTCGCCTGGGCAAAGGTGCGCCGGTTGGCGTCCTGGCTGGCACCGACATTGTCGCCCCGACGCACCCACTCCCCCCGCGGTCCGTTGACCAGAATCTCGACACCATTCGCCAGATAGGGCTGGTAGGCCTCGATAATGCCGAACGGCCCCGGGCCACGGGCAAAGCCACGCTCTCCCAATCGCGTCACGCGATAGCCCTCGCCGTCACGCTCCATCCAACCTGCCGACGTGAGCACTTCGAGCGCACCGGCGGCACAGACCGGGTGTCGAAGACTCCAATCGGTCGGCACCACGCGTCGCCCACAGGCAAGGTCGTGGGTTCGCTCCTGGGCGCGCAGACCGAGCACGATCGGCACCAGCCGATAGCCGATTTCGACTTCTTCCAGCGTCGGAATCCAGTGGTTCTGATGCTCCGACGATCGCGGCCGCGCATAGGATGCATGCTCGAGCAGTGCTTCGAGCGCATCCCCTTCCAGGGTCTCGCCACCGAAAAGCTGGCGCCACAAACCCGAGCGACCGCCGACGTCCGCGGCGAAGCGCCCCGTGGGTGCCGGATCGACTGCGCCCAACAGACTCCGAACCCGAGGATGGCCGGCGATCCGATAGCTGTCCTCGTACTGCTCGACGACTCCCCGCGAAAGCAGGAAGTGGAGATCCTTCTCCAGCTCGTCGCTGCGAAGGCGCGCCGTCCGACCATCGATCACGACCTCGCAGTGGCTCGGATAGATCGCCTCACCACGGATCAGGCGGTCGAGCAGCCCGAGCGAGGAAAACGTACCGAGGACATGACGAAGCAACCAGAGATCTGGCGGCGCGGTGATCGACGCGGTCAACACCACCTGGCGGGCAACACGACAAGCCCGTTCCAAGCTCTCGCGTGTCGCCGCGGGGAGCCCGACTGTCGCCGCGTCTCGTTCCAGCGCTTCGACCACACGCAGCACGCGGAGGCCCATGCGAAACAGCACGGGAACGCGATCGCGCAAGGCGTCCCAGGCATCCTTCTCGAGAAATGGATAGCCCGAGCTGGTCAGATGCGTCGGCCGCACCAGGATCGGAACCAAAGCCGTTGCAAGTGAATCTCGGCCGACGCCCTCCAGCGCCAACAACCGTTGGGCAACGGCCTGTGTGGAATCGGCCAGGTTTGATGCGGGTTTCGCCAAGGGCCACTCCTCGTTTCGCTCGGGTCACCGTTTGAGATCGTCAGGGCAGGCCACCGGGCGAGGTCCCGCGGCCACGTCGTGCGACCACGTCACACAGGCAAACGGCCCGAATCACCACCTCGCGATTCTGTCATTGGAAACGTGTGTCCGAACGCTCGAGACGATTGACAGGCGCATCCGCGCCCACTACTATCAGATTGATAATAGAAGATGTCTGCACACCAGGCTTCACCTGGCCCGACGCATGAAAGATCAGCCCACGACAGCCCACTCCTTCTTGCCCCTGCATGCGTTGGAGTTTCAAACGCTGCTGAGCCTGAGCGCGGGTTCGGCCCATGCCTACGCCATCGTACAGGCCATCGAGAAGCGACAACCGGCGTGGTCTCCGGTCCAGCCTACGAACATGTACCGCCGCATCTGGCGACTCGCGGCCGACGGCCTGATCGAGCAGATCGAAGCGCCGCCGAATGTCACGGATCCGAGGCGGAAGTACTTTGCCATCACCGAGCTTGGCAGCCAGGTCGCCGCCGCCGAGGCGGCACGGCTCCGCTCCCTGCTTCGTCACGCGGAAGAAGCCGGGATCGTCGCGCGAGAGGTTCCCCAAGCGTGAATGCCGAAATGAATGCCGACTGTCCATGGCTGGTCCGAGTCTTTCGATTCTGGCTGCGACTGATTCCGACCCGTTTCGGCCCCGATGTCAGGCGAGAGATCGCCCTCTTGTTCGAGGATCGACTGCGCGAGGGATCCTTGACGCCGAGCCGGCGACTCTTGCTGTTGTTGCAGGCGATGGCCGATGCCGTACTCCATGGCCGGCATCCTGTTTTCGAACGCCCGCTTCGTTCCTGCACCGCGCGCCGCGACCACGTCGCCGAGCCAGGGAAACGACGGCACGAGCGCCGCACCACGAGAGGAGACGATCTGATGAGCTCGATGCTGCAAGACCTCCGCTTCGCCCTCCGCTCGCTGCGCCGCCGCCCCGTCTTCGCGACCTTCGCGATCGTCGCCCTGGCGCTCGGGGTCGGCGGCACGACCTCGATGTTCAGCGTCGTCGATGGCGTGCTCTTGAAAAAGCTGCCGTATCGCGATCCTTCGACCGTCGTGAGCATCTGGAAGGCGTGGCCGAGCTGGCGAGGGGAACCCGGCCTCGACTACGTCTGGGACCACATTCACTTCCCTTGGGGGGACTACCTTCAGGTGCGCGACCACGCCACCTCGCTCGAGACAGTCGCCGCCCACGCGCAGGAAGTCGCCGTCATGACAGGCGACGGCAACGCCGAAGAGCTATCGATTGGCGAGGCCAGCGCCAATCTCTTCGAGATGCTAGGCGTCCGCATGCCCCTGGGGCGCGGCTTTGCCTCCAACGAGGTCGCGCCAGCCGGCGAGCCGGCGCGGCTGATGGTGCTCAGCCACGAGCTCTGGCAACGCCGGTTCGGAGGCGACCCCAGCGTGCTCGGGCAGACGACCACCCTCGGTGCCGAAGCCTTCGAGATCATCGGCGTCTTGCCGCCACGCTTTCGATTGCCCAGCGATCTGATCGCGACCCACGACAATGGCGGCGACGTCGACCCAGGACTTCGCGATGCATGGCTCCCCCTCGGCTACCACGGTGCCGACCGCGGCAACTCGTTCGAGCTGATCGCCCGGTTGGCGCCGGGCGCCTCGGCCGAACAAGCGCAGGCCGAGGTCCAATCCCTGATGACCGACGGGCCGGACGACCAGATCGCTCGCGTGGTTCCGCGCAAGGACGTGCTCACCCGCGGGTATGGCACGCCACTGGTCGTGCTCCTCGCGGCTGCCGGCCTCTTGATGCTCATCGCCTGCACCAACGTGATGGGGCTGCTGCTCGGCGAGGCACCCGGCCGGCAGCGCGAGATCAGTGTGCGAGCCGCACTCGGTGCCCCGCCCCGGCGTATCCTCCGCCAGCTTCTGACGGAGAACGTCCTGTTGGGGCTCGCTGGCGCCGGGCTCGGCTTCTGGGTTGCACGCATCGGCACCAGCGCGCTGCTTGCTGTTGCGCCGCCCTTACCCCGCCTCGAAGCGGTCACCATCGATGGGCGGGTCATGCTCTTCGCCGCCGTGGCCGGTGTCGCCACAGGGCTCGTCTTCGGCATGCTTCCCGCGCTCCACCTGGTGCGCGGCGCGGGCGCCAAGCTACGTGTACGCGCCAGCAGCAAGCGTGCGCGGCCGTTGCAGTCCTTGGGTGTTGCGGCACAGGTCGGCTTGACCGTGGTCTTGCTGGTTTCCGCTGGGCTCTTCGGGCGTAGCCTGCTGCAACTCTTCGCTGTCGAGCCGGGCTTCCGAACCGCTCAGCTGGCGGCGCTGGAGCTTCGCATGCCACCCGAAGAACCAACGACACCAGACGATCGCACTCGCTTCTTGGACGCGGTGTATCGGGCCAGTACCGGTACGCCGGGGGTCGTTGCGGCGAGCGCGGCCCGCCGCTTGCCCTTCGCGAGCGGCAACGGCACCCAGAGCTTCTCGTTCCTTCGTGACGGCGAAGAAGTCGGCTCCACCCAGCTCCCGATGTTCGTCCACCCGAGCTACTTCGAGATGCTCGGTATCCCCCTGCTGCAGGGTCGTTCGCTGCAGGTCAGCGACAACCGCGACACCGAACCGGTGATCGTGATCAGCCGAGCGCTGGCCGAGCAGAACTGGCCCGACCGATCGCCGATCGGTGAACGGGTTCGCTACCGCGGCCGCGACTGGACGATCGTCGGCGTGGTGGGTGATGTGCTGCACCAGGCGCTCGGCGACGACACCATCGCCACCTTCTACGCCTCGGCCTACCAGGTGGCGCAGCACACGATGCAGCTGATCGTCCGCACGACCGGCGAGCCCAGCACCGTCCTACCGACGCTGCGCGAGCGCCTGGTTGCCATCCACCCCAACATCGCCATTCGCGAAGCGGGAACGATGACCAACCTGATGAAGGAGTCTGCTTCGGACGCTCACTTTCGGGCCGTCTTGCTCGGAACCTTCGCCACCCTCGCCACCCTGCTCGCGGTCATTGGCATCTTCGGCGTGACCGCGCGGTCGATCGCGGCGCGCTCGCGCGAGCTCGGCATTCGTTCCGCGCTCGGCGCGCCTTTGCGGGCGCTCGAGCTCTTGGTGCTTCGCGATGGTCTCGCGAGCGCTTTGCTCGGTGTCGTGGGCGGTCTGCTCGGCGCCATTGTCGCGGCACGATGGATCGGGCACCTACTCTTCGAGGTTCCGCCGCTCGATCCGCTGACCTACGCGGGCGCCACCGTCCTGGCAACCACGGTGTGTCTGATCGCCGCCTACCTGCCGGCGCGCAAGATCGCGCGCATTCAGCCGCGCGAGGTCATGACGGACGACCAATCCTGAGCCATCTGCGGCCATCCAGGGACCTATGGCTCGCAGCCCGGTGCCAGGAAGCTCGTCTCCGGAAGCCCGCGCTGGGTCGCCGCCTGCGGCCCTGAGCTCGGCCCATTCGCAGCCGCGACGGCCAAGCCGTACAGCCCACCGAACACCAGCACGAGGACGACGAAGCCGAGGACGAGCCCGTGCACCGGGCGCCTTCTTTTCGCGGGAACCGCGCGAGCCCAGGGCTCGCGCTTCGCTCGCTGGCGAACGTCTCCGGTCAGTGAATCCAGGCCATACGATGGGTCTCGGACGGTGGACTGACGGGGCGCAGGTAGCGAGTGCCATCCTTCAAGAGCAACCATAGATCCTCGATCTCCGCGGCAGGAACGACCAGGCGAATGCCGCAGTCGTTCAGCTTGAGGTAGAGGCGTTCTTCCGGTCCGTAGCGCGTACCGACGTCGTCATACCCTTCCCGCACAAGCGAGCTGAGCAGATCCAGGCCGGGCGCATCGAGGGTGACGCGGAAGTTGCCGTACTCGATCTCGTAGCAGCCACAGCCGCTGCACAGGTAGATCTCGCCCTTGCCGTGGCGATACGTTCGCCCCCCGCCCTTGCATGACACCTCGGCCACTTCTTGGCCATCCTCGAATCCGTTCGGCGACCGCTCCGTTGATCGAGCGCCGCGACTCCCGCGCGCGGGATCTTGGCTATTCGGCTTGCGCGCCATGGGCGGCCTCCGCGATCTGCTCGGTGGCTTCGGGAGCAGGCGACTGTGGCGGCATACCGACGCGCAAGAGGCGTTGTCCGGTGCGGACCAGGAAAGCCCCTTCGGTCGGCGCTACGCCATAGACGGTGCCGTCGATCGCGAGCACGTTGCTCGCCACCACTTCAGCGCCGTCTTGCCCGGGGCGCAAGACGGTAGTCTCGCCATTCTTGGCAAAGAAGAACGCGTGCTCGCCACCGGCGATGGGCGATGCCCACAAGCCATCCGCGAGGCGTTCGCGCCAGCGCGTCGCTCCCGAGCGCAGATCCACGCACGAGACCGCCCCTGCCTTGTTGGCGAAGAGCACACAGTCCCCGTGCACCAGCGGTGAGCCGAAGCCCGAAGCGACACCCTCGGCGCGCCACAACACGTGCTCCTCACCCAAGACTCCCCGCCCACCGCGACGCAAGGCGAGGTTGTCGCCCGCGTCGGAGCTGGCAACAATCACCACATCGTCCGTCACCACAGCGGATGGGATGTGATTCTTTTCAACGCCTTCGAAGACCCAGCGCTGCTCGCCGGTCGATGCATCGAGACACTCCACACGTCCCGGCGCGCTGATCACGATTTCAGAACCCGTCTCGCCTTCGACCACGACCGGCGTGGTCCAGGTCACCTTCGCGGGACGGTCGACCTTCCAACGGTTCTCGCCGGTCGCCTTGTCCAGGGCCACCACGTACGACGGCCCGTCGTGCGTGATCTGTACGATGACGGAATCGGTGGTCAGCACAGGTGAGCTCGCCACCCCATGGTTGCCCTGGAAGATGCCGTACTCATCGGTCAGCGACCGCTTCCACAGCGTCTCGCCGTCATGGTCGAGGGCGACCATGTCACCACTCTCCCAAAAGGCATACAGGCGTTCCCCGTCGACCACCGGAGTCGGCGCGCCGCGGCTGACCATCTCCGAGTTCTCCACCTCCTGGCTGGCCGAGAATCGACGGCGCCAGGTAAGGGTGCCGTCCGCGATGTCGAAGGCCGAAAGGATCAGTTTCTCCTTGTTCGGCCCTTGGACCGAGGTCACGAAGGCCTGCTGTCCCCAGATCACCGGCGCGGACTGGCCGTAGCCAGGAAGCGTGACCTGCCACGGGACATCCTCGTCCGCGGTCCAAGAGATCGGGAGCGCCATGGCATCCGCATGGCCATCACCCGCGCCGCGGAATCCTGGCCACGAAGACGCTGCCGAGACCGTCTCGACCGCGGGCGCCTCCTTGCGTTGCGGCTCCGGCTCGGGAACCGAGCCTGGCTGCGTGAGCGAAGCGAGCGCGAACGCTTCGACGTCGCCCAGATGGCCTTCACCACCGGAGCCGGCGCCGGCCACGAAGTAGGCCTGCTCGTCGTCCACCAAGAGACGGTGGAAGAAACGCGGCGTCTCGAGCTTGGCAAGACGCTCCAGCCACTGGTCGCCGACCAGGGCATGGATCACGCCATCACCTGCCGAAAGGAAGATGCGATCGCCAGCACCGTAGGCCGAGACACCGAAGCCCTTCAAACGCCCCTCGACCGCTGGCAAGTCTGGCCCCGACGACCAGGCTTCGCTCGCCACGTCGAAGATGTCGACCGTACGACTGGTGCCGTTCTCCTTGCCGAGGCCGCCGAATGCCACGACTCGACCATCCGCGGCGGCCACAGCCAGCGCGCGCCGCGTGAACGGCTGCGGGACCTCACGCCAGGCCAGCGGTTCGGCGTTCAAGTCGAGAACCGCCATGTTCTCTTGCCAAACGGATTCCTTCCCCGCGCCGCGGAGCTGCCAGCCGCCCATCACGAACAGGTGGCCGCCGTGGATCACGGCGTCGTGCGAGGAGCGGGCCTGGGGCAAAGGCGGCAGCGCCTGCCAGGCCCCGATCGACGGATCGAAGCAGGTGACCTCGTCGATCGAGATCAGGTCTTCTTCCTCGTCGTCGATCTCGTTGCGGGCCTCCATGCCGCCGACACGGCAGACGCGGTCACCATCGGTCACCAGGGCCAGGCCTTGAAGCCCACGGGCGGACCCAAGATCCTGCCAACCTTGCTCCGGCTGCGTGAGATCGAGGCGGGCGAATCGGTGCCAGAGATTCTGGACCGAGTGTTGGTGCGTTTTCCCCACGTGGCCTCCGTAGACGTAGAGGTGGTTGCCCGCCACCGCGCCGCCGAAGCTGGCCAGCCCCTCGGAGAGGGATGGGTAATCGGCCCAAGTGGTCGGTGCGAGCGTGAGGGATGCGGTCATCAGCAGGCCCAGCATGCCGCGCCTGCCTCTCTCGTAATGGCTCTTTGCGTGCATCATCGTTCCCCGAGTCGTTCGTTGCTTTAGAAGTTGAAACGCGCCTGCAGCCCGACGCTGCGCCCAGAGCTGGTGAAGCGATCCAAGACCGGATCGCCCTCAGAACGCCCCCGTGCGTTGGTCCACTCCCAGTAGGTCTCGTCGCCCAGGTTCCAGCCCGAGAGCTGGAGGGTCAGCCAGTCACGGACCGTCCACCAGGCCGCGATGTCCACCACCTCGTAGCTCGGCGTCTGGAACTGATTCGAGTCGCTCGGCAGGTCGCTCGCGCTCTTCGAATCCACGAAGGTGGCAACACCTTCAACTCCCCAGCGACCACCCGTCGATTGGTAGCGCAGACCGGTCACCAGGGTCGACGGCTGGATGGATTCGAGAGGCTCCTCGGCTGTGTCGTTGTCCCCCTCGACGATGCTGAGCGCACCGCGCAGGCGCCAGTGGCGACCGAAGCGAACATCGCCCGCGAACTCGACGCCGCCGATGCTTACGTCCGTCACATTCTGCGGCTGGAACTCGACGAGCCCCTCCGCAGGGTTGAATCCAAGAAACACCGTCTCGATGAAGTCCTGGTAGTCGTTCTGGAAGACGGTCAAGCTGAAGCTGCTGCGACGGTACGCACCCCGAATGCCGACCTCGAAGTTGTCACTGGTCTCGGGCTCCAGCGCGCGGTTCGAGAGTGTCCGGTAGCCGCCCGCGCGATTCGTGAAGCCGTTGTTGACCGCGCTCATCGGCGGCGCTCGGAATCCGCGCGCATACTGCCCGAAGAGCGAGATCTGATCACTGGCAGCCACGACGAGGCCGAGCTTGGGCGAAATCGAATCCTCGGAAATGTCGGCAGGTGGTGCCTGCCCGGGATTTCCGTCAAGGAAGATCTGGTCGCTTTCGTCGGAATCGAGGTCGTAGCTGTCGAAGCGGACACCCGGGATCAACCGCACTTTCCCGTTTGCGAAGAGCAGCTCCGCCTGGGCGAAGAGGCCGAGCTCCTCGGTTTCACTCTGGGGGAAGTACTTGGTCGGGAAGACCAAGGAGGTCGGCACGGGCTGGCCCGTGTCGATCACGGACTCCGTGCGGTTGCGGAGCTGGTCGAAGTCGTCGAGGCGATAGAGCAAGCCGTAGGTCAGGGTCTTGTCGCCTTTCTTGTCGAAGGCCTTGCGGACCTCGATCTCGGCACCGGTGGTCTCCTGCTCGAAAGCCACCAGCCCATTGCGCTCCGCCAGGCCCAGCGACGGCAACCGCAGCTCGTCGGTGACCTGATCGGTGTCCGCGTCCTGGCGGTAGATTCGCCACAAGATCGAGTCGGCGAGCGCTGTCGAGAGGACAAGACTCTGCTCGAGGCTCAGCCGCATGCGCTCCTGCGTGTCGCGGGCATCAAAGTCGAGAACGGCGGAGCCAAAAGGCGAGCCGCCGCTGCGTGAGCTGAAGACCTCGGTGTCTGTACGTGCATCGAACCACTCGACGGTCGCTTCGGTCTGCGTACCGCTGTCCGTGTTGTGGGTCAGCTTGGCCAGGACATTGTCGGTCCGGCGGTCAATCGGATTCGGCGCGGTACGCGAGCCGTCCTCTGACCGAATGTTGCCCTGGTTGTCCTGCTCGGCGCCGTCACGGTGGGTGTAGACGATCGAGCCGGCGAGCCGAGAGCCACCCCGGGCATAGACCAGGGACTCGGAGAGCTCATCGCGGCGGCCGTCGTAACCGGCGCGTACGCCGACGACCTGGCCCCGGCTGCCGAGATAGCTGCTCGGACTGCGCGTCTCGAGCGCCACGACCCCACCCAGGGCATCGCTGCCGTAGAGCGCCGAGCCTGCGCTGCGCACCACTTCGACACTTTCGAGGGTGTCGAGATCGAGGCTGAATTGGGTAACGCTGAACGGTCCGAAGTCGAACTGCTCAGCGACCGGTACGCCATCAACTTGGGTCAGGACGCGGTTGCCACCGATGCCACGAATGTTGAATCCGCTCGTGCCCAGCCGGGTGACGTCATTGGCGACGTAGACCCCAGGCGCGAAGCGCACCAGATCCGCAATGTTGGTGTACCCAAGCTCCTCGATCTCTTGCTTGTCGACGACATCGACATGGCCCGGCGTGTCCGCGAGCGTCTGCTCGGAACGGGTAGATGTGACCGTGACGGTCTCGAGATAGGTAGCTTCCGCTGCCGGTTCCGCGTCTGCGCCGTCCTCGGCATCTGCCTCAGACGCACTGATCGAGAGGGGAAAGGTGAGAAGCACGGCCAGGGCGGCCAAGCATCGGTGAGCCGCGCCGTAGGCACAGCGCTCCTGAATGGGATCCCACATGGGATACTACCCCGCTTGCATTGGGGCGCGGCGCAAGCCGTGCCTTGGTTCAACACCGGCGGTGACCCGTCACTCGGCCAGAGATCATCGGGTCACCGCCATCTTCGACTCTCAGCCCGCGCTGGACCCCTACGCATCCTGACGAGGCAAGCGTTGGTCAGGCACTGAGCCGGCCTCGACGCGTATCCGTGTCAACCGGCCAACTTTATTGAGACTTCATCTCAATAACGGGCTATCGAATAGTGGACCGTTTCGGTCTTCTTTGTCAAGGGCACGACGAGAATCAGCGTGACGGGAATCTGGGCAACGAGAAAAGCCGAGCCCATGAGAGCTCGGCTCGCCGTCAACCCGAAAGGGCGGATGATCAGTGGGTCAGCTCGAGGCTGTCGATCTGCACCGAACCGCTGCCATGCCCCGGGACATCGAAGTACAGCGCTACCCAGCTGACGTTGCTCAAGTTGGCGTTGCCGAACGCGGAGAGTGGCACGCGGATCGTCTCCATTGTGGTCTTGCTCCAGTCGTCCGGGAAGAAGATGGTGAAGTTGGTCGGGTAGGCGAGATCGCCATAGTTGCCAAGCGGCACCTTGGTCGACCAACCATCGCTCGTGAATAGCCGAACATGGATGTTCTGAGCCTGCGCTGGAACGTTCCATGCGTCGTTGTAGTTCTGGCCGACACGCAGGCTGAGGTGGCTGTAGCTCGAGAAGTTCCGCAGCGAGCCAATGCCAAAGGGTGAGACGTTGGGAACCCGCCAGCGTACCCACGGCGTACCGCCACTGCCGTCCCACTTGATCCGCATGCCGCGCGTTTCATGCGGGGTTGCCGGATCCATGTCGATCAGCTCGTCTTCCGCCAACACGGCAACCGGCGCGCTCTTTTGCACCAAGTCGTTCATGGTGCTCGACGTCCAGCCACCCTGTTCGAAGTTGTCGATCACCCGCCGAACGCCATCGCTGAGCTGCTGCTGCAGATCGAGCCCTGCGATCGCGCCCGGCCTCCACTGGCCGTTGAAGAAGCCACGGTATTGCGTCTGGTTGTAGACCTGCCAGCGGAGGAAGGCATTGAAGTAGGCCTTGGCCGTGTCGCGATGGTCTTCGCACGAAATGGCGGCGAAGTCGTTCCCGCACTCATCGGCATCCATGAAGCCCTTGTGGGTCGCCCGGTCGACGAACACCATGGCCTTGGTCATGTGAAGGCCAGCGAGAACGAAGCCTTCCGACGAGAACTCGCTGCCAGCGCGATCGTAGATCGAGAACGCCGTCTTCTCCGGACTGGTGGGCCAGGGTGCGATCGGGAGGCCTTTGACGTCCGCGTCACGGGAGCCGTAGAGGCCCAAGAAGCCACGCGCCATGCTTCCCCGGAGGTTCTCCTGCGGCTGGGCACCGTCGCCACCACCGCCGTCGGTCGGTGCGATCGAAACCACCGCGCGCACGTCGTAGGCCTCATGGCCGAGGGCCGGCGTGTCGTCGAGCATGCGCGCGGCCGTGACCGCGGCTTCCCCGCCACGGCTGTGCCCCGCGAACGCGACACGGTTGTTCAGGCGGTGGGACCAACCCCAGAACGCATGCATGCCGTTGAGGAAAGAGATCGCCTGGCGCGCGCGCCCTTCGTTGCTGCCGCCATCGAACTGACCGTTGGCGATGCTCACGGTCACGATGCCGTTGCGTGCCAGGTGGGCCATGAGGTAATCGTGATCGAAACGGTCCATGTCGCGACCGTGGGTGAAGATCATCATCGGACGATTGGCAGGCGGCCCATCGGCACGGACGCATGTCGACGACGGCCACCGCACACGGCCGGAGACGCCCGGCACGCCATCGCCACCGTAGTTCCAGACATAGTTGCTGATGTAGTGGCAGGGGTAGCTCTGATACGTCGTCGGGTCGGCTGGCGGCGGAAGAGCCAGCCCTTTGTTCGCTCCAGCGAGGCTCGCGACGGCCTGGTTGTCGTCAGCATCCGGCACGATCTCACTCGGCGTGTCGGACGGATGCCAGTAGGACGGCTCGAGGTCGTGGCGCGCGATCTGCCCGGCAGCCGCCGGCACACCTTCGATCACCGTCACCGGCAGGACGAACGCCGCCACCGCGTCGTCGGCCTCGTTCTCGCCGCGTGAGCCACTGATCGTGAGACGAACTGTGTAAGCGCCATCTGTCACCTTCGAGACCGGCGCCAAGCGCAGCAAGCCGTCCGCGGCGTCGAGCTCGGCAACTTCCAGGACGTGCTGATCGTCGAGCAGCTCCTGCAACACAGAGAAGGAACCGACGCCAGCGGGCACCGACAGCATCAGGCGCTGGTCATCACGAGCCGAGGCGCGCAGATCAAAGTCATCTGCAAAGACGGGCGACGAAACGACCAGGCTGACCAGCGCGAGCGCGAGCACCGCGCCCATACGCCCGAACCCTGGGTGACGGAATCCAGTGTGACGGAGTCGTGCGCTTCGAAGCGCACGGGAAAACAGATCGGTCTGGGATGTCGACATGATTGGCTCCTCTCTGGGGGGCACCGCACGCCAGTGTGCGACGCGTGTGAAGCAGCATGACGACGAGTTGATGCTCTCGATGCGACGACCGGATCGCTGCTCCTACGAGTGAAGCGCAAGCCGAGCCCAATCGGGCTAATGCAATCTGACATTTGTTCTTCCGAGCGGAAACACGCCCACCACCTGAAACGTTTTTCGCCGAATCCTCACTCCCGGGCAAGTCAGCACGACACTGTACGCCCGGCCGCGCCCCAGCTCACTCCGTCGGAGCACGAGCCCGGGCTCCCTGGCAACCGCTCTGGAGAACCTGCGATGCATGATGAGACGACCCGCGAAGGATGGTGGCGAGCCTGGTGCCATGACGGCGAAGGCTGGATCGGATCTCCAACCAAGAATCGGTCACAGGCCGAAGGCGACTGCGTACGCCACCGCAGTGCCGTACCCTTCCATCGCAACCAAGAAGTTGTGATCTACGAAACCGACGACGCCCGCGCCAACGCCACCTGCGAACACACCAGCGGCTGACCCTCTCTTGCCCTCGCCGCTCCCACGCCAGGCAGTCTCACCCCTGGGCTTGCCTGGCGTGGGAGCGACTGCGAAGATCGCGCGCCGCCTTGTTCAAAGGAAGACAGAACCGACTTCGAGAATCGCGGGTAGTTTCGGCCCGCAGCCTCAGTCTTATGCGCTAGGCGG